>NZ_LMRM01000049.1:0-5810 GCF_001426045.1 Methylobacterium sp. Leaf94
TGTCTGCTTCATCTTCGCTCCTCAGGGGCTACGATGAACCAGCCATCCTCCGTTCGGGAAGACCCTCATTCTGTCCCACAGGTGCTGACGTCGGACAGTCCTAACCTAGAGCGTGGGGGAGAGGGGCCTCTATCGAGCGTTAGCCAGCCAAGGCCCGCATCTCCGGCACGCCCTCCCTGAGGGCGTAGCCACGACCCCAGACGGTCTCGATGTAGTTCTTGCCACCCGACGCGTTGGCGAGCTTCCGCCGCAGCTTGCAAATGAAGACGTCGATGATCTTCAGCTCCGGCTCGTCCATGCCGCCGTAGAGGTGGTTCAGGATCATCTCTTTGGTCAGCGTCGTGCCCTTGCGCAGGGCAAGGAGTTCCAGCAACCCGTACTCTTTGCCCGTGAGATTGATGCGGTTCCCGGCAACGAAGGCAGTCTTCTCATCGAGGTTCACGACAAGATCATCGGTGGTGATGACCGACTGGGCGTGCCCCTTCGAGCGGCGCACGATCGCGTGGATGCGGGCGACGAGCTCGTCCTTGTGGAAGGGCTTGGTGAGGTAGTCGTCGGCGCCGAAGCCGAGGCCCTTCACCTTGTCCTCGATGAGGATCAGGATCGGCGTCTTGATCTTCGCGGCCCGCAGCGTGCGCAGCACCTCGTAGCCCGAGATGTCCGGCAGGGTCAGATCCAGCAAGATGATGTCATAGTCGTAGAGCTTGCCGAGATCGATCCCCTCCTCACCCAAATCCGTGGTGTAGGTGTTGAAGCTCTCGGACTTGAGCATCAGCTCGATGCTCTGCGCGACAGAGGCGTCGTCCTCAATCAGCAGCACGCGCATGGGCCAGGATCCTCCAAAGGTTGAGGCATCCTGAAGGGGCATCGGCAACAAACCGTTAAGGTTGCACCGAGGCCAAACATAGCAACGGCCACGGACGCTGGAACGAGGTGCGCGTACATCCGGCGTCACCCTATCCCAGCATCGTGGCCGCATCCGATCTGGCCGCAGAACCGCGATCGGTATGGTTCTGAGATGTGGTCGTATGATTAATATTCAATGAAGCCGCCCCGCTGCCCGATCTGATCACGAGCCGGCGGGGAGGATCGTCCATCTCACAGACGAGCCGGTACGCAACATGGCTCGACGTCAGGATGCAGCCCTTCGGTTACCCGAAGGCTCATGGCCAATCATCGTCGCGCGTGTCGATGTGGGAATGCGACAGCAGGAATGCGCATCCGGCGCGCACCGCGTGTGCTGGGGCGATCAACTCCCGTGCCGTAACCGTATGCGATAGGACGTTGCAGAGCACTCCGGCGTCGTCAGCAGCACCGGCATGGCCTTCAAGTGGACCGGGCCGACGATACCGCTGCCTTGCAGGTCAGGAACGAGAACAGGCGGTGCTCCGCCTCCACGCGGTCGAGGTTCTACTCGACCGCCTCAAAAAATAGATCGAACAATGTACGCACCTGGTCGCCGTCATCCCTGACCCCGAGCACGTTGAACCGCTAGCGTCCGCTGCTTCCGAGCGCGCGCACCGGGGCGCCGGCGAGATCGACCGTCGATCCAACGGTGTCGCGCAGGCCAGATCCGACGTTCGAGAGGTGCTCGCCGTAGGTCTCGCGGGTCTGGGGGTCGATCAGGGCTACAGGGGCGGCAACGGCCAGGGCAGCTCCGGTCGCGACTGTGGACGCGGCGCCGGCGGCCGTACTCACCAGACGGTCGCCGATGCCGATCTGGCCGTCCGAGATCGGCTGGCCGTCGGCGAGGCGCTTGCCCAGGAGGGCGACGACGTCGCCGCTGGCGAACTTGCCGTGGTTGAGTGCGTCGGTCGACTTCACTGCGGAGAGATTCAGCACCGACACCTTCTCGCGCTCGAGTTGCGTTCGATAGGGTTCGACCGTCGGGTCGATAGCGCCGAGGCGGACGCTGTCGCCCCAGACCAGACGGGACACCGCCAGGGCCTGGTCGTCGCCGGAGACCATCAGCGTCAGGCGTGGGCGGTCCTTGCCCATGTCGTGGAAGGCGGCGCGGGCAAGATCCATGTCGACGTCCGGGGCGGCCAGGATGACGTTGCGGATCTTCGGGGCGATCCGGCGGTCGCGGATGGCCATCTGGCGCAGGCTCTCGAGGGTCAGCCAATTACCCATGGAATGGGCGAGGATCGTCACCTCGCCGACATTCGGATCCTTCGCGAGGTCCCGCAGCAGGTCCTCGAGCCCGTTGCGCGAGAAGTTCGTGCTCTCCCGGTCATAGCCGTAGGCGAGAACGGATCCGCGCGATGGCCAGGTGAAGAGCACGGGCGCGACCTCAGCGCCGGAATCATGCACGATCTGGGCAAAGCGGAAGACGGCATCCTCGAACTTGTTGTTGAAGCCGTGGACGAAGACGAGAACGTGGCGCTTGGCCGAACCCCGGACGGCGCGGTGCGTCCAGGCCGGGACCTTTGCGCGCTCGATCGGATCGGCGCGCAGGGCGACGAAGTCGGTGGCTGGGTTGCCCGGGACCGCCTTCGGCCATTGGACCGAACCCGGCTGACGGATGGCGTCGGGCGGGATCGAGACCGCGAGATCGGTGTAGGTCACCGCCTCGCCACGCTCGCCCGAGAACAGCACGCCGCGGTCGGCCGCGGACTTGCGGGTCGTGGCTACGAGCATGTCGACGCGCGAGGTGCCCACAACCTGCTCGGCGCCGGCGACGGGCAGGAGAACCCCGCCGGGGCGTCCCGCGCAGGCCGTCAGCAGAGCGAGCGCCGTCACAGCGACCATACTACCAGCCGTCACACGCCCGAACCCAAAGGCTCCGAACACCTGCATCTCCACGCCCATCTCACTGGAAGGCTGGACGGGCGATTGGTTCACGCACCGTCAAGACCGAGACACGCTACGGTACGATTACGGCGCCGGGCAGTCCGATCCGGCGGTTCTGGAACCGATGTGGCGAAGGAGTCACGAAAGCGGCAGCTTCTTCCCGGGAACGCTTCACACGCACCGCTCGTCCTATTCTCCGCTGGGCTCCATCTCCCAGATGTCCCCTTGGCGCCCCCATGGCAGAACTGCTTCGGACCCGGGATGCCTGAGCGGAACACATCCAGGACGCATGCGCCGTCCGCTTCGCTCCCGCCGACCAGTCTTTGCCGGGATCGATCGCCAAGACCTTTCCAGCCCGCTCCGGGACCATCGGCCAAGGCAAAGCTTGATAATCATTCCTGGATGTACGATTGCCCTCCGGTCGAGGCACAACAACAGAATAGCAGCATGTCCGAGAACATAGATAATCAAACCGCCAACTTCGTCGAGCTCGCGGGCGATATCGTCTCCGCGTATGTGTCGAACAATCCAGTCCGGACCGCCGATCTACCGGATTTGATCCGTCAGGTTCACACTGCGCTTCAGGCGCTTGCAACAGGAGCGGCTACAGCCGCGCCGGAAGCCGAGATTGAGAAGCCGAGCGCTGCGCAGGTCCGCAAGTCGGTGACGCCGGAAGGCATCGTCAGCTTCATCGACGGCAAGACCTACAAGACCCTGAAGCGTCACCTCGGCATGCATGGCTTCGACCCGCACAGCTACCGTCAGCGCTACGGTCTCTCGGCCGACTACCCGATGGTCGCCCCTGAGTATGCCGCGCGACGCTCAGAGCTTGCGAAGTCCATCGGCCTTGGCCGTGTCGTCGACCGGGGCGACTCCGCGGAGCCGAAGGCCACAAAGCGCACGAAGGCTGCGTAATTCGCCCTCAACGTCGTCACGCCGCTATCACCTGTCGGTATGGGCCCAATGGTCAATCGGCAGGTGGGAGCAGATTCAGTCCGCAACCTTGTGGCGTGCGCAGAGCTTGTTGCCGTCTGGGTCGCGCAGGTAGGCGAGATAGATTCGACCCATCGGCGTTTGACGCTCGCCCGGCGGGTTCTCGATGGAAGTACCCCCGTGGGCGACACCGGCTTCGTGCCAGGCACGGGCCTCATCCGGGCTGTCCATCCCGAACCCGATGGTACCGCCGTTGGAGGCTGTCGCGGGTTCCCCGTTGATCGGCTTGGTAATTACGAACCGGCTGCCGCGGTGCGCGTAGACCAAGCGCCCTAGAGCATCCTTCATGCCGGGTTCGCCGCCCATGACACCGAAGAGCGCATCGTAGAAGACCTTCGCCTTGGCCAAGTCGTTGCTGCCAATCACCATATGGCTGAACACGTCGTTGCCTCCCTCTCGTTGTGTCACACGGCTACCGCGTCCGGGGCTTCAGCTGCAGCTATGGCCTTTTGCAGCGTCCCGACATGATACGCTGCAGGATCGACGATCCTCCCCACTAGCCCATGAGCAAATTGGGTGGCGGGGCAACTTCGGGTTACCGGCCAGTGCCGCTTGGTGCTGCACCTGCGCCGGTCCCCGATGTGCCCGACGATCCGCCCGCGGAGCCAGAGCCACTGGTACCCATACCACCGCCTGTACCGGAACCCATGCCAGTACCTGCGCTACTACCAGAGTTGCTGCCAGATCCACCGGTCCCGCCGCCGCTCATTCCGCCTCCGCCAGATGCGCCGCCTGCAGCGGGCGCAAAAAATCTACGAAGCTCCACGCGCTCGCCCGCCACCAGTGCGTCGGAGATCCGTCCCAGGATCGTGTTTCCGATAGCCTCGGCGTCTCGCCTGCGAAGGCGCGGGTTCTACTCTGCGATGCGGAGGATCAACTCGGATTTGATCATGAAGAGAGGGAAGCACTCAGCCGAACCGCGTGGCAAGAGCGAGAGCACGGATGCCTCAGCAGGCATCGCTTCACGACCATGGCGCAGCGACGAGGCTCGACTCCGGAGCGCCAAATCCAAGCATCCGGGTTGTGCGCAATTAGATGACGCACAGATGAGGGATGGTGTATTTATGTCGTGTGGTGGATATTGTTTCGTTTTTCTCGAAACTTATTGCGGAGTTTATCATTAACGCTGACTGCCCACCATTCGCTTGCGCCTCCTGAGGAGGCCTCTTCGTCACCCGAGAGCATTATGCGTGAAGCTAACTACTGCCTGCCGCTCGAAGGCACGCCGTCTTACCCAGTGCTCTATGGGATCGCTCGGGGCTTGGAGGATCTCTTCCCGGTCCCCGACCACCCTCATTTTTCCGACCGCGAGGCCGATGCTGGTGTCCCAGGGGATGCAGATGGAGACGACATCGACAAAGGCATGCGTCGAGTTGATTAGCTACAAAACCATCTGCTCAACCGAGTGGTAAGATCGTAGGCTTCACCTCAGCGACCGAACTACGACTGATGCCCTTCACGGCGTTCCCTTCGGGCTGTACCGCGAATAGCATTTATGAGGGACCCGCCGGCTTGGTTCCGGATCATGCATTGAGCACGCCAACCGGCATTCCATTCGTCCCTTCGATTCAAATCGATCGTCTACGGCTTCGCGGCCTTCTCGCTGTTCTTGGAACCAACAGGGCGGACGTGCGCTGTGGCGGCCACGAACAACATGGTAAGTAAAACCCTAACGCATTCTTTGAGCAATATGAGCTTCACCAATCTGACCTGAGTGTTGCGCATCTGCACTAGTGGTCAGGTCTGTCCTATCGCTAAGTTCACATCACACCGCACCGAGAGTGCGCATCAGACTTCCCCGGCAGACCGACCATGATCAAGACCCTCATCCTCGCAAGCGCCGCTACGGCTCTTCTCGCCGGCGCCGCTTCGGCCGCCGACCTTCCGCGTCGCGCGGCTCCCCCGGTGTTCGTGCCGGTGCCGGTGTTCACCTGGACCGGCTTCTACGCCGGTTTCAACGCCGGTTACGGCTTCGACGCCTCCAGCAACAACCAGGCGACCGTCATCGGCGTGAACGGCGCCAG
>NZ_LMRM01000050.1:0-5081 GCF_001426045.1 Methylobacterium sp. Leaf94
TCGTTCGTGAAGCGTTTGCGAGGCATGGCATCCTCCCTCCTTCAGGGTTCAGGATGCCCGAAAAACTTGCGCTCAGCGCGGACCAATTTGCTGGGTCAAGGTCAATACCTCAAGGAGGACCACATTTCAGGAGGCAGGCCAATAGAGCCGGTGGTGATGTTGTCGTAGTTGCGGCCCTCGAGACCATCAGGCGCCGCGACAGCGGCGATACCGGCAGGGGCGGTGTAGCTCTGGGCCAAAGCGGGCTAAGCAATTGCGCTGACGCCCAGGGTAATAGCAGCAACAGTAGAGGAAAAAAGATTGTTCACGGCGCAATCCAATTGGGTTTGCGCGGTCTCCGTCAAATGGCGGTGGGCCGTGGTTTGATCAGCGATCTTGGTTTATTCATGTCTCAGCTGAGCCGCAGTGCCGTTTAGCACGCACGCATCAAACCGACATTTTGAGGAGTATACGCATGACTCCGGCCGAATGCGCCGCTTGCACTGTTCTCGTGGGTCAGTTCATCCGCGCACGATGTTGATCGCCCTTTAGCTTCGAAAGGCGACGTCCGACCTCAAGCAGCAGCATGGCGCTCATCTGGCGAAGAAGAGTTTCGGGTATATCGTGAAGGGCGTTATGGGCTGCAAGACAATGCTCGGCAGCTCGTTCCAGAGGATGGACAGCTTGAGCGGAAGCGGTTTCATCGACCCGGTTCTGAGTGATGTCGATCAGGACACCTGTTCCTCGTATCGAGCGGCCGGCGTGGTCGAGAGTAATAAGACCGCGCGCTAAAACATATCGCGTCGCTCTATCGGCAGACAGCACCCGGTATTCCTGCACATAAGAACGACCCGTCTTGGCGCTGATAGCAATGACGTGAGAAGTTTCCTCGCGATCTTCAGGATGAATGCCATCGAGGAAGTACTTTAATGGAACTCCATGCTGCGCCAAGGCGGGATCAACGTTGAAAAGCAGTGCAACCAGCGGATCGGCATACAGTCGGTCATTGGGGATGTCCCAGTCCCAACGGCCAATGGTGTCTGACGCATCGATCGCGTCCTGTAGAACGAGTTGCGAAGCCTCGATCGCGCATATATTCCGCCGCACCATCAGACATCCCTATCCTTGCTCACCTCAGGGTTGGTTTGACGCCGAGGGTGGCGGGAAATTTATTAACATAAGATGTGAGGCTGGGAAGTTTCGGGATAATAGGATCTTACTATCGCGTAAAACCGTTTGATGGCGTACAAATCTGCGGCGGATTTTGCATACAATCGGAGATGAGAAATGGGCCGCAAGCTCAATACCTTTGAGGAAGCGAGTCTTTTCTCGTCCGAGGCCGAAGCTGGCACACAGGACCGGACAAGCTTGAGCCGTAGTCAGAACATCCAGCATCGAATTGCCAAGCAGCTCGGAATATCCGTCACCGAGTTACGGAACCCGAGCGAAGCTCCGAACGCAGTGTACAGCACGAACAATCCGGTTCGATCGAACGATACCGCCCTGACCCGCGAATGCCTGGAACTGCTCGACGCCTATATCCGGATCACGGACCCGGCGCAGCGCCGTCGATGCCTTCAAGCGGTTCGTGAGGCGGCTGATGGCTCGGCTGACATAGGCCCGGCGACGAAGGGGTGATGGTTTATAAACGGCAGCAGATGGACACGCTATCGGCACCGCCGTTTCGCTGGCGGCCACGCTAACACCTGCTCCACCTACGCTGACGCCATCCGTGCCGCTCTCAGATCCCTCATTTCTGAAGCCCTAGCGTAGCGAAGTGTCTCTTTGCGTCGCTCCTCACGCTGCGCGAGTTCCTGCCCGACCTGCCATAAGAGGGCGCGTGTCATAGCAAGCATCGCCGGAGTGCCTATTTCGGCGACCGCTTCATGAGCTTTGAGGCAGGCATCTGCCATGGCTTCGAAACGTTCGTCATCTTCCATCGATGTTCGAGCCTCCTCCAGCCTTACAACCAAACATATCGAGCTGAGGTTGCAAGGGGCAACAGCATCAGGATCGAACAAATCGTTCAATCGATATTATATTATGAATCAACGGTTAAATTTAATGATCAGATATTGATTTCTATTGTGTGATTGGAACAATGATTGCTCGCAATCGATATCCGCTATATGTGCGGCGCACAATAGGAGCGAAAGATGCATCAAATTGAAGGGACCGATCGTTGTTCAATGCGTTCGGCATTCTTATTGAAGAGAATTGCTGCGGTACTCAATTGTCCGATCGAGGCGTTCTCAGAGACTGCCCCGGATGAAATCGCACAAACGGTCGAGCTGATGCCGCTTTGGCTTACGATCGAGCACGAACAGGATCGCATGAAGGTGCTGAGTATCGTTCGCAGCGTTGCGTCGACGGCTGCCGCGGCGGAAGCCCGTCAGGGCGAATAGGTCTTATAAGAACCTGCTCTGAGAGTGGTCCTTGAAGGCATTGGCTCGGCGAATGTACCCGGTGACGGGTCGCGGTTTCCCGACTGATCCATGATGCGGGCGAGATCCTTGGGCTTGAAGCTCTTGATCGACGCCCAGGCCTCGATCAGCGTGCCGTCGACGCTGAAATGGTCGCTGAACAGAAGCCGCCGTACCCGGGGCTGAGCCGTACTCCTTCGGTGAAGGCCGCGGTCGTAGTCCCGGCGGGATGTCAGACGGCGATCTGATGGAACCAAGACGTGGTCCAGTTCCACGGCAGCAGATCGTCGATGCGCCGGGCGGGATGGTCGTGTATACGCCTTGATCAGATCCAAGCAGTCTCGGCTCATCGCAATCTCTGCCGTCTGAGCTTCACTTGCAGCTTCAAACGTGGCGTCTCGCGAAGAACTGGAACGGCTCAGGGCTGTCACAGCCAGTCCAAGTGCGTCTACCATCCGAGCCTAAAGGTTCGAGCTGATCGGCCAAGAGCCGCTACGCTTCCCGTTCGGCAGGCTCGTATCCTTTTTGGTGAACGCCTTAGCCTCCGACGGGCTCAACTTACGGCCCATTTTCGACCTCCCAAACCAAAAGGTTTTCGCGAAAGTGCGATTTCATACATATACCAATCTGTAGTAATTTCATACCGATATAGCTTTTATTAATATCCCAGGTTAATCTATTCCGAATCGTGCAGATTTCGAGGCGACGGAGGTGGGAGTGGGGCATTATCGAGCGAGCGAGGTTCAAGTCTCGCAAGTCATGTTGCAACAGGCTCTCGACTCCTCGGATCTAATCGGCCGATGGGAATACGATGTCTCGAATGATCGAGTCTACGCGGATGCCCTTGTTGCTCTCGTGTTCAACATCGACCCCGCAGCGGCGGCTGCTGGTGCATCGCTCGACGCCTTCACCACCGGGGTTCATCCTGACGATCGGAAGCGGTTCGTGCGTGAGATCAAGCGTAGCGCAGAGACGGGCCTTCCGTGCACGTTTGAATACCGCGTCTGCTCCGCCGATGGCGTTGTTCGCTGGGTTCTCGATCGCGGACGGATCACCCTGGATGAAGAAGGGCGCCCGCTGCATGGAAGTGGCGTGCTGCTCGACATCACTCAATCGCGCCTTGGCCAGAACGACGAGGGGTCGCAGCAGGCTTGCCAGGAGCCGCACCCCTTGGAGCGTGCCGCGGAGCACTGTCTCGCGGCTCGACAGGTCATCCAGGAGCTTCCGGAGCCTCTTCTCAATCGGATGAGCGATATGTTGCTGCTGGAGATAGGACGTGCGCTGGCAAGACTTACCAACGAGCGTCGTCTCGGGGCGATGAACTAGGTAGGGGACTCATTCAGGTCTATGCGATGACACAGGAAACGAGCGCGATGGCAGCGAGATAATTGCAGGCCAAGCGATCGTAGCGGGTCGCGACGCGCCGCCAGTTTTTGAGATGACCGAACAGGCGTTCGATGCGATTGCGCCGCCGGTAGGCGATCCGGCTGTGCTTGTAGGGCACCGTCCGGGTGGCCGTGGACGGAATGGTGGCGATCACCCGGCGGCTCTTGAGCCAATCCTTCAAGCTCTGCGCATTGTAGGCTTTGTCGGCGATCAGGCGTTTGGGCGGCACGACAGCCTCTAGCAGCGGCAGCGCCATGGTGATGTCGGCCACGCTGCCGGGGGTCAGGGTGAACGCAACCGGTCGGCCACGACCATCGGCCAAGCAATGGATTTTGCTCGTGAAGCCGCCGCGCGAACGGCCAATGGCCTGGCTCCAGGCCCCCCTTTTCCGCCTGATGCCGAGCGGTGAGCCTTCACGTGAGAGGCATCGAGCATCAGCTCGTCGGGGACAGGGCCTGTGGCTGCAATCTTGGCAAACAGGCGCTGCCAGACACCGCGCTGGGACCACCTGTTGTAGCGGTTGTAGATCGTGGTGTGCGGGCCGTACGCGGAGGGCGTATCTTGCCAGCGGCAGCCGACCTTCAGCACGTGCAGGATGCCGCTGATCACCCGCCTATCGTCGACCCGAGGTTTACCCGGTTGGCCGTGAGGCAGATGTGGCTCGATCCGCGCCCAGGCTTCATCCGAAAGCCAGTACAGCCGTGCCATCGCGATCCTCCTACGCTGGAAACCTCAAACTCAGGAAGAAAACGCAAACGACAGCAATTGGTTGTATGGGTTCCCTGCCTAGGGTCTAGACTCGATCAGCACCAGAAGGCGATGACGGCGGCGAGCGCGACGGCCGAGGCGTAGTTGCGGGCCAGCTTGTCGTAGCGGGTGGCGACACGACGGAAGTCTTTCAGGCGATTGAAGGTCGCTTCGATGCGCCAACGTTCGCGGTAGCGGCGCTTGTCGTGGCGGATCTTCCGCTTGCGGCCGCGCTTGCCTGGGATGATCGGCGTGATGCTCTTTCCCCGCAGGTCGGCTCGAAGCCAATCGGCGTCGTAGCCCTTGTCGGCGGCCAGGCGACGGATCCGACCGGGAGCCTCGGCGAGCACGGCCGGGGCGGTTGTGACGTCGCTGGCATTGCCCGGCGTCAGCAGGAGTACGCCGGGGCGGCCGAGGACATCGGTGAGGACGTGGATCTTGGTGACCCTGACCCAGCAAATTGGTCCGCGCTGAGCGCAAGTTTTTCGGGCATCCTGAACCCTGAAGGAGGGAGGATGCCATGCCTCGCAAACGCTTCACGAACGA
>NZ_LMRM01000051.1:0-4377 GCF_001426045.1 Methylobacterium sp. Leaf94
CCCCATATGGCTCTGGGCGGCTTGACGCCTCGAGCCTTCGCCAACCAAGCTGCCATAGCCCGAGAACTTGCATAGGCCGTGGACCACAAACGGGGTCAACTCCAGACCGACAATGCACTAACTTCGAACCTGTGCTACCGAATGGGGGCAGGCCGAAACGTCAGCGTGTCAATACCACGCTATTTGCGGCGTCCGCTCCAGATGAGGAGCTGGAACAGGTCACGTTAAAAACGGCATCGTTGTAGTCCTTGTCGTCAATCAACCCGCCCATGTCATTCCATTTGTAGGTGATCTTCCTGCCAGGCGTCTGATTGCAATTGACTGTTGCGTTGCTTGGAGCGCCCAGTGAGCAAAAGCCGTTACTGAGCAGTCCGCCCTGCGTTGCCGTTTGAAGGCTACAGTTGAACAGTTGCAACGCATAGGCGGCGGAGGACGGCGGAACAAGATGGGAGTAGAAGATGTGGCTGCTTCCAGGAGCGGCACCATAGCCATTGCGGCCATAGCTCGAGATTCCACCCGTAACGTTCTCCAAAGCGAACCCGATCTTCTGCCCCGTTCCGATAATGGCGGAAATATCTTTGGAACTGCTACCTGATGTGTTGGAAAAAAGTAGATTCAAGTCACTGTTATTGGGAACTCCGTTGTTAGCTGGCACGACGTACCAGTAGATACTGTTCGCATCAGCAGAATTGCTGGCGAAGCTCGACAGTGAGAATGCCAGCTTATAGCCGGCGCTTCGTGCCTCCGACATGACTGTGACGGCAGTCTCGCTGAGCACCATCGAAAGGATGGAGTTCGGGACCCGCGCCTGAGCCGCCACGGCGACGCTGTAGACAGCTGCGTTCGCTAGACTCGGCGTTACGGTGAAGGTCGCGTTCGATGCATAGGGCATCCGTGCGATAGCACTGGCCATGAAGCGAGTGGCGGTCGCCTGAGCCGTTGAACTTGCGGTGGCCGAAACGTAGACGGAAGCGCCCGCCAATGCCGCGCTGTCAGTCGCCGCCTGAAGCTCTGAGCGAAGTTGGACCGCCCGCATCATGTCGAGACCACCTCCCGCGATGAGCAGCACAGGAACGAGCATCACCCCGAACCAGACAGCAAAAGTACCCCTGCAATCACTCGAGAAATAGCGAAGTGTGTCGCGTGGCGAGAAGGCGACCGGCATCCGCATGCTTTTAGCTGCCGTATGTAACGGCTGCTCCGGCGCGCGGACGCGCCAGGGCGGAGACCGAGAAGGTCACGTTCAATGCAAGCGGAAAGGTCAAAGGTGATGCGTAACGGAAGCTCGCCTTGACAACGATCACGCTGTCGCCGGAAGCAGTCGTAACGGACGCGGCATCGCTAGCAGCATTGGCGATCGCTGAGACAATGCCGCAACTCGTGTTAGTCCAGTCGACTTTCCGTACCGTGTTGACGTAACTCACGCTAGCAACCGATGCTGCAAAGCCCGTGGTGTCGAGCGGTAGCAGAGAAAGCTTGGCACCTCTGCAGTAATCCGCGACCTCCGAGGCCGTGACGCTCGCCTGCTGCGAAACGAGATCCGCGAGGTTGCGCGTGGCAGCACCGGCGAGCATCCGTGCGCGCGCAAGCGCGAAGACCTGGAAGCTGCCGAGCATCGCGATCAGGATAAACGGAGCAATCAGTGCGAACTCAACCGCGCCGACGCCAGCTTCGTCAGACCAATACTTTCTTGTCAGGTAGCACATCAGTAAGGCTCGTTCTGAAATGACAAAGTTGTCAATAGAAGAACGTTCGCATCAAAGCCAACACCCTTCAGAAGACCTGATACTGGCGCCTTACTATAGCCAATCTGAATCACGACGTCAGATCCAGAGCTGCCGGAAGCGAATCCGGTCTTACTCAATGTTCCAGTGCTAGTTGATATTGCAGGCGAAAGGCTCGCAAAGCTTGTACCCGATTGAACATAATAGACGATCTTATCACAAGGAATAAACGGTGAAGCCTTCGCGCAGATCGCCGCCTTAAAGGTTGCCTCATTCACCGATCCGATCCTTAGCAGCCGACTTGCATCACGCGCCGCGTTATCCAAGGTGCTCAGCATCAGCAGGCACAAACCAACTTCGATCCAGGCGAGGATCATCGCCAAGAAGCACGGAGTGATCAGCGCGACCTCGACGGCTGTCGCCGCGCGCCTATCGCCGATGAAGTTGGTCCACAGCTGGCGGCTGCGGTGCAACCCGGTGCGTACTCGGAGGAAAACAGTTGTGCACGAGCGATGCATCTGTGCTCTCTTGATATTGTGATCCGTGCCGAGACGATCGACCGAGATCGTCGAACCAATCTTCATTCTGGATTGCTGAAGCTGGCTGGATCCGGATCGCACGTGCTCCGAACGAAGGTAGAATTGTAGAGCTGTTCGTGCTGCCCCATCAGGGTAAGGATTTGCGCACGCAAGCCCGCATAGGAGTCTTGCATCTGCCGGAAATTGGCATTGGTTGCCGTCTGCAGGTCACTCAGACGATCGAGATCGTCCGTCTGCCCTTCCGCTTCGAGGACGTGCGCACTTTCCCGCAACGCCAGAGCTCTCACCTGACGTTCGATGGCCTGCAGGGCTGCGACCTGGCCCACGATGTAGTCCTGCGCATCCATGAGCTGCGCTACACTTTTCTGAAGGGTTCGCCGGATCTGGATCACGTTCGACATGGAGCTGAAATCGTTGGCGGGGACCATGATGGCAGTACCTCGATTTGATGCTGTTTGGCTCTTGGGCCGGTGATCCTGAGCTCGCCCGATGGCGCGTCCGCATTGACGAGGCTTGGCTTACGGGCAACGTTCCTCTGACCTGACCGAACGCCGAGTTCGTTCGATCAGGCCGAGGCGTTTCAGAAGGAGTCTGCAACGGTCATCGCGGATTCCATGCTGGCTAGGGGTCAGACCGGCAGACGGCCTTCCTTCATGCCGAACTCGAGGAAGTGGTGCAGCGGATCTATGCCAGCGGCGGCAACATCCGGATTCGCTTCGAGGTAAGCGTTCGTGTGGAAGCTGGGTCCCGGATCGCGACCCTCGCGCCATCCATACTCCTGGTAATGGATCAAAGGATTTGTGCCGCTGGCAGCGACATCGGGGTTCGCGGCGAGGTAGGCGGCCGGGTCAAAGAGCTCATTGGGTGCCCGTCCTTCCTTGGCGCCGAAGTCGAGATAGTGCCGGAAGGCAATGCTCTCGGGCGTGACACCGCGCGTCGCAGTTTGAGCTGCCATCGCAGCGACGTCGGGATTCTCGGCAAGGTAGAACTCAACGTCGAAGTCTCTGATAATGTGGGAACTCTCGCCTTCGTAAACGGTACGGCCTTCCCTCTGACCATGCTGAAGGTAATGCTCCAGCGCATTAGCTCCAGCCGCTTTGACATCAGGATTCAGGGACAGATACGCCTCAGGTGAGAATTCAGAGCTTGGACTGCGGCCCTCACGTTCGCCGTAGTTGAAGTAGTGCTCTAAGGGATTGACCCCGGCCGCAGCCACATCTGGATTTTCAGCCAAGTACTCGCGAGTATGGAAGTAAGCGTTCGGATCGCGTCCCTCCTGCCAGCCGAACGTTTCGTAGTGTGTGTCGGCATCAACATGGGCCTTCCACACATCTAGATTGTTCGACAGGTACCAAACGTCATCTACAAGCGAGTGCCCGTCGTTCTCTTGGATCGTACCATCCGTGAAGTGGAGGGTGCCGATGCCGCTGATGTCGTGGCGCGCTCCGTCCGGACCCGTAAGGACGAGAGCCTCCCCAGCCAAAGTCACATGAGCATCGACGAAGGCAAAGCCGAACGTTGCCTCGGTAACTGGAGCGACACCCTGCAGGGAGACGCTGAGGACCGCCGAGCTCGATAGACCCTGTCCATCCGAGACGGTGTACGTGAATCCCTCAGTCGGCGCCTGCACACCGTTGCCGACGTTGTTGGCTCCGATCGCCTGATAGCTGTAGTGCCCGTCCGCGGAGATCTGAAGAGTGCCGTGGTCCGAGACGACTGTGGCGGTACCGCTCTTGGGAACCTCAACGGTCACGCCGTTGGCGAAGCGTACCGAGGTCACGTGTAGTACATCGCCGGCATTCGGGTCGGTGTCGTTGCTGAGTACGTTGCCCGTCACTGCCGGTGCATGTGTCACCGTCGAAACTCCATCCGATACCGCATGCGGCGCAGCGTTACCGGCACTGGCTGCGTCGATTGTCAGGGTCACTGGGGCGGAGCCCGTGCCCACGTTGCCGGCCGCATCGGCAGCGGTGGCCGTCAGGACGTTGTTGCCGTCCGCCAGCGGGGTGGTGGGCGTGAAGCTGAAGCGTCCATCCGTCCCGGCCAGCGCCGTGCCGAGCACGGTGCCGTTGTCCGCGATGGTGACGGTGGCGCCGGCCTCGGCCGTCCCCGTG
>NZ_LMRM01000052.1:0-4218 GCF_001426045.1 Methylobacterium sp. Leaf94
CCCGGATCTGGCCTTCCAGCTACCCATGGCCGCCACCATGCAGTAGCCTCTCAATCGGCTCGGTCCAAAATACCGGTCAGGTCAAGGAGCGCGAAGGCGTATGAAAACATGTTTAGCAAAGCCCGGCAGCCGAAAGGCAACTACGCACATATGAGTGCAAATTGGGTGAAATCGCGCTGATCCAGCTGTAATGCGCGTGATGGCCATCAAGTTTTACGTTTACAACCTTATCTTTTGGAAATAGAAAGAAGCAGGTGTTAATGCTATGTACAGCTATGTCATCGGGGCCGTCTTCGAAAATTGTTTCTGAAGTAAGCAAAATCGGACCTACATGGCAACGTATGCCGACCTCCTCGATCGCCTTCCTGCTGGCCGCTTCCTTCAGCAACTCTCCTTTGTGGACCCTTCCACCAGGTAACCACAGCTGCCCTTTGGCGGGCGCATCCGTTCGCTCAACCAGAAGTATCCGTCCTTCAGACACGATAGCGACGTCGACACACGCGATTGGCACACTTGATAGAATTTGCCGGTAAGTCTCAGAAGGAATCCATTTCATTTTTAATTCTCCTCGAACTGATAAAGTAGTTGAACGCAAAAATATTTATCTAGCTATACTAGTCAGATCAAAACTTACTTCCGATTAATTTCATAGTCAGTATTGCTTTTGGCATATACGCCTTTGTATAACAAAAGTTCAACGATTTCATCCGACCATAAGCCAGGCCTCAGTCGCCCGAACATACTAAGTGGCCTCCGGGAAGCCCAACGCGGCTCAGTCATCGATTGTTCGAATTATAGAAGATGCCCTTGACCGAACCGTTGTTCAGAGCCTTGCTGCCGTGGGCGAGAATCAGTCGTGACGCTGATCTTCGTCATGCAGAGTGGTTCAAATTTGGAAGTCTATGGTCCATTTTCCCTGGCGTCAGAAAATCAGGCGACTATCATTCGCTTACTAATTTCCTTTAATACCTGATACAAGCGGTCGCGAGATTGAAGGGCGTTCAAATGCACTTTAGAAGCTGTGCTTGTTAATCTCGCTTGATCAATTGCGGCACTATATCGACCTTAATATGTCCGTAATAACCTATTGATTAAGATTGTATTTCCTGTTCGTATCTAGCGTTGAGGTTCGTATGACAAGATCGAGCGAGCTAAGGATAGCATTTATCGTTGAGCCTTTACCTGTAAGATCCGGCCCAGAGGACTTTGAATGGCCTTTTTTGCATTTTTGCTCGATTGCAGAAGCGCTGAACAGATCAGGCGCAGCGAAAACATACATTTTTGGGCCTGACCAGTTAATTAATAAATATCAAATTTGCTGCCACGGGATAAAGGGCAGCACTCTCGGTTTTGACCAATCCTGGCCAAAGCGGTGGCGTCAGGAATGGACGAATTTCCTCAATGGACAAGACAATCATAAAGTCAGTTTAATTTCAGAAATTATCGCGCGAGAGTTAATTGATGTTGTGTACATTTGGAGTAAAAATGACACGCTTCGAAAAGCATCGATCGAAGGGGGCGCTCGAGTTATTCATGTCGAGTTATCCCCTATCCGATCGCCAATGGGCTTGTACTGGATGCTCGACCCGGATGGTGTCGGCCCGGATTCCTTAGCATCAGAGATGATTGTAGGAAACGAATTTTCCAAGCGTTCGGACCTAAATTTAAATTATTGCCTATCCGATCTCATATCAGATCAATCACTTCGATTGAAGACAGCAAGCAATCGAAAAAAACGTCTGCTAGTCCCACTTCAGCTTGATTACGATATTAATACAATCTTATGGAACTCGTATGGTAACCAATATAAAAGCTTAAAAGAATTGTTGCTAAATCTAGCAAACTATAGAGATATAGATCTTACAGTACGGTCGCATCCTGCATCAAAGCGCGATTATTCTACTCTCGTCAAGCTGCATGCGCCAGAAGCTAATTATGTGACAGGAGCAACTCCGCTTTGGGAATCGCTCACTCATTGGGACGGCGTCATCCATGTCAATTCAAGTGTTGGTTTTGAAGCTCAGCTGCTCTCGATGAACGTTTGTTCTTTGGGCGCCGGGCTAACGTCAAGAATGACAGCATCAGGTAAGTACGGAACTAAAATCGAGTCTTTTATCAAAAGCAGCGTTTTATCTGATGATCCATCGAACAATGTCGAAGGAGCCAGAAACTTCGAAATATTGCGTAAATACTTTACGGTTCCCGATTTTATTGCAAATAAACCGTCGACCTACGCTTTGGTCGCCTCTGCTATAACTTCCTTCCCTGGCAGCACTAAAAGCTGGTTTCAGACATGCGGTTTGCAGGAAACACTAAAAAATTCTCAGATCCAAAGATTGGAATACGAAATTGCTTCACTCAGAGCACAGAATCATTATCGAATATTGGATTATAAATCACATGAAGGGTTACATGCTACAAACCAGAAATACATTGACGAACTTAGGTCTGAAAACCAGATTAGGATTGATGAAATTAGATTTCTTGGAGAAAAAATTAGATCCATGCCATAGAATGGTGAACACGAATTTTTTCATGAGGCTGACTATTAATACCAAGTCTCGCTAAGCAGGACTCACACATGGCAGCATCGACTTTTGGCTCGTCATTCTGTCCTTAGGTTTCAAGCCTGTGGAGGATGCGATCGATGCTCCGGTACCGCTACGGTCGGACTTTAATGCGCAAGCCTTGCGCGGTCTGGCTGTTCTAGTGAGCACGGCCGACGAGGCCACGCAGCCACTCGTCGATCAGGGTCTGGCCTGTCGAGAGCGACGGCAGAGCCGCCCGTGCGCCGTGGATCAGGAGCGTGCGCCGGTAAGTGTTGCCCCGCTTCGTGATGCCGAGGAGTCTTGGTTTGCCGCCGGTCGTCGCTTGCCGCGGTACCAAGCCCAGCCAAGCCGCGAGATCACGACCGGATCGGAATGTCTCGCCCGTGCCGATTGCGGCAACCAATGCAGTCACGTTCAGCGCCCCGACCCCTGGAATGCTGACGAGGCGCCGTGCGGCCTGGTCCTCGCGGGCCCTGGCTACGAACTCGGTCGTCAGCGCAGCAATACGGCGATCCAGCTCGTCCCATTCCAGGCGCATATCTTCGATGAGGAGACGAGTGCGCGGACTTAAGGTCGAGGGTAGCTCGAATGCGGGATCGAGCATCTCCGTTAGGAACCTCTCAAGCTGCTGACGGCCCTTTGCGACGACAATACCCCGTTCCAGGAGCACGGCGGGCAGCTGGTTGATCAATGCCGTCCGCTGTCCAACGAGGCGCGTCCGGGCACGATGAAGGATCTGCGCGTCCAGCTGCGACTCGCTCTTCGACGGGACGAAGCGCATTGTCGGCCGGGTCGCGGCCTCTCCGATCGCTTCCACATCCCGCTCGTCGTTCTTCTGCGCTTTGACGTAGGGCTGGACGTACTCCGGCGACATAAGCCGGACCTCGTGGCCCTACTCCCGCAGGACGTGGCCAAGGTGGTGAGCGCCGCAGTACGCCTCCATCGCCATCGTGCAAGGCGGCAGTTTGGCGCCCAGCCGGACAACGCGGTCTCGCGAGAGTCTCCGCCGAAGGACGATACGGCCCGTCTCATCGAAACCCGCGACGCTGCAGATGTTCATACCGAGATTGATACCCAACACGGTGATCGCCATCGTTCTCTCTTCTCCCCGGACCACGTCAGCTTAGCGCCGACGCCGAAGGAGGGGCGGGCCATCCCAAAGAAGACAGCTCACGTTGCCGAGCAAGAACGCCCGGTCGTGAAGGCCGCGCGCGAGGCCTGGTTCGAGGGCCAGCTCGATCTCGACCCTGCGCGACTCGTGTTCCTCGACGAGACATGGACCTCGACCAACATGGCCCGGCGGTACGGACGGTCTTCCCGTGGCGAGCGGCTGCGCTCGCCCGTACCCCATGGCCATTGGAAGACCAACCCTGGTGGCGGGCCTGCGCCTGTCCGGATTTCAGCAGGTCGCGGCAGTCTCAGCCCCAGAGTTCGCGACTGATGGCATGGCGGACGGTGAGCAGATCCGGAAGTAGATTACGAGATCACGGTTTCCTCCCTCTATTGAGGGATGACTGCGCGTCGAGCGCGGTGAGACGTGCGTGACTAGCTGTTTGGTCCCACTGTGTGGTGGTACGACTGATGCCGCATGGAGGGACGCGCTATGGGACAGGTTCTTCACGGCAGCGCCACGACGACTGAGACGGTCCGTCGCGCAATCCAAGCTCGT
>NZ_LMRM01000053.1:0-4192 GCF_001426045.1 Methylobacterium sp. Leaf94
AAGACCCTGCGCGGCCTCACGCCCTACGAATTCATCTGCCACACCTGGACGAAAGAGCCAGAACGCTTCAGGCTCGATCCGTCACACCACATGCCGGGACCAAACACCTAGTGGGCGCTGTCATCAATGCTTAAAAGCCTGCACGTACTGTCGTGCAAGCACGATTGCAGCGCCGGGTAACGAAGTCGGGTCCACCGGCACATCCAGATTTGCATCATCGCCTTTTAGCGTGACCTGACGTAGACTCACTGCTCTGCTCACTTCAATACATCCGAAATGCAGGAAAAGTCGATGAATGATATGATATCAGATATCGAACCAATTTTGAAGAATTACGGTAAGATTACGGTCTTTGTCAAAAATTATCCTTTAGTCTTATATCTCGAAATTCCCCATGAACGCAGATATGCCGCGTGCTTTGTTGCAAATATAAAATACCCAACATTTGACATAGATCGCTTACTCATAGATAAGTTTGTGCGCCAGGGTGACAAAATACTTGATGCAGGAGCGAATATTGGCCTCACAGCATTACTCTTCGTTCAGGCGGGTGCTTCGGAGGTCGTAGCACTTGAGCCAGTCCCTGACTTAGCTGCTCGCATAAAAGACATTGGCTGCTCTAAAATTAGATGCGAGCCCTACGCACTGTCGGCGAACAGAGGGCAAACAAATTTCTATCTATCTACAACGCACAACCAGGGATCTACTTATGACATAGAGACAATGGCAATGTTCCCTCAGGTATACGGCGAGAAACCAAAACCGATTATTGTTGAGACGATATCAATAGACGAATTGGGTATGGGGTTTGATATTTGGAAGTTAGATGTAGAGGGTGCTGAAGTTGATGCAGCCGAGGGAGCATCCCGGCACTTACAGATCCTTCCGCCTCGAGTCATCATCGCCGAATTGTACGGCAATAAATTCGAAAAATTTAACAAGAGAATTAGGTCAACGCACGAACATGCATATCGCGCATGCATTAGAAAAGACGATTACAGTCTTTCTCTCATAAATCCTGCCGAATATGAGGTGCAAGCGGACAAATTTCATCAATTTGCTCCAACTTTTGTCTTTCTGCGTTCTCCACTTGACGCAGTGGACTGATAGCCAAATCGACGACTTCAATTGTCTAAGGCAGTTGGGTTGAGCATGTTGAGAAGTGTAAGCGCCGAACTGTGTTTAACGCTCATTGTAATTGTTTGATCCCACGGTTTGAAGGTGCACTCTTCACGTTGGAGTGGAGGGACGCGCTATGGGCCAGGTTCTTCACGGCAGCGCCACAACGACGGAGGCGATCCGTCGAGCGATCCAGCATAGTCAAGCGAGCCTGAGGGCGCTCTCGAAGCGCTACGGGATCAACCCGAAGACAGTTGCCAAGTTGAAGAAGCGGACCTCGGTCACCGACCAGCACACGGGGCCTAAGGATCCGCATTCCACGGTGCTGTCACCCGAGGACGAGGCGGTGGTGGTCGCCTTTCGTCGTCACACGCTCCTGCCGCTCGACGACTGCCTCTACGCGCTCCAGGCCACCATCCCACACCTGACCCGCTCGTCGCTGCATCGCTGCCTGCAGCGCCACGGGATCAGCCGATTGCCAGAGGTCGACGGCGACAAGCCTAAGCGCTCGCGCTTCAAGGCCTATCCGCTCGGCTATTTCCATATCGATTTGGCTGAGGTCCACGCGGCGGAACGGCGGCTCTACCTGCTCGTCGCCATCGACCGGACGACCAAGTTCGCCTTCGTCGAACTGCACGAGAAGGCGACCCGGCGGGTTGCGGGTGACTTCCTCCGCCATCTCATCGAGGCGGTACCCTACAAGGTGCACACGGTGCTCACCGACAATGGCACCCACTTCACGACACCCGGCAACGTTGCCTCGGCCGCCTCCATCATCAAGAAGGCGATCGCAGCCGGCGAGACCTTCCGAGCCCACAGCTTCGAGTCCGCCTGTGCCCGCAACGATATCGACCATCGCCTGACCAAGCCGCGGCACCCCTGGACGAATGGGCAAGTTGAGCGAATGAACCGCACGATCAAGGACGCGACGGTCAAGCGCTACCACTACGAAAGCCACGAGCAGCTCCGCGCTCACCTGGCCGACTTCGTCAACGCCTACAACTTCGGCACGCCGCCTGAAGACCCTGCGGGGTCTCACGCCCTACGACGCCATCTGCAAAGCATGGTCCGCAGAGCCCGGTCGCTTCAGGTCAAACTCCCTTCACCAAATGCCGGGACCAAACATCTAGAGACTTCACCAACCCGCACAAGGTGACTAAGGCGCAGGTCGGTCTCGGCAACGTCTCAAATCTGGCGCCAGCCGACCTTCCTGTCTCGACAGCGCAAGAAACTGCAATCGCACAGGCCATAACCTGCCTTGTATCGCTTTCAACGAGACTACCTTCGACGCCCGGCAAGCTCTGGCTGAACGGCGGCCCGGTGTCCGTCTCTAATCCCCGTCTGTAAGGATTCACCCATGCGCTTTGTCATCACGCTTCTGGCGCTGCTTCTCCCTATCTATGCTTCAGCGCAGCCCCTTCCGCAGCCCCGGTTCCAAGCGCCGCCGGCCAACGATAATTCGACCATGGCGGCGACGACCGGGTACATCCGTTCGATCTTGAAGGGCACGACCTTCGCTGCGACGTACCTGACGGATCTGACCTGCGCGACGGTCCAGACCACCCAGTTGCGGGCAGCCATCGCCGCCACAGATCCGGGTGGCCGGACGCTTCTCCCACCTGGCTGCATCCTCCTAGACGACACCGCTACTGTCACGGCTAGCGTGCTGGAAGGCGTCGGCCAGAGCCGGGCCTACGGCACGGAGATCAGGTTCACGTCGTCCGCCGCCATCCCCGCGATGAAGCTCATGGGCCCGGGCGCCCGCCTAACCGGGGTTCGTATCGCTTGCACCGCCAATCGCCTCAATTCGCTGGCACGTGGCGTGCAACTCTCTGATGGGAGCGAGAACCCGCGCTCTCAGCGCATCGATAACGTCTCGATTACAGATTGCTACGACCAAGTGGACGTTCAGTCCGGCGAATTCTGGTCTGTCAATAACGTTGATCTGTACCGGGCGCGTCGTTGGGGCGTTCGCATCCGGAACGCTACTAACCCCGACAGCGGCGACGGCATCGTCTCTGACAGCAAGATCTACACTGACGTCGTGGCTGGCGGCGCGGCCGCGATCCGTCTTGAGAGCGGCGGCGGCCTGAAGGTCAGCACAACGAAGACGCTTCAGTTTGATCGATCGTTCGATCTCGCTGTCGCCGACGGCGCGGACACGTCCATCCTCCATCTGGCAGACACGAACTCGTTCGAAAACCCAGTCACTGGCGAGGCTGTCCGACTCGGCCGCATCGAGGGCGGCACCACGGGCACCTACAAGAACATCATCGTTTCCGCGCAGCTGACGGGCGCCCTCGGTGTCTACCCAGGGGCTAACAACGTCACGATCTCCACCAACACCAGCAACGTGCCCTACGGGGTGGTCGTCCAGGGCGGGAACAACGTCAACGTCACACCGGCGACCACGCTCTTGGAAGTCGAGCATGGCCTAGTGATCGGTGACCCTGCGACGAACGTGACGGTAGGTCAGTTCGCCTGCACCGCCTGCGTTCAGACGATCGAGGACAATCGAACCGCTGGGCAGAGCTCAGTCGCACGGACCGAGTCGCGCGAGATCAACATCTCGCTGTCGACCAGCTACAAAGACCTCTACCGCGTCGACTTGAAGATGTTTAGTGGAGCGAAGATCGAGGTCTCGGTGAACGGTATCGTTCAGACCGTCGGGGCGGTGAACACCAGTACGATCCAGCTTGCGACACGCGGCGCAACGACCGCCGCCATGACCCAGGCCGCGCTCACGGTAGGTGGCGCCGCCGTGGATCTTCGCTTCGACACAGCCAGCATCACCGGCTCCGTTGTCGTCGGTATCCGCCCGAACGCCTCTGCCGGGGGGGGCAACTTCTCAGGGATCGTCACCATCAAGGTTGACGGGCGGATCACCGGCTTCCGCGTCCTTCCGTAAGCCTGAGACCGTATCAAGCTTAGACGTCTCCACACCTAGGAGATCACTCATAGACCGCACCCTGATGGCCTTCGCGCTCCTTGACCTGACCGGTATTTTGGACCGAGCCGATTGAGAGGCTACTGCATGGTGGCGGCCATGGGTAGCTGGAAGGCCAGATCCGGG
>NZ_LMRM01000054.1:0-3978 GCF_001426045.1 Methylobacterium sp. Leaf94
GTGGGAACGGTGTCGTGCCATGGTCTTCATCCTCCGAAGACCCAGCCAGCCGGTCAATCAGCCTTATCCAATCCGTCCACCTCCAGGGGCCCACTCCAGATCGGCGTGCAACTTTGGCTCTGCCACACTTTCGCTGATCCTCAAGGCGTGAGGCCGATCAGGCGAGCTTGGAGCAGGTCGATCTTGCCCCGGCCGTACATCTGGCGCTTTACGAGCTTGAGCTTGGTGATCTGTCCCTCCGTTTGGCCGTTCGACCACGGCAGCGTGATCGCGGCCTGAACTGCGGCTCGGTCCTGACCGATGCCGCGCGCGAAGGAGGCGACGAGACTCGCCTCAGCTCGCCTGATCCATCCCTCGAACTGGCCAAGCTCGTTTCCTCGTACCATCGTCTGGAAGACGCCGACCACCTCGCGCGCCTCGACCAGCGCCGGCACCCCTTCCTCGACGGCGGCCACGGTCAGCGTCTCCGCCCTGGTCAACCGGTCCCGACCCGTCGTCAGCAGTCGTGCCAAGGTTCGCGCCGACGGCACGCGCTGAAGCCGCTCGATGTTGGCCTGCTCTGCGCGCCGGCGCCGCGTCGCCCATTCCCCGACGACCCGGAGCGATCCTTGGAAGCCCTGCACCTTCGCCTTCCGCCAAAGTTCGGTGGCATTGCGATTGCCCGCGTCCCACTGGGCATCGAGCCAGGGCAGATGGGCTTCGAGCGAGCTCTGGCGGACCCGGAAGACGTCCGTACGCTCGCCACGCAGGACCGCACGCACCACCTTGCGGCTGTGGCCTAGGCGCTGGCCGATCCGGCGGATCGGGACGCCTGCCTGGGCGAGCGCGCGGATGGCCGCGTCCGCCTCTTCCCGCCGCAGGTATCCCTCGTACTGGATGCGCTCAACTGCGGTGAGGACTGCCGTATCAAGGGTGGCTACGCCAACGACCTTGCGAACCTGACGCATCGACCTGCGTACGGCAACGAGGAAGCCGCGGCTGGCGTTCTCCATGAGGTGCCAACGGTCGGCGACTTGGATAGCCTGCGGCAGAGCGCGAGCGATCGCTTCACCATATCCGCCGCCACGGTCGCAGGCGACGATCTCGATCGAGGCATTCTCCTTCAGCCAGGTCTGAGCGGTTGCCTGTTCGCGGTCCGGTAGGAGCGCCACGATGCGGCGGCGTTCGAGATCGCAGACCAGGGTGCCGTAACGGTGGTTGCGTCGCCAGGCGAAGTCGTCGATGCCGATGACGCCGAGCGGATCGGACCGTATCGTCGCCCGACGGCGGACGACGCGCAGGAGGGTGTCGCGACTGACCGGCAGCATGAGACGCTGGGCGAGGCCCGCACCGGGCCGACCGCCAAGCGCAAGACCGACGTGATGCACGATCTGCTCCAGCCGCGAGGTGCGTCGCGCGAAGGCGGGCAGAACGCCGTCGGGAAAACGCTCGGCGAAGATCTTCCGCCTGCAGGCAGCTGCGTCGCACCAGAAGCGTCGTACGACGACCTGAAGCTCGACGCGCCGGCCACCGAGCGGCAGGTCGGCGGCACGGCGCTGGTAGCGGCTTTGGATGCGACGCGAAGGAGTCCGCCAGTCTGGGCAGCTCATCACTGCGGCTCCCGACCTCACGACTAGATCGGTCCGGTCGGCGCCGACATCGACATGATCGACGACGAATCCAGCGGGTACGAGGCTCGACGATCGGAAGCCAGGGCGCATGCTGCGGCTCCATCGTGGGTGTCCGCAACCTCAACGCCGTCGGCATCAGCGAGAGTGAGTCAGAGCCAGTTGCACGCCGAAACACAATTGCTGATCATTGCGTGTGGTTACGGCACCACAGAAGCCTCCCAAATCCGCTTTCAGCGTTTTCAAGTGGGCGCGTCGTGTTAATAGGAACTAATCTCTATAGGGACGATCCCGGTCGCGAAAATCCATTTCGTTGGGTAGGCGGCATGGCCTTGTTGACCAAAGACAAGATCGCGGAGAAATTTTGGCTATACTAACTGGATCAAACATCTAAGAGAAGCGCCTTGCCAGACTCTTTCAACAGAACGCCAATCGCAGTGTGTGGTTCGTCCGGCTTCTTGGACTACTGCGATACTATTGACGGATGCATCGAAAGAATACCGCTAGCAGATGCTTCCTGGCGCGCACACGCTTTTTTCTTACACATAACGCAACTCGCGTTTGTGACTGTCGATGGCGATTACCTTACGAGAGAACTAGCCGACTACTCGGCGGCGCTGAATGGCTCTCAGGATTACGTCCTGATTATTGACTACGCGCACGAAGGGTGGGCCTTGGAAGAGCGTTTTGCGCCCCATGTCCTTGCTTTACATAAAATGATTGGAAGATACGGCTTCGATCCTTTGAAGACATGCATCATCCACCACAACAATTTACTGATTGACAATCCGAGTCTATACAAGGATTTCTGCGCATATAATGGCTACGAGCCATTCGACATGATTTACTCCCAATCTTGGCTCCTCAACCAAGCTAAGTTCATTTCTGAGAAGTTTGCAGGCCAGGACGCATTCGATAGAATGGCAGCGTCCTATTTCCAGAATCCCGACCATGGGATTGTTAAGACGCATAAATATCTTTGTTATAACTATTTCCCGCGGTTTCCCCGCGTGATGTTTTTGATGAAGTTACTGGAGCGGGGTCTGCTCAGCGACGGACTTGTTTCGTTCGCCGGATTTCGTATTGCTGATATGGAATACGACTTCTACGCTGACGCGCAAGCAAAGCTAGTCTACTGGCCTGAAGGAGCATCGTACTCGAAGACCTTGTCAGCGCTGGCTGACATGTCTCCACTAGTTGTCGACGCCCATCCAGGCTCAACCAAGAACATATTGGCTTATCAGTTTGATGCCGGGCCTTATCAGAAAAGCTTATTTTCGATCGTGACAGACGCCGGATTCGATAATGGGCTGCATATGAAGCGCATTACGGAGAAGTTCTTGAAGCCCGTACTGCACATGCATCCTTTCATCCTTTTTGGTGAGCCTGGCGGGCTGGCTGTAGTACGCGATCTTGGGTTTCAAACTTTCGGCAATTTCATTGACGAGAGCTACGATGCCATTCTCCCTGCAGACAGACGGATGGACAAGATCGTGGATGCTGTTGATGAGCTCTGTGCTTTTGACATCAAATCAATACAGGCGATGCGGTCGAGAGTTTCCGACGCTGTATTTCATAACTTCTATCACCTTGCGTATGGTTTCTACGGCAGGGTGCGACACACTTCAGAACGAAGCGTAATCGAGTATATACAAAAAGCGCTTGATAGCGGCGAGCCGATTGTCTTTGAAGTTCCGCTCGTCAACAGCGAACCGAGCGATACAGCTGTCCGCTCCTATGAAAAAATAGACTTCGATTCCCCTCTAGTCATCAATGCAAGTTTTGCGTGGGACGACATCATTGTCTTAGATGGCCGCGAGGCAAGTCGCCTTCAGGACAATCGCACCCATGGCAATCACTGTGTTCTTCTCAGGGGGGCGTCGGGGCAAGGCGAAAAGCTGCGGATCCGCTTGGAGGTTAAAAGCCGTGGCGCAAAGTCGCTCATGGTACACATCAAATCCCCGTTACATACAGAATATCAGTTTATCTACAATCTAGACCTTGGGATCATCAGCAGCAGCGATGTTTATGAGACAGATTCTGATATCGAATGCTCGGCAAAACACCTCGACAATGGGTGGGTCGGGCTCGAATTTGACGGCCAGATCGGGCGGAGTGAGGGCCCACTACACATGGCGATTTACCTCGGCCGCGAGGGATTCGAGTACGCGTCAGAAACGCCGACAGGCGTATTAATCGCCAAATTCTCGGTATCTGCGCTACGCGTGCAGAGGACGGAGAGCAGTTCGTAGCGGCAATCACCGCCCTATTATAGCTGCATCCGATCAGGTTGGATCAAAGGCATCGTAGCCTGCGGCCATCAGGTAGTTGCGGCATTCGACTGGTGTGAAGCGCTCGAAGGCTTGCTTGA
>NZ_LMRM01000055.1:0-3458 GCF_001426045.1 Methylobacterium sp. Leaf94
GAGCAGCCATCGCATCCTCCTCAGGCTCCAAACCCAGGAATGAATCACGACCGAGATGCCGACGCTACCCCGCGTGAGTCCTGCTCAGCGAGGCTTGGTATAACTGGATCCCGAGCCTACGGCCGCTTGTGGGCTGCGTCCACAGCAACTTGTACGACTAGGTTGGGTCGGCTTCGGTCAGTCCGCACTACGACTGGGTTGGTGGTTTCCTGCCAGTTCGCTTTTGTGGAGCAGCCCCGTGGAAGCGGCAATCAGCTGCGGCGCTAGCTAATTGCGTGCCAGGTTGAAACCATAGATACCCGAAGACAGCGCTCTTCAGTTCGAAGCCTCCCAGCTGGGCAGCAAGACTCGGTAACGGATGCTGTCACCTCGCTACGCGCTCGCGCCTCATGTTCGAGACAGTCCTTCAAGGGGTACGTGAAAGGCGGGATTGGCCGAGGCTGTTCGCGCTGACGGGCCCATCACGCGGGAGAACCCGCGATATCGGCGCAAAGACCTGGGCAACCAAGTCCAGTTTCAAATCCGGTGAGATGCGCTATCCTGCCGTCCTCATGCTGGGCAGAACGGCTCGTCCAGCATCCCTGGAGAGGGTCCACCCATGTTGGACGAATACGGCTTTCTCCGTGGCGCTGAGTTGGACGAAGGCGCTCTGCCCGCTCTGTATCACTTCGTCTACTGCAGCCGTGCCGCCGATGGCGTCGATGACGCGGAGGTCGACCGGATCGTAGAGGCGGCCCAGCGGAACAATCTCGCTCGCGGCATCACCGGAGTTTTGGTCTTCGGCAGTGGCATTTTCTTTCAATGGATCGAGGGGCCGGCGGCCCAGATGCAAGATCTTGTCGCGAGCCTCCAGGGTGATCCCCGCCATCACGATCTCGTCACGCTCAGCCAGAGTGAGGAAGAGCGGGAGCGGCTCTATCCTAACTGGGACATGGAGAAGGTCGAAGCCGAGGACATCCGCGTCGTCTTGCAGGACGCCCTCGAAAGCACCGACGACAAGGACAATATCGCGGCCCTGACGCGCATCCTGCAGCAACTCGACACGGGTCCACTCCATACGCTCGGGCGCCTGTAGTCGCGGCAGCGCTCGGCAACTTTCCAGCCATATCCCTGTAGCGTCGATGTCCTGATCGATGAGCGCGCGCGGGGCGGATACAAGAATACCCCCTCTGGATTGTCGAGCGGACCAAAGCACACGTCGAGCCGGGAACTTTTCGCGAGCGCCTTTACATTCCGTCGGCGCGGCGCTCTGATGGGTCCAAGAGGCGCACGGCCATCGACCGACAATCGCCCCGGCACAGGAAGAGCGTTCGGGGGAGCGGACCATGTCAAACCTCGCTTTGTCCACCACTGCGTGGACTGATCCGTCGGCGCGACCCGCCGGCTGGGTCTCGGAGGTTCGCCTTGCCTATGCGCGCAAACGCACGGCCGAGGACAGCCGCCAGCGCGCCCTGGCTCTCAGCCGCATCGTCGAAACAGACATCATCCCGCGTTTGAAGCTGCTTCACCCGCAGCTTGCGCCCGCGGCGAGCGCTCCGCTCGCCAAACCTGACGCGCAACAGATCGAAGCCTTCACGCAGCTCCTCCTCGGTTCGGATCTTTTGGCCGCTTCGGACGCCGTCAGGGATCACCTGGCCAAAGGCCATTCGACCGAGAGCATGTTCCTCGAACTCCTTGCACCGGCCGCCTCCTTGCTCGGACGCCTATGGGACGAGGACCTCTGCGACTTCATCGAGGTGACCGTGGGCGTTGCCCGCCTCCAGCTGCTCCTCTCGCAATACCGATCCGAAACGAAGCTCTCCGCTCACGACGAGGCCCGGGCGGCCCTCCTGATGGGGGCACCGGGCGAGCTGCATACGTTTGGCGTGGCCGTCGTTGAGCAGTTCCTGCAGGTCGCAGGATGGCAGGTCACGAGTGGCTTGGCGTCCAGCCCGGGGCAGATCGCAAGCCTCGTGAGATCGACGTCGTTCGATGTCGTCGGACTCACGCTGAGCTGCGAGACCCGCATCGAAGGGCTCACGGCCTCGATCCAGTCGATCCGCGACGTCTCCCGGAACCGTTCGGTCGGCATCATGGTGGGGGGGCCTGTCTTCCTCGACAAGCCCGAACTCGTCGAGCGGGTCGGCGCGGATGCCTCCGCCGTCGACGCGCCTACGGCTGTCCTGCTGGCGCAGCGGCTTCTCGAGATCGGCCTGGAAGAAAGGCGGCGGGCTGACACCCAAACCGCCTCCTGCGGGTGACCCCAAGGTTTCGAAGGTAACGCGATCGGAGGCTGGCCAAATGAAGCTCGTGCAGCTCGTCTATGCGTCCCGTCCGTTCGGATTCGATCAATCCACCCTGGATGGCATCCTCACCCAATCGCGGCGCTGCAACACGCGGGACGGTCTGACCGGCGCTCTGGTTTGTCGTGGCGACATCTATCTCCAGCTCTTGGAGGGCAACGCAGACGCTCTCGATGCGACCTATGCGCGGATCGTCCAGGACGAACGGCACCTGGAGATCACGCGTCTCGTCTATGCGGATGCGACCGAGCGACTGTTTCCCGCCTGGTCCATGCGGAGCGACCCTGCACGCACCTGGATGTGGTCCCAGGATGACGTAGCCAAGGGGGCGGCAACGCAGGCGTCACCCGAGTCCGTACTTGGAATTTTTCAACGGCTTGCGGCCGAGCCCGTCCAGCCAGCTAAGCTCACCCTCATATAATCTGCAATCGAAGGGCGCGCCTGAGGTGCGCATAGATGGAATTGAGGCCGGGCGTACTGCCTCGATGGCCAAGTAGGTGCGGCTTAACTGGTCCCAGGGACAGGGGCTCCCGCAGCAGCGGGTTGTCGAGCAGGTAGATCTGGCCGACCGAGAGGTCGTTTTCTACTCGCTGGTAGGCATCGATGGCAGCGAGACCTGTCGGTCCCAGCGGTCCGGGCACGAAGCCGGGGAGGAACGGCTTTCCTCCGTGATCCTGGATGACGGCAGGCTTCGGGTCGCTCGCAACGGGCATTTCGGCTTCCCGGGCATTACGGGACAATCCTGCGCCCCATGAGATATTACATAGGAAAGCGGATCAACTGCCGAAGCATCCAGAGACGGTCACTCGGCCCACGACTTTGGAAACCAGTTCCCATGAAAGCCCGGCGGGATCCGATGCCCCAGGTGCACCGCGGCGACGGGCGGCGCCTCGAATGCGCGCGCGTTGAGGATGACGAAGTCGGTCGTATCACTCACCGTGTCGACGACGAGCCCGACGAGCCAGCCCTCGTCTTCTTCAGCCTCGGGCCTCGCCGGCACGAACACGAACTCGCCTGGTACGCGGTCGGGGCCGAACTCGTGAACGCGCCGCTCCCGTGTCTCCAGATCGTGCTTATACCAAGCCTCGCTGAGCAGGACTCACGCGGGGTAGCGTCGGCATCTCGGTCGTGATTCATTCCTGGGTTTGGAGCCTGAGGAGGATGCGATGGCTGCTC
>NZ_LMRM01000056.1:0-249648 GCF_001426045.1 Methylobacterium sp. Leaf94
GACCGTTGGTGGGCGGACCGACGCGCTGGGCACATCGGTCGCTACCAACCTTGGTGGCAGTTCGACCTACGATCCGGGCACGGGAGCTGTCTCGGCCCCGAGCTATAACGTCTACGGATCACCGCAGACCAACGTCGGCAGCGCCATCACCGCTCTGCAAACCGGCGCGCCGGTGCAGTACTCCACAGCCGCCGGTACCCCCACGCCGCTGGTTCCGAGCAACAACGTCACCTTGGTCGGTTCCGCCCCCGGACCGGTCGCCCTGCACAACGTCGCTGCCGGCCAAATCACGGCTACCTCGACCGATGCGGTGAATGGCGCTCAGCTCTTCGCAACCAATCAGCAAGTCACGGCGAACTCGAACGCAATCTCCAACGGTACCATCGGCGTCGTCCAGCGCACATCTACCGCAAACACGGTGGCCATCACCGCCCTGGGCGGGACCGGAGCCAATCCCGGTGCCGCACAGGTCGTGACGAACGTCGCGGCCGGCGCGATCAACTCGGCCTCGTTGCAGGCAATCAACGGAAGTCAGTTATTCGGCACAGCCGGGTCGGTCGCCTCGGCGCTCGGCGGCGGCAGCGCGGTTAACCCCGACGGGACCATCTCTGCTCCGACCTACACGGTCACAGGGAACACCTACAACAACGTCGGAAGTGCCGTCGCGGCCCTCGACGGCAGCCTAGCCAACGGCCAAGTCGGACCATTCCGCTCGAACAATACAACGGGGGCGGCTCAGCCCATCTCGTCTGGGGCCAACAGCTCAGCCGGTGGCTTCGGTGCTTCGGCAACGGGGCTCTCCTCGACGGCGCTCGGCAACGGATCGTCGGCGACAGGTCTGAACTCAGTTGCTCTCGGCGTTGGTTCTACGGATGGCGGGTTCGCCAACGTGGTCTCGGTGGGGGCGCCAGGAGCCGAACGTCGCATCACCAACGTGACGGCCGGAGTTGCCACTACCGACGCGGTCAACGTTGGACAGCTGAACGGCCTGTCGTCGCGCAGCGTGCAGTACGACACGACGCCGTCGGGGGAGATCAACCGGCAGTCGCTCACGCTCAATGCTGGTGCGGGTCCAGTGACCATCCACAACGTATCGGCGGGGGTCGCGCCGACAGATGCGGTGAATGTTGGTCAGCTGACCGGCGCGACTGCAAACGCAGTTCAGTACTCGATGCAGCCCGATGGCACACGCTCGAACACACTGGCGCTCGTTGGCGGGGATCCGACGGCACCGGTGCGTGTATCGAACGTCGCTCCGGCGGTCGCTGCGACTGATGCCGTCAACCTCGGCCAGCTCAAGTCGGCGCTCGGCAACATCGGCGCGGCCTATAATAACTTGGCTCAGGTCGGCACCTATCAGTTCCAGAGCGCCAAGCGTGCGGCTTTCGCAGGTACGGCGATCGCACTGGCGGCAGCGGGTCTTCGCTACGACGATCGTCCCGGCAAGGTCTCGCTAGCACTCGGCGCAAGTGGCTATCGCGGCGCAGCCGGCGTCGCGATCGGCCTTGGTGGCACCTCCGAGAACGGCTCAATGCGTTACCACGTTGCGGCGAGCTTCTCGCCGAACGAAGCCAAGTCGTCGGCCGGTGTATTCGGTGGCCTCAGCTTCACGCTTAACGACTACTAAGCCCAGACGTAAAGCACTCTGCAGATACTTGACTGAAAAACCTATCCGCCCGACCGGGCCGGAGGCCGTCATGCCCCAACCCGGTCGGGACCCTTCATCTTCACACAAGTACTCACCGGAGCACGTCATGCGCATACAGCTTCACGCCCGGAGCCGACCCATCATCCTAGCGTCTGTCGTCGCAACGGGCGCTGTCCTGGGGCTTTTGGTCGCCAACACAGTCCACTCGCAGTCAGAAGCCGCGCCTCCCGAGGTGAAGACCGAGCAGCGGGCTAGGCCGCAGAACGGTTCCGCCCCCCGCAAGCCGGCCGGCAAGATCGTTGAGAAACCGTTGGTGAAGCGAACCGACGAAGCGCCTCCTGTCGCAGCACGAGAACCGGCGGCGGTGACGGGGAACCTCGCCACAGCGAGTGCGGCTGAGTTCCTAACCGAGACAGCAAAGCACGCCAAAGCCGCGAAGATCGAGCGCTGTGGACCTCTTATTGAACAAGCTGCGCGCGGCAGCATCACGACAAAATCCAGCGCGTTCTCTCTGTGGTCTGAGAAGCAGCCCGACGCGCATATGTTCCAGTCGATCATCGCTCTCGACTTTGAGAACGCGATTGCGCCCAGGGCGGCGGCTGTCCTCGCCGCCGCGCCGGAGACATCAGGGTGTGAAGCGACGTTGGTGCAGATCCACCCTACCCAACGGTCCTGCACGGATATCCAAGCTGATTTGAACCGTAAGAACGCGACCTCGACACAGCTAGCGGGAATGGCGCTAATGCAGGCTGGTGGCGAGCGACAGCTGCTCATTCCGTCCCCGGGGTCAGGCTGCGTGATCGTCGCCGTCAGTCTGGCGCTGCGTCCATGACCTCGCTTCCGAAATCTATTTTCGGAGTGCTCTGCTTCGGCCTAGTCTGCAGCGGCACTGGAACTAGCGCACAGACCTCGGCGCCCAGCTTAGCCACGGCAGCCGTCGACACTACGCTGTATCGCGAAGGGGAAGTGCGACGCCGAAACGAGCGTTTTGGCGCATGGTCGCTTGATTGTGACGAGATTGTTCGACTGCATCGCCGGTTCTGCAGCTTACGCACACTCGCGCTTAGCGCTGGAGGCACGGCAATTGCCAAGCTAACGGTCTCGACTGACGCTAAGGGTAATCCTGCCGCCTTGATAAGCTTGCCTTTAGGCGTCGACCTGTCCCGGCCTGTAGATATTTCCCCAAGTATGAGTTTAGTCTTAGGAAAGCCATCGGCGGCGGTTGAGTTATCGACAAAAGAAATATTCAGACAAGCTAAATCTTTAAGAACTAAAAATTCTAGTATCACTACAAAAATTTTGCAGGCAAAGGTTAGTATTAGCTTGTGTGATCAAACTGGCTGCCATGCTGTATGGTCGTTGAGTGCTGCTGACATCGCAGCTTTACGGGCGGGAGCTGAAATTAGATTGAGTTACGATTTCAATGCAAATTTCAAAGGCATCTTTGAGCTTCCAATAAGTTATAAATTTAAAAGCGAAATCGGAATTATCTCGAGCGATGGGTTTGGTGATGCTATCCAAGCATCACTAAAATGAAATCAACATGCGATATATGAGTACTACATAATGATTCGCTATAAGTTAGAAATAGCAACGCATATCAATAATTCTATCTAAGTTTTACATTCTATTTTCAATGAATAAGCCCGATGTAATACTGGAGTTATGTGCTTATGCTCATTTTAGTTTCTCTTGTAATCATTGGAGGGGTGGCTGCAAAATTTTACGGGTCGAAATTCTTAGTTTTTATTTCAATATCTATTTTCGCTACGCATCTATCCAGTTGGATAATTTATAGCTGGATAGAATTAGCTTCGATCATTACATTATTTTCGCATCTTTGCGCAGTACAAGGTGGGTACCTTATTGGTGGGTATTATTTTCACGGCAGGAGCGTATGACGGCGAAAGGCGACGACGACCGCCTCGTCCTCCGGTGACAGCACCGTCGACCGCGGAACCTTCGGCCCCGTTCGCTGGTTTCCAACCGAGGTCCGCTGCCGCCACTTGGCGACCGTCTTATGGTTGATCCCATAGCGCTTCGAGAACGCTCTCAGGCCAGCTTGACTATGCTGGATCGCTCGACGGACCGCCCCAGTCGTCGTGGCGCTGCCGTGAAGAACCTTACCCATAGCGCGTCCCTCCACTCGGGCGTGAAGATTGCACCATTAAACTCCGGGATCAAACATCTAGCGGGCTACTTGAAAAGTCTTGAGGAGGAGGAAGACCTCCCGCAAGGCGATGTTCGATGTCTTGAGCTGAAACGACCGACATCCTGTCACGGCCGAAGGCCTCATTCTAGCGGGACATTCGATCGGTCTGGGGATAATTGTTCTACCTAGTCAGACTTTTTAAGCAGCCTACTTTGGGTTTTTAATTGCTGTGCTGGATAAAATATTTTTTAAATCATTAAATTTGTTGTTATAAATACAAAATGATCTCACCCTTCAAGTAACATGAGATGGAGAGTAGAAAAAACGACAGCAAGACCGCTGAAATGCCGAGGTTGCGCTTGTTTCTTGGGGTCACTGATTACACATCCGTATACATAATGCGAAGTGCTTAAAATTTGCAAATCCGGCGAATTAATGGCAGACCTGAAGCTTCAGCGACCTTTATATGGCTGAATGGTTCACGCTGCAGGCGAATTTACCCGAAGCATCCAAAATATAAAATAAAAGTGGATGCTATGTCTTGCAAACGCATTACTAAAGAAAAAATTGCCTCCAATGCGGCTGGCGTAGAGTGGGACGATTGTGGATAGCAACTACAGTAAGATGGGTGTGCCTCCAATAAAACTTGCGAGAATAACCCCGTCCCGAAGCCGGGCTGAGCCATTGCGGTCATCTAGAATTTCGGAAGCGAGGTGGGGTCACGATCGGCGCCGGTCGTGACCCCACCCCAACTTCGCATATCATCGGAGTATCGAAGACTTAGAGAGATTTCTGCTAGCGTCAAACTTCAGTGCATGTAGACACCTGGTGCTCCAGGCATGACAGGTCGATGTCGGCGCGCCGCTTAATTGCGATGTCGGTGGAACTGGCAGTCCGGTCGGTGATGGTTTGGCAGCCGCCCGCGACCTCGTGGGCGGGCGTGCCCACGCCAGCGCGGACTAAGATGGTGATCGGACGGCCGTCGCCGACGGGGCTGAGGACGTGCAGCGCCAGGGGCATGCCGACCTCAAGGACGGTGGGCATAACCTACTCGATCTAGGTCAGGGGATCGACGTCGGACAAGGGGGCTCTCGCTGGCTACGAGGCAGTGTCCCCTTCCGCCCGTCACGCGTTCCACGTCACGCGCGGAGGCGCCTCGACGCCGGCCGGGGCCGCTGCCATGGTGCGCCCAACAGGGGGGATGCATGGGCTGGTTCGGGAAGAAGGCGCCGGGGCCGGCGAAGGCCCCGACGCGGTGGACGCCCGAGCTCTGGAACGACGTCGCTTCCGGCGCCGGGGAACGCTTCGACGCCGCGGTGATCATTCGGGCGATGAAGGAGAGCGGCGAGTGGATCTACAGCCAGCGCCGCATGGACCACAACGTCGAGTACCGCGGGACGCTCGAACGGATGCCGGACCATCCGCTCGCCGACGTGCCCGTCGACCTGCGGTTCGACATCGACGCCCATCCCACCGGCTCGCGCCACGGGGACAGCCAGACCCTGGGCATCGTCTACACCGGGGCGTACGGCGACGTGCGGACCGGCTTCCCGCTCCTGAGCGTCCGCATCTGGGGCGACGCGGCCGGCGCCGCGGCCTTCGAGGCCGCCTTCATGCGGGCCCTGGCGGGCGGACACGACGGGCTGCGCGTGTGGCTCTGGGCGGACCGAATTGCGCCCACGAACCCGGAGAGCCCCTCCGGGTTCGCAGCCATCCAGCCCGTGACGCGGATCAAGTTCGACCAGTCCATCCGCCTCGGAGGGCGCGACGCTAGGTGAGCTGACGAAGGAGCAGGTAGAGGGCCAGCCCGAATGCTGAGAGCCCGGCAAGGCCGGTGACGCCGAACGCGATGATCAGGCGCCCCTGCTTGCGGTTGACCTTCATCGGATCGCCCTGTCCGATCGAGACCGTCAATCCGATGCAGAACGCCATGACGGCGAGAATGAACCTGCACGAGAGCAGGAGGATCGATCTGTTGATCACCTACTTCGTGACGATCTCGATGAGCGTCTTGTAGGTCGAGAGGCTTGTCGTGCCGATGCCGATGAGCAGCGCGCTGCCGGCCCGCACGAACGCCGATCCGAGGCGATCCGGAAACCCAACCGCCCGGGTGTAGATGAACTTCTCGTGCTCCAGGGCGAGCGTCTCGATCTTTCGCTTGAGCTCCATCGTCGCCCGCTCTTCAGCCCGCTCCATGGCGCTCACGGTTTGGCTCCAATCGACTTCGACCATTCCTGAAGCCGCGTCAGGTCGGGAGGAACCCAGAGCTCGGACACCGGCAGGCACACGCCGACGAAGAGGCAGATCGCGGACACGATCGCGTGGAACCCGAACCAGGCGGTCGCCCGGCCGGAGACGTCGGCCGACGCCTTCGTCAGGTCGATGTCGCCATGGGACATCGAGGTCGCATCGAGGAAGGCGACGGCCGCGAAGGCCAAGCCGATGAGGAACAGGGTCGTCGAGTAGCCGAGGTTGGGCTTCCCCACCACATCAATCAGTTGCTTGTAGTAGGTGAGCGAGAAGACCAGCGCCGAGGCATTGGCGAGGACGATCGCCGTCGCAATGCGATGCACGCTCAGAACCAGCCGCTCCCGAAACTTCAGGACCTTGTCGAACCGGAACTTGTCCCGCTCCAACTGGAGACCCTGGCGCTTCAGTTCGAGCTCCTCCTCGGCCCGCTCGTCCGCCCTCGTCGTCTCGCTCACGGTGCACCCTCTCGCATCGAGCGGCACCCTACAGGGTCTGAGGCGGGAACGGCAGGCGGGCGGGCGCTCGGACCGGCGATGTCCACCGCCCCGCGAGCCCGGATTTCAGGGGGCGGGCGAAACGCCTCCGGGAAGCATTCGCGATCCGTTCTACAGGTAACGCCGAACGTGAACTTGGTAACGCCCAAACAAGTGCTGAGGAGCGCACGAGCTCAGCACGAGCTCGTGCGCTGGCGTGCCGAGCTCATGCCGGCGTCAGCACGTATCGGCGCAGGCCTCCGGCCGGCCAGTCGGTGGGGGTGCCCATGCGGTGCCGGCCGCCGTCGATGTTGACGAGGTCCGAGCGCCGGAGGACGCCGGCCGCCGCGAGGGCGACGACGGGGGCCGTCCCGTCGGGATCGCCCACGACCGCCACGTCGACCGCCTCCTCGCCGAGGTCGACGGCCGTCAGCTGCGCCAGGGTGAGCTGGAGCTTGAGCATCCCGCCCCCGTCAGCGAGGGGGGACTTGACGGTGTGGAGGGTGGACGCCCCGGCACTGGATGGCGGCGCCGTTGGTCCCGTAGATGTCGCTCCAGCTGTCCTGGATCCCGGACCGCGTGTCCGGCCGGATGAAGTGGGAGACCTTCGTGCTCGCCTCCAGGATCGGGCGGAGCTTCTTGTCGTAGAAATCCTGCGCGTCCTTGTCGGACCGCTCGTAGACGATGCTGTCCTGCCCCTCGTAGGCGGACTTCTTGATGGTCAGGCAGGCCGTGAGGGTGGTGGAGCCCGAGCGCGGGGGCTTCCGCCAGATGATGTGGCTGACCCCGTCGTCGTCGTAGGCGTCGCAGATGGCCCGCTGCACCGGATCGAGCGTCACCGGCCCGGGACGGCTGCCGTTGGGGATGACGAGGTTGTCCTCGATCCAGTCGGCGGTAGGGATCCGGGGGTTGGGCACCAGGTTGCGGGCCCCGCGCCGGATGCCCCGGCGCAGGTTGGCCCGGCCGGGCTCGGTGAGGTCGTGCGCGGCGGCGATGAAGAGGGGGTCAATCCCCGCGAGCAGCATCCAGGGCCTCCATCGCCCGGTCGAGCTCGGCCTGAGCTGTCCTCAGGGCGTTCTCGGCGTGGTTGCGGCTCTCCCCCAGCCACTTGCGGCGCTGCTCCTCGGGCAAGCCACCCTGCTCGCGGTACATCCGTTCGGGGATGGACATGACCGCGATCCGGATGAGGTTCATGACCCGGGCGAAGACGTCCTGAACGTAGGCCCGGGGCACCAGCTCGCCGGCCTTCTCGGCCGCGCGCATGATCTTGAACTGCGCATCGGCCGCCTTGCCGGGGTCGGTGAGGCCCATCCAGCCCTCTAAGGTCCCGGCGGCCGGCGCCTTAGACCGTTCCTCGTCCCGGGCCTGCGCCTCCTTCCACTCGATGAACCGCCGGACCGAGATCGCGTACCCGACGCCGGCGGATCCGCCTTGCTCGATGGGCAGGCCGCGCTTGTCGATCCACGAGGCGATCGTGTCCCGGTCGTAGCCGGTCAGGTCGGCGAGGTCGGACAGGTTGACGAGGCGCCCGGGCGGCGGCTTGTCCCCCTTCGAGGCCGCTGACGGCGGGGTCGACCCGGCCGGCATCCCGGAGGCGGCGGCGAGGACGGGATCGAGGCGGTTCGGGGAGGCCATTGCGGGATCCGGGTCGGTCCGAGGGGGGCGATTTCCGCATTCCGGGGTGGCGGTCCCCCTGCCGGATCAGGGGGTTGGCGCGAATTCGAATGCGGAATGCGGGGTCGTTCGAAAAATTTTCACAAGTAGCGCGGTTTCGGGGGCGAATGCCTCCCCGCAGGTTTCTCCTGCGTCCAGGGGACCCCATGCCCATGGCTGGCGCCGGCGCGCCCGCCAGCCTCACGGCCTCGCTGGGGCGGCGTCGGCATCGGCGGGGCGCATTCGATGCGGGCGCGGCCGGGCCGCCGGACGGGCGGCTCAGACAGGACCGCGCGCATCATGAGGAGGCGCGCCAAGGGTGGGATGGGATGGCGGGGCATCGGTCCGGGGGATCGAGGGGGGCGTGCCCTGGGGTGCGAGGCGCCCCGTCCCGATCGAGGGGACGGCGGCCATGGACGGGGTCGGGCATGCGCCCCGTCGCTCCACGTGTCGGTCTACATCCTCGCCCCCTGGTTCGAGGGGAGTGTCCGACCGCGAGCGTCACGCCTTCCACGTCACGGCCTACCCGAGCCGGCGCATGTCCCGAGGCGGCCGGTTGGCGCGGTACTCGATGGCATCGGCCAGCTCGCCCTCCATGAGCTCGGGGATGCGGTCCACGGCCTTCCGGACCGCCTCGTCGTAGGGGGCCTGCATGACCGGCGCGTACCGGGCCTGCGTGATGGCCCCGAGGAGGATCTTGGGTCGACCCAGGTTGACGACGATGCTGCGCCCGTTCTTGCCGATGGGCGCCTCGCCTCGGAAGGGCCGCGCGATGTAGCCGGCAACCCTGCTGCCACCGACGTCCAGCTCGCCCTTGTAGACCCCCCAGCGGCCGCTCACCCGGCGCTTGCTGGTGGTGCCCGCTGCCTCCCTGGCGAGGCGCGCCGCGACCCCGCCGGGGAGGTTGCCATAGGCGTTGTAGGAGATCCCCTGGGTGTCGCGCAGGTTTCGCCAGTAGGGCACCAGGATCCTGTCCTTGGCCAGGCCGGCGTCACCCGGCCGGCGGATCTGCGGGCCGCTCCCCATGGCGTACTTCAGGACGATGGACTGGGACGGGAGGACCGACACATCGGCCTGGATGATGTCGCCCTTCTTGGTCAGGGCGCGTTTGTACGCGAAGGCGCGGCGCATCCATGGGGTCGGGTTGTCGAAGGCATCCTCGACCGCCTCGTTGGCCCGGTTCCTCGCCTCCTTGGCCACCTCGCTCGTAGTCCACGCACAGGCCCGCCGGTAGCGGTCGAGGGACGCCTCCGAGAGGAAGGCGCGCTCGTAGGCCGCGACCTGGTCGCAGATGTCGCTGAGGACGTCGAGGGAGAGGCCAGCCATGCGGGGACCGTAGGGCAGGTCCCGTCACGGGGAGAACGTCACGCACACCCTGAAACGCCACACCCCCCGACCCGAGGGATCGAGGGGTGCGCTCATGACGTGGTGCATCGTGAGGAAGGCCGGGTAGCCGACGACCCAGAATATACCTGAGGCGTCGGCCATGGACAAGGACAGCGCCCCAATAACAGGGGGCATCGGAGCGGAAATCGCCATCCCCTAGTCTAGGTTCGATCGCTCCGGGAGGAGGGTAATTCTTGACCCACGACCCACAGGAAGCGTCGACGGCGAGCCCTATACAGGGAGGGCGGAGCAGAGCGTCAACCACCCCCAGAGGTAGTTAGGGAGCGGGGCGGGCCACACGACCCCCAGAGGTAGGAAGGGAGCGGGGCGGGCCACACGACCCCCAGAGGTAGGTAGGGAGCGGGGCGGGCCACACGACCCCCAGAGGTAGGTAGGGAGCCCCGGGTCCAAGAGGACCACGGGGGGCCCGGGGGCCCATATGTGGAACCAACTACCCGATTATCGTTGCAGGGGAACGGGTTACGGCGCCGAGCACACCCGCGATGATCTCGTCCATTTTTGCTTCCATCCACGCCCCTTGGGAGGCCGGTACGATGAAGCTGTCGTGGACGGGCAGGCAGGGCACGGATGCCCGCTCGCAGGCCTTCAGGACGTCCACCGCCATGGCGCTATCCACGGCCATGCAACGGATCCCGCGGTCGGCTCCGATGTCCTTGGCGATGGCGGCGTTCCGCGCCACGACGGCCTTGAGCAGGCCTCGGGTGTAGTCCCAACCGTGACCCCAGCTGTCCTTGTCCATGAGGGCCGCGGCCGCCGAGTTCATCGTCCGGGCGTTCAGGGCCACGTTCAAGGCGAGCTTCCCCTCGGACCTCGGGAACACGCCGGTCTCGTAGGGATCGTGGCGCAGGACGTGGCCCCGGGCGGCGTAGAGGATCCTCGGGTGGAGGGTGGCGAAGTCCGGCTCGACGCAGACCTCGCCGTTGATCAGGAGGTCCTTGCGGGAACCCTTGGGGAGGCTCTGCCACCAGCCGTACAGGCGTCCGTGGCGGTCCCAGCGACCCCGGCCGAAAACCCTGTAGACCTCCGGGCTCGGGGTCGGCAACACGCAAGCCCAGGTCCCCCGCTTGTCGTTTCGGGCGCGGACGATCCGCGTTGCGTGCTCCCACCCGTCTCCCGTCGGCATCGTGACGCTGACCTGCCCGAGGAAGGCGTTGATGCGGTCGAGCTCGGCCTCCAGGCGCCGCGTCTGGCGGGTCGGGTCGTAGCCGACGACGTCGCCGGTCTCGTTCTTGAGGATGAGGCGCGACCGCTTGGTCTCGTACTCGAAGGGGGCGTCTTGGTACGCGTGGATCAGGGCGGGCGTGGCCCGGAGCCGGCTCTGCCTACCGGTGGTGAGGTGGTCGCCGGGAGCGGCCCGGACCTCCTCGATGAGGCCGAGGTCGACGAGCTCAGCCACGGCGGCGAGCACGCGGTCGTAGGTGTAGGGGAGGCCCTGGTACCGCGACTGACCGGCGTAGAACGCCTTGCGCCGCGAGTAGCTGACCCAGCGATCCTCGCCGGGCGCCATGTCGGCCGCGATACAGGCAGCCGCGAGGACGCTGCGCCGGGCGATGTCCTGCTTGCGGTCGGGGATGTCGGGGATGCCGGCGGACGCGAGGATGTTCTCGGGCACGCGCCAGTGGAAGTCGAGGGCGCGATCGCGCGCAGCTGTAACGTCGAGCATTTCCCGGGTCTCTCGACGCGTCAGGCACCACACCGCCGCGTCGGAGATGATCATCCCCTCGCCATTAGCCTTGGTCCAGAGGCAGATACCTGGACGCGGAGGCCGCTAGACTTTCATGAACTGGCGTGAATGCTTGGGCGACAGGGTGTGCGTCTACACCCACCGAGAGCACCGTATTTCGCCTCACCCAGCGCTCAGATCGAGATCGTCGGATGAATCCTCCGATGAGGACCCTGGATCGCCAGACGGGCTTCTAATGAGGTCAAAAATAAATCTGGTGGAGCGCTGCCGGAGCCATCGCCAGCCGGCGTCCGCGCGATCGTCACGATCGCGAGGGGAACGATCCTGCGTGGCGTCCCTACCCGAATCGGGGTCGCGGCCGGAACCTGGTCTCCTCAGATCTGAGGAGACCCCCTGTGCGCGCCGTCCCCCTGTCCTCGACCGCCGTCGCCTCGCCCCCGCCGCCGCCCTGCTGCGAGCACGACCGCTCGGGCGGGGTGCGGGCCTATGTGACCCTGCATGCCCTTCGCCGGTTCGGGGACCGCATCTGCGGCCTGGAGGACCAGCTCGCGGGCTTCGACGACCTCGACGCGGTCGACGCCATGCAGGCGGCCGGCATCGAGGTCGGCCGGATCCGCGACTGGCTGGCCTTCTACGGCGGCGTCGGGGCCCGCCATGGCGCCGATGCGGTCTGCCGGGACGGGGTCGGCATCGTGCTCCAGGGCGATCGCGTCGTCACCGTCCTCTCGCGCCGGGGGATCCGCCGGTGAGCCGCAGGACCCCTGACGAGACCCGAGCCGACGTCGTCCGCCTTCGAGCCGAGGGCCTGACGCAGGTCGCCATCGCCGCGCAGGTCGGGATCGGGCAGCCGCTGGTCTCCGTCATCCTCGCCGATGCCGGGCGCCCCGGGCATCTCCCGTCCCCCGAGCGCGATCGCCGGGCCGAGCGGATCCTGAGGCTCCGGGCCGAGGGCCTGACCCAGGCGGAGACCGGCGCCCGCGTCGGGTTGGGTCAGGCGCAGGTCGGCCGCATCCTCCGCGGGGTGGACGCGGCGAGCCGGGCGGTCATCGAGCAGCACGCCCACGTGCGCGCGACCCGTGCCAGGGCCAGCCACCACGACGTCCTCGATGCCTGGGCGGACGGCCTCGGGCAGTACGACATCGCCCTGCTGACGGGGCGGTCCGAGGGGGCGGTCCGGCAGATCGTGTTCCGGGCGCGGCTACGGGGCGACCCCCGCGCGGTGATGAAGGACAGCCACGCCCGGGCTGTCGCGCTGCAGGCGGCGTGAGGGGGACGGCAAGGTTCCAGGGCACGGCCTCGGCACCTCTGCGCACGAGCTCGTGCCGAGCTCGTGCGCTTCTCAGCACTTGTTTGGGCGTTACCAAGTTCACGTTCGGCGTTACCTGTAGAGCGCAACCGGAATACTTCAGGAGGGCGTGCTGCCCGCCCCCTGAAATCGGGCTCGAACGGTCGATCCCGTGACGTGGAACGCGTGACGGGGTGCCCAGCACCCTGAGGCATCCCGGCCGCGCGTGGCGGCCTCCGAGGCCTCCCCCGTGCATCGCTCCACAGCCGACATCCACACCAGCTTCTCGACCCAGGGCGTTCAGGCCGTCGCCGACGCGGTCGCCTCGATCGCCGAGCGGCCCATGGAGCCGACCTGCTCCGACCCGGCGGACTGCGGCTCCGAGTGGACCGCGGGCATGGACCTCGGCGCCACCGGCATCGCGGTGATGTGCACCCGCTGCGGGCGCACCGGTCACCTCGATCCCGAGACCGCGGCCGAGTTCCGTGTCGCCGCCGCCGAGGCCACCGCCCGTGGCTAAGGTTCAGCTCCCCGCCGCCTACGCCTGGCTCGCCCGCGAGACCGGGCCCCGCGTCCTCGTCGAGGCGCTCGACCTGTTCGGAACCCGCGAGACCCCCGGCGCCGCATCCAACCCGGCGATCCTCGGCTGGGCGAAGGAGGTCGGCGTCGCCGGCGCCTACGTCAACGACGGCATCGCCTGGTGCGGGTTGATGACCGCCGTGGTCGTGAAGCGCGCCGGCTTCGAGCCGGTCAAGGCGCCCCTCTGGGCCCGGAACTGGGCCGCGTTCGGCACCAAGGCCGCCGTGCCCTCGCTCGGCGACGTCCTCGTGTTCGAGCGCCCGGGCGGCGGCGGCCACGTCGGCATCTACGTCGGCGAGAACGCAAGCGCCTTCTACGTCCTCGGCGGCAACCAGGGCGACGCCGTCAGCATCGCCCCGATCGCCAAGGGCCGCCTCCTCGCCGCCCGCCGGTGCCCTTGGAAGCTCGCCCAGCCCGCCGGCGTCCGCCCCATCCGCCTCGCGGTGAGCGGCGCCCTCTCCACGAACGAGGCCTGAGCCGTGACCCAGGTCCTCGGCCTTCTCGGATCCGGGCTCGGCCCCGCCGGCATCGTCGCCGCCCTCGTGGCCGCGACGGTCGCCGCGTGGCTGTACCTCGGCCGGGCCGGGGCCATCGCGGTCGCGGCGCTCGGCTTGGTGCTCGTCGCGTATCTGACGGGCGCCCATCAGGCCACGACCGCCGCCAGGCTCGGGACCGCCTACGCGGACACCGCCCGGGCCATGGCGTCCCTTGCCGAGGAGCGCCGCCAGGTCCTCGCCGCCGCCTCGATCGCCGCGGCCGACGCCCGTCGGGCCATGGCCGCCGAGGACGAGGCCGCGGCGTCAGCCATCCGCCTCCGCGAGCTCGAATCGGCGCTGTCCGAAATCTCGGACACGCCCTGCGCCACGGCCGACGACGCCCGCCGCCTGAGGGGCCTGTGATGCGCGCCGCCGTCCTCGTCCTCGCCCTGACCCTTGGGGCCTGCCAGCCCCGGGAGGCCCTCGACCCCGCAGCCCGGCCGGCCCTTCCGCCGGTGCCCGCCGACCTCGCCGCCTGCTTCGCCAAGACCTTCCCCGAGATCCCGGACGCCGCCTTCGGGCGCGCGGCCGCGGTCCGGATCATCGCAAACGCCAAGCTGCTCGACAGGGCGAAATCCGCCTGCGGGACGCGGGCCCTCGCCTGGATCTCAGACGTCCACGCCGAGTTCGGAGGACACTGACCTTGGACGCCATCCTCACCGCCGCCGTCGGCGACGCCAAGCCCATCGCCGTCATCGCCGCGGTCCTGGCCCTCATCGCCCTCGGGTGGCCGTGGATCCGGAAGGCGCTCAAGGACATCTCCAACGAGGACGCCATCCGGATCGCCGGCGATGCCCTCCGCAAAGAGCTCGGGGACCTGCTCGACAAGGAGCAGGCCCGGGTGGCGACGCTGACCGGCGCGCTGGAGGAGGCCTCGACCCAGGTCCGCGCCCTCCGGGGAGAGAACGGCGGGCTTCAGGCCGAGATGAACGCGCTGCGCCGCGAGGTCCGGGCCATGGTCCGCATGTGCCTCTCGATGCGCCGGGCCATGCAGCGCGCCGTCGCGACCGGCGACTGCGCCCCCCTGCAGCTCTGGCTCGACCTCAACCCCGAAGAGGGCGCCGAGCCCGAGAGGCCGGCGGCGTGATCCCGTCGGCCGCCCTCGTCGCCCTGGCCTGCTACGCGGCCGAGCCCGCTCCCCTCGTCGGGGACGCGGTGCACCGGGCCCTGCTCGGCGCGCCGGTTGCCGCTGCGCCTACCCGGGCGGACGTGGCGGCCGCGCTCGCCGCCGTCGCCCCGATGCGGAGACGTCGCCATGGCCGCTGAGCACGCCGCCGCCACCGCCGCCGTCATCGAGGCCGCCAACCGCCTGGTGAGCTGGCGCAGGTGGTGGCTCGAACTCCCGCCGGACCGGGACCTGCCCGAGGATCTCGCGGCCGCGCTGGAGCGGGCCCTGTCCGCCCTGGAGCGGATCGAGACCGCCAGGGCCTCGGCATGACGCCCGCCGACCAGTCCTACCTCCTGACGATCGCCGGCCTGCTGCGCGCCGGGATCCTCGCCGACCCGGTCCCCGGCTACGACCGGCCCACCTGGCGCCGGTTCGCGAGCCGCGTCCATGCGAGCTGACCGGCCCCGCAGGTCCGCCCACGAGGAAGACTGGGAGGCGCGCCTGCGTCCCACGCCGACGGCCGCCCGTGTCCGCGCGACGCTGGCGAGCGAGGGCGCGGAGGGCGTCATGGCGAGGTGGGGAGGCCGACGGCCGTCGGAGCTGCTCCGCGCGGCCGCCCGGATCCGGAAGAGGCCTACTCGCTTGGCAGGGGCGGCGGCGTCTGTGGCTCCGAATACCGGCGCGTGACCGTGCACACCGTGTAGTCGGCGTTTGCCTGGAAGGTTATCCCCATGCCGAGGTAGGCACCAACCAAGGTATTGAGGGACGCTAGACTGCATCGCCTGGCCTCGACCGCGATCATGGTCTTCGGGCTCACGCCGGCTCGTCGGCCGATCTGGTCCTGGTTCATGCCTAGGATCGCCCGAGCCGCCTTGAGCTGGTCGACCGACGGGTTGGCGGAATTGTCTCGAAATACGGCGTTCGGGGCGGTCAGGTCATTCGTGGTCATGGCGCTGTCACCGGATCATTCAGACGACGACGGCGCTTGAGCGGCGCCGGCGGATACCCCTCCGGCACCCGCACCGCGCTCATTGCAGATTCGATGCTTCTACGCTACCGTTCTCCTGCCCCAAGAAGGGCCACCCACCGCGGCGCTCGAACGCCGCGATGGGTGAGGCAGCACACCGGAGTTCACCCGATGTCCCACCCGTCCGACCACGATACCACGCCCGCGAACGATCCGCTGTCCCCCAAGGACGCCAGTGCCAACGCCATCCTCGACCGCCTGGACGAGGCCGCCTTCTACGCCACGATCGCCGCGATGACGGCCGACGATCCCTACGCGGCGCAGCGCATGATGCTGGAGCGGAACGTGGAGCCGATCTACTACCCGCCCCTGCGCGAGCAGGCCTTCGCCTCCATCAAGCGCAGGATCGCGGACGTCGCCGCCGCGGCCGCGGCGGAGCTGCCCACCGGACCCGACGCTCCCGGCGGAGAGCGCGACCAGGCCCGCCAGGCATCCTTCCGCGCCAACCCGGGCTGGCACCTGCCGGGCGCCGAGCCGGCCCCGGTGCAGCAGCTGAAGCCCGACGGCATCGACTACGTGCTGCTCGACGGCCTGGTCTACCCGTGGACCTACGCCAGCCGGTCGTACGTGACGAGCGACCTCGGTGAGCTGGTCGCCTTCGCCGAGCGCGAGGGCTACGGCCGCGGGATCCTCGTCGGCGCCCCCGAGCTCAAGGCCGACCTGGAGGGTATCGACTGGCTCCCGCCGGGGTTCATCCTCGCGACGGTCGACATGGCGTTCTTCGACCTCGGCCGGCGCGCCTGACCGCCAGCGCCAGGACATCCTCCCCGGGGCCTAGGCCTCGGGGATCCACGAGGGGGCCGGGCGACCGGCCCCCTTTTTCGTGCCCGAATTCCCGGTGCAGCGAAAATGTCCCCAACCTCGATTGGGTATCATTCAGGGCATCGACCGGCCTGGCGCCGGTAGCGGACACCATCGTGGAGCAGGCCTCCGCCGGGCAGGACGAAGAGCTCGGTGTCGTAGGGGACGGGCCGGCCTCCGTTGCCGTAGCAGCGGCGGGAGGACAGGCGCCCGGCGGCGAGCCGGACGCCGTGGCACTCCAGGCTGTCGATGCCGACGACGCCCCCGGGCTCGACGACGATCGCTGTCACGTCCCGCCCCACCGGGCAGTAGAGGCCGGGCGCCGGGATGGGATCGGCCGCGGCCGGTGTGGCGAGCAGCAGGCTGAGGATGAGGGCGCGCACGGTCAGATCTCCACGACGAGGGACGGGTCGAAGTCGGGGTTCTCGCCGCGGCGTCCCCTGGGGTTGGCCAGGATCCGGGTCCGCCCGACCTGGTAGTCCGAGCTCCGGTGGATGTGCCCGTGGACCCACAGGTCGGGCGCGTCGGGGCCTTCGAGGACGCGCGTCAGGTCCGAGGCGTAGGCCGCGTCGATCGAGAGCAACGGGCCCTGGCGGCCGAGGCTGGCGGGATGAGGGGCGTGGTGCGTGACGACGACGGTCGGGCCATCCCACGGCTCCGCCAGCGCCCGCTCGATCCGGCCGAGCTGGGCCACGTGCAGCGCGGCGGCCGCGCTCGGGCCGAACGGGGTCGTCTCGCCGGTCCGCGTGCGAACCTTGATCTTGCGGTGGTCGCGCATGCCGGCGCTCCGGTCTCCGCAGGCCGCCATCGTCGTGGTCCGCCAGGCCTCGCCGAGGAGCGCGTAGTCGGTCCAGAGCGTGGCCCCGATGATGCGGACGCCCTCGATGGCGAGGACCTCCCCGACGGCGAGGAGGTGGATCCCGGCCTCCGCGGCCGCGACCCGCCCGCGGTCGAGCTCGCTCTGCCAGCGGACGCCGTAGAGGTCATGGTTGCCCGGGACGTAGACGACGTGCCGGGCGTAGGGGACGACGCACGCCGCGAGCCACGGCAGGGACCGCTTGGTCAGGCCGTCGGCGACGTCGCCGGCGATCACGGCCACGTCGCAGGCCGGGACCGTAGGGCCTTCCCAGGCGTCGGCGTCGTCGTGGATGTCGGACACGATCCAGAGGCGGGTCATCGCGGGTTCCCCTGGTTGGCCTTGACGGCGTGGAAGTCGCAGCAGGTCTTGGCCCACCCTCCGGAGCGGAGAGAGCCGGGTGCCCCGCAGTATTCGCATGTGAAAGCCGACAGGTGTTCGATGCAGTCCACCACGAGGATGGTCGCCTGCTTCTGCGCGATGGTGCCCTTGCTGGACCAATACCACCGCGCCTGCGCAAACTTCTCCTTCGTCTGCTCCGTCCGGAAGGCGACGACGCCGGTCTCGGCGACGAGTTCGGCGCCGGCCTCCCAGAGCCATCGCCAGCCGCCCCAGGAATTGGGGCCGCCCGGATCGAACGTGGCGGGATGGCGAGCCGTCAGGTCCTCCCGCCAGGACCTGGGAACGACGGCCCGGCCCTCGCGCCAGCGGCAAGCCAGGACGCGCGCCAGGACCCCGCAAAGCTCTTGGGTCAGAGGGGCCGTCTTGATGATGCGGCGGTCCCATCGCTGCGCCGGCGAGCCGCCGGTCCACTGGACGAGGGGACCGTGCGCGCTGGGGACGACGCCGGTGACGACGATCGGCACGTGACCGTCGTGCTGGCCACAGGCCCTGTTCGCGATGTCGGTGAACTCGTCGATGATCATGGTGGTCTCCTCAGGAATGGGGATGGGACGGGGGGCCGCGCGCCGATTTCACGGCCTGTCCCCGCGCGTCCCGGGCAGGGCGTCGACGAGGCGGACGACGCCCTGGACGAGGCTGTCGACATCGCAGGGCCCGAGGCGGCCGAGGGCCTGCGCGCGCCGAGCGAGGTTGAGGACGGACAGGCCGGAGAACTCCGCCTCCGAGCGGAGGTCGCCCGTCTCGCGGCGGGCGCGCAGGCGCAGGATCGCCTCGTCGAGGGAGGGGGTCGGGGCGGTATTCGGGCAGGCGTTGGGCATGGGAGGCATCCTTCAGGGGGTAGGGTCTAGTGGCGGGGAGCAGAGCGATCCCGGCCCGTGAGCAGGGTCTCGACGAGGCGGCGCAGGGGGCGGATCGAGCCGCCCTTCCAATGGCGGGACAGGAGGTCGAGCTCGTCCGGCTCCAGGTCCGGCATCCAGCCCTGGGACAGGCCGCGCTCGTCCCGGATCTCGGACACGAGCGTGGCCGCCACGACGGGCAGGTCCTGGCGCCGGGGCAGCGGCATGCGCATGATCCGGAACCGGTCGCGAAGGGGTCCGCTCACGCCGTCTAGGTCGTTCGCGGTCGCGACGTACGTCACGGCCGACAGGTCGAGCGGGCACTCGACGTAGGGGTCGAAGATCCGCTTCGAGCTCTCCCGCTCCAGGAACGGCAGGATCGCCTCGTCGAACCGGCCGTTGCGCCGGTCGTTCGTCCCCTTCTCGATCTCGTCGCAGCAGATGAACGCCGAGCCCGTCGCCATCTGTTGTAGTATTTGCGCAACAACCGAAGGTCTGGCGGATCCCCACTGGCGATTTGTACCGACGAAACTTCCATCGAAAGTTGCATTCACCGAGTAGAGGCGGAACGGCAGCCCGAGCTGCTCGGCGAGCCACCGTGCCAGGGAGGTCTTCCCGGAGCCGGGGCCGCCGACGAGCAGCGTCGGCCGGAGCCAGGCGTACGGGGCGCCGACGAGGTCCTGCGCGATCGTCTCCAGCAGCTCGCGCATCCACGGCGCCCGGGCGACGCCTGCCTCGACGAGGGCGTGCGGATCCGGCGCCGGCGCGAGCGGGAGATCCCGCTCGGCGACGGTCTCCATGAAGGCACGCGGCCCGTCACCCCGGTCCGTCGCGGTCTGGGTGGTCTTCGGCAAGTGCTTGGCGCTGGGGAACACCCGCAGCGTCGCCGCCTTCGGGGCGGCCGCCTTCCGCTCGTCCGGCCAGACGATGTCCGCCAGGCCGTCCGAGATCTCGGACAAGGGCGGGCCCTCGTCCCACACGCCCGCCCCGCCCCGGAGGATCGCGTCCTCGTCCTCGATGGCGCGCAGGGCGTCGCTCGCGACCAGCAGCTGCTTCACCAGGAGGTGGGCCAGCTGGTCATGCGCCGAGAGCCTCGACGGTATCGGTTCCGGGACGTAGCCCGCCTCGTCGATCTCCTCGGTCGCGTCCCCGGCGTAGAGGAACGCGGCCCTCAGCGTCAGCCACACCTTGGCAGGCGACCCTGACCGCAGGGCCGCGTGGCACCAGTGGAGCGCGATCGCGGCGCAGCAGGCAGCCGCCTTCGCGGATCCGAGCGCCGCCTGGGCGAAGAGGAGCTCGTCTGCCAGAACGAGGCAGGCGGACGACACCGCCTCGGGCGTGTTCCGGCCATTGGCGTGACCGCGCAGCGCGCTGTCAACGCGGCCGAGGTTCGCGATCGTCGTCCTCGCCTGCGCCCGCGTCAGCGTGTCGACGAGCCGCGGCGGCAGGCCGGGGATGGAGGACAGGAAGCGCGCCATCCGCACCCGGGCGTCGTCGATGGCGCTGTAGTTCACCTTCTCGCCGCCGTGCGTCAGCTGGCCGAGGTCGACCGGCGTTTCCGGCTGAAGGGGTCCGGTCAGGAACACGGGGTTGAGGAGGGTCGCGCGGGTGGCCGTGACGGCGAGCGCGTGGACGTGCTGGGGGCTGTTCTTCTCGTCGTCGGACATCGGACATCTCGCTGGAAACGGGGGGCGCGCAGGCGGTCCCGAGCCGGTGGGCTCGGGTCAGGCGGCGGTCCGTTTCGAGCGGGTCTGGGTCACGGCGGCGTTCTCGCTGGTTGATGCACTCCATGTGCACTACAGGGATTCACGGTGCAACTGTCAGCCGCGAGCCTGGTTACCTCATCCACAACGCGATGGCTCAGATCAGGTGGAACACGTCGTCGACCTTCTGGTCCTCTTCCTCACGCATGAGGTCGTCGATGGTCGGGCGGCCCTGGTTGTAGACGGTCAGGCGCATGTCGATGCCGAGGACGTGGAGGCACCGCAGGACCCGGTGGAGCGACGGCTCGAAGCTGTCGCCCCGCTCGAAGCGGCTGAGCCACTCGACCGACACCTCGGCCTGGGCGGCGAGCTGGCGCTGCGAGAGCCGGCGGTGGCGGCGGGCGGTGGCGAGCTGCTCGCCGAGGGTGAAGATGTCCATGCCGAGGAGCCTACCGCGGGGGCATGCAAGGGACGATGCGGCTGCCTCGGCGAGGGGCTGCTGCGCCATCCCGAGCGAACGGGCAACCCCGGTTTTGATCGAATCGGCACGGTTGGTACGCTCGATTTCAGGGCACGCTCGAAGGGGGAAGCAGGGTGAAGACGACGACGATCTCGCGGGGCGGTCAGCCCATCCCCGCCGCCTACGCCTCCATGGATCCCGGGCTCCGGGCCCGCTGCCACGCGCGGTTCCCCAACGCACCCTGGTTCGCCCCCATCCCCGAGCCGGCCCCGGCGCCCGAGCCGTCCTCGGCGCCATGGGTCCTCATCCACGACGTGCTGGCGCAGGGCACCGCCGACGGCCTCGACCTGCGCCAGCTCGCGGGCGGGGTGTACGCGGTCATGGCGGCGCATGGGCTTCTGGCGGGGGGGCGGGCGTGAGCTTCGTGCCGCTGAAGCCCAAGATCTACTTGATCTCGCACGGGCAGGTCCTCTTCAGGCCGATCGAGGAGCGCGTCACCACACGCCGCCGTCGCCGGCGTCTCCGGGGCAAGCGGAAGGCGGGCATCCTGCGGCCGTACATGTCGTGGGACTACATCGGCGACACGCCAGGCTTCACGCTCTCCTTCGCCATTCCTAGGCGCCCCGCCTGATGCTGACGCTCACGGTCTCGATGCTGTCCCTTGCCCTGGTCACCTCGGTCGTCGTCCTCGTCGGGATCCTCTCCCGCCTGGACCGCCCGCAGGGAGGGGTGCCCGCGAGCGCCCAAGGCCCGGATTTCAGGGGGCGGGCGGAACGCCTCCGGGAAGTATTCGAAATCCGCTCTACAGGTAACGCCGAAATGGCGGAAGGTAACGCCCAAAAAAGTGCTGAGAAGCGCACGAGCTCGTGCGCTGACGTGCCGAGCTCATGCTGAGGGAGGGAACGATGCAGATCAGGGACCTGGGTGACGAGGCGATCGACGAGATCCTCGCGGAGGCGATCGACGGGATGGACCGGCGGACGGGCAAGGCCTGGCGCCTGGAGCTCAACGGGGAGCACGGCGACCTGAGCATGTCCTGCGGGGGCAAGCACGTGACGACGGCGAACGTCCGGCCGCACATCGCCCCCCAGGACGACCGCGTGCCGGAGGCCATCCGCTTCCGGTCCGCCCTGCGCCGGCTGGTGCTGGAGGCGACCCAGGCGGTGACGCCGGTCCTGGGCGCGGCCGACATCCCGTCGGCGCTGGCCCGGACGTTCAGCGCGATCGCCGCCCTCGACGCCCTGAAGGCGAAGGTCGGCGCCAACGAGGCCATCCCCCTCGGGCACGACCTCCACCGGATCCTCGACCACCTCACCGGGAACGACCACAGCGGCTGTTCGACCGCGTCCTCGGTGTCGGACTTCGGCCGGGTGGTCGAACTCGGGGCTGGCGAGACCCACACCCTGACCAAGGGCTTCCTGATCACCCACGCAGACGGCTCGCAGCGCGTCCGGACCCCGGAGGGCATGGCCGAGCCCAAGCGCGCCGTCCCCCTGCAGGCCGACATCGACGCGGTGCGGGACGCCCTGCAGGAGGCCGAGGCCTGCACGGATCTCGACGATGGTCAGGGGCAGGGTCACATCCGGGACCTGCGGGACACCCTGGACAGCCTGCTGGCCGACCAGCGCCGGGTGGCATGACCGACGTCGGGAGGGACTGATGCCGCGCCTACTGGATGACGTCTTCGAGGAGCGGTACGCGGCGGTCATCGTCTGCGACGAGCCGCCCGTGAACGGACAGCTGGACGCCTTCGCCTACGGCCCCGAGCAGGACTGCCCGTTCTGCGAGGAGCCGGGCTGCCGGGCCTGGGAGTTCTACGAGGGGGTCGTAGGCGTGGAGCATCGCCGGCCCGAGTTCGAGGAGCACGCCGCCATCCGCATGGTCGGCGACTGCCGGGGCGGCCACGACGACGAGCCACGGGATGCGGCCGGCGGCCTGATGCGGCCCTGAGGATTTCGCCAAATCGACGCGTCCAGGGATCGACTCACGCGCCGATTTGTTCTCTATCCGTTCTCATGGACGAGGCGATGGAGACGGCCGTGGACGAGCTGGAGCAGACCTACCTGGAGGCCTCGGACGGCGACGCCCGGGACGCCCTGAGGCGCGCCCTCGGGGATGCCCTGACCGAGCTGGCGGCCGTGTCGAGCCAGGTCTCCAGAGGCTTCGTGCGGGCGCAGCGGCCGGCGGACCTGGCGAGGAAGCTGGGGCCCGAGCGCCGGGCCCGGGAGGCCTCGCGGTAGGGCCGATCCGCAGGGGACGGTTAACCGGGCGGGTGGCATCATGGCCGGATGTCCGAGCCTTCGACCCCTCTCGATCCCGTGGTCTTCCTCGTCCGCCGGTACGACCCGGAGGACGCCCCTGACGCGCGGATCGAGTTCGCCCCGTTGCCCGTCGAGGAGTTCCTCAAGCACGAGATATTCCTGAAGGCCGAGATGAGCGGCCAGAACCGACGGCGGATCCGCGAGGAGGCCAGCGAGGTCCACACGATCCGCGTGGACACCGACCCCGTCATCGGCCTGCACGTGCGGTTCAAACCCGGCGCCGACGGCCTCCCGGTGCACCTGACGCATCTCGCCAAGCGAGAGCCCCAGGTGTGCCGAGGGCTCTCGATCTTCGCCAACACCGAGTACCGGATCGACAAGGATTGGCGCAGGGAGCGCGCGGTCACGCGTGTGCTGGATGTCTATGGGATCCCTCCGATCCCCGAGGACCCTATACCGGAGGACGACGAGATGGCCCTGGCGTCCCTCGCCCCGGAAAGCCCGACGCCGAAGCCCCCCTCGCTGTTTACGACGCCGCCGAAGAAGCGCCCTCGCAAGTACAGGCCGAAGCCGCCAGACCCCGAGTGAGCCCGGGGATCGATGCGATTGCATAGATCGAGGCGAACCCGCCCGGATCTATGCAATCGCATCGATCGCGGCGACGTCCTCGGCCGGGGGCGCGTCGGCCCAGTCCGCCCGGATCTCGGCCGCCCGGCGCTCCATGTCCTCAGCGATCCTGATCGCGATGCGCTTGAGCGGCTCGATCAGGACCATGGGGACCGCGCGCTCCCCTGAGACCCATGCCGAGATCTGGGACTGACGGACCTTCCGGCCCGCCTCCAGCGACAGGGCCGCCGCGAGGTCGGTCTGCCAGCGCGGGCCGAACGCCCGCTCACCGAGCGTGACGACGCCGCGGCGGATGGCGACCTGGTCGGATGTCAGGCCGCTGAGGTCGACCCGGGCCTCGCGGCGGGGCTTCGGGGGAACGACGAGCATGGGGGTCTCCTGTGTGGGGGGCGAGTGTGCGGGGCTGCCCCGGGGCGGGCTAGGCCTGGGGATCGGGAGCGATGCCGGCGAGGCGGTCGGACGTCGTCGTGCTGCCCGCGGCGATCGCGTCGTCGTACGTCCGGGCGTGCCAAATCGGGTCCTCTGTCTGCTGCTGGAAAACCCACCGCAGGAACCGCGTCCCGAACTCGGCGCCTTCCAGGTCGGTGACGGCAAGGCAGGTCGCCGCGACGAGGGCCGGGGACGCCCGCTCCAGGAGGGGCCACACGAGCTCGTAGTAGAAATCCCCGGCCTTGGCGCACTTGATGTACACGCCGGCGACGTGGACCGCCTCCTCGGCCAGGGGGATGCGCAGGCGGGCCTCGAAGGTGGTCGGCCCGTTGATGCCGCCGTCGGCATAGGGCGGCCGGGCCATCGTCGCGAGCGTGGACGTGAGGGTGTGGGGCACGGGGCGGATGCTGCGGATGGAGGCCATGGCGTCGTCCTGGTGATGGCGATGGAGCGCTCGGCTGAGGCCCGTGCGAGGCCGGCGTGATCCGCGATGCGCGGCGCCGGCCACGAGGCAGGCGTCAGCCGCGGTAGTTCTCGTAGCGCCGGCGCAGGTCGTTGATGCCGAGCGTCTCGGCTCCGCGGCGGAAGGCAGCCTCGTCGGCCTCGGCGGCGAGGTCGGTCCGCGCAAGGCGCGGCGACGTCCAATCCAGCACCTCACCGAGGTCGTCCAGCTCCGAGCCAAGCGCGAGCAGGCTTGCGCGGAACGTCGGGAAGGCCTCGCGGAACAGGGCGTCGGCCATCTCGATGTCGACCTCGCGCTGCGGCTCGCCCTCATGCCAGTCCATGTGGCTCGTCGCCCGACGGGCGGCGGCCTCCACGTCGACCTCGTTCAGCAGCACCCGTAGGCCGAACAGGGACGCCGCCACGTCGTTGCGCAGGAGATGCAGGACGACCCCATCCGCGAGGTCGATGTCCACGCAGGGCGCGCCGGCGGTCACGAGGTCCTTGGCTTCCGCCCGGGTCAGCAGCCGGTGGTGCTGCATGAACGGCTTCACCGTCTTGAGGCTGGCCTTCGTGCGCATGGCCGATGCGGATGCGACCTGCAGCAGGGCGAAGGTGGTTGCGTCCACACCGTAGGCACCGTCGGCCGACGAGCAGGTGTCGATTACGGCCTGCAGGAAGGCGGTCAGGATGCCCTTGGCCTGCGCGTCGATCGACAGGCGCACGTAGCCACGGGCGGCCAGGAGCGACTGGAACTCGGGATCGGCGATGCTGCCGCCGGCGACAGTGGAGATGAGGAGGTCGGGATGGGCCTTCATGGTGGCGGTCCTTGGTGCGGAGGGTGGGTCGCTCGGTTCTGAGGCCCGTGCGATCCTCCCTGGTCCCCGCCGAGCGGGAGGGAGGATCGAGGCAGGCATCAGCTGACGACGCGGAGCTTGCCGGTGAGATGGACGAGATCCCTCATCCCGCGGGCCAGCTCGGAGAGGGCGAACTCGCGGCTCGCCAACGGGATGGTCAGGAGCTTCATGCCCTTGGGGAGCGTGCTGGGCAGCGCCTCGGCGACCCAGAGGCCGTCCCTGTCCCGGGTCACCCTCACGAGGTAGATCCGCTCGGGGTCAGGGTCGTGGTGGTAGGGGGTCGAAGCCATCAGGCCTCGTCCCCCGCCTCGGCGGCCTCGATGGCCTCGGCGATCTCGGTCCAGTAGGCGAGCTCCTCCCGGCAGGTGGCCTCGATGCCCTCGGCGACGTCGATCCAGAAGGCCTGGTCCCGGGTGGTGGTGGCGGTGTCGGTGGAGGGGTGGGTCATGGCCTGGTTCCCGTGCCGGAGGAGACTGCCTCGCTCCATTGATGGTTAGATTACCACCAGGTTTACCAAGCGCAAGGGCTGGTGGTTAAAAAACACCAGAAAGTTCGGGTGGGGTGCGTAGGCTGGAGAGGACGACGCCGGGTTTGGGGCTGACAACCGCGCGTGAGACCGTCGGATCGTGACCATCCAGGACGGGGCTTCGAGCCCGGATCCCGCGTCGCCGACCACCCCGCCGGACCTCGTCCGAGCGGGGTAAAACGCATTATCGGTTCCGGTTTCGGTTCCGGTAGCCCGTCCGAGCGAGGCTCAAGAGGGGCTCTGGGAGGCATTTCCCTAGGGGAATAGTGGTGGGCCCGGCAGGACTCGAACCTGCAACCAGACCGTTATGAGCGGGTCCGCGCTACGTCAATCCGTAGAGGGGAACAGAGGGAAAATGGTCTCCGGGATGCGTCCTCATCCCCCTTTGTTCACGGTCATTCTGTTCCCCTCCAGTACCCCTAGAACGGATGGGGTCACGCCGCCCGGCGGGTGAAGGCGTCCTCGATGTCGAGGGTCTCGACCGGGCGGCGTCCGCCCTTGTCCAGCGCGCCGGCGGCCTCCTTCTGGAAGTCGGGACGGTGGTGGCCGTACGTGCTCTCCAGGATCTGCACCGTCATCCCGAGGAAGGCGGCCGCCTGCCACAGGTCGACGCCGGCCTGCATCATCCATGTCGCGCAGGTGTGGCGCAGGGAATGCGGCGTGACGTCGGGCCCGAGCCCGGCCGCGGCGACCACGGCGGCAAAGCCTTTGTTCACCTCCGAGACCGGCTTGCCCCGGAACTCGACGACGTACTCGGGCATCGTGCCGTCCTTCCGCGGTGTGCGGGCCCAGCGCCGGATGTGGGCGAGGAGGCGGTTCGGGAGGCGGACCGGGGGCTGCCGCTTCTTCGTCTCGGCCGCGCCGACCTTGCGCCGGTGGAACACGCCCCGCTTCAGGTCGATCCAGCCACGGCCCTCGGCGGGGGCGAACCCCGCGCTGCAGATCGCGGCCGCGCGGGTGCCCGTGTAGATGCCGACGAGCGTGAACCTCGCCAGGTGCCGCGCCGGGCGCTTGGCGGTCTCGATGACCTGGCCCTTGCGGGGGCCGCGGTGGACGGTCTGGCGCTCGGGCATGTGGAGCATGGTCCGCAGGAGGCCGGCGGCCTCGTTCCGCTCCAGGTAGCGGTCCTTCGGGACGCTCTTGGCGGGCAGCGGGATTCGCACGACCTCCCTCATGTGGCCCTCCTTGAGGTAGTGGTTGAGCGCCGCCTGGAGGTCCTCAAGCTCGCGGCGCACGCCGGCGTCCCCGACCGTGCGGGCCTTCTTGCCCGTCGCGTCCGGACGGGCCGACTTCCACGCCTGCTTCTTCCGCCAGTCGCCGTAGGCCCGGACGCTCTTGCCGTCGACGGCGGACACGGCCTTGCCGTCCCACCATGTGCCAAGCTGGATGAGGCGCGCGGCCGTCTTCTCCGGCCGGGCATGCTTGGGTGCCACGTCCTCGCCGTAGACCGTCAGGACGTCCGTCACGAGGATGTCCCGGAGCGGGCGCTCCTTGTCCCGGGCGGGCCGGTACTTAGCCTGGATGTAGTCGCCTAGCGCTTTTTCAGCGCCTGGGCGGTCCTCTGGAGCGCAGCCAGTGACGACGACGATGTCGCCGTCTCTGATCCACCAGACCGACTTCTTCCTAAGCTTGCCGGTGGCCTTGTCCCGTTCCTCGGGCTTGAGCCAGAGCCTGGGGCCTTTTGCGGTGCGCGACACGTCTCTCTCCACTCCATCAACTGCCGCCGGCTCACGAGGATCGCCCGACCGTGCCGCTCGGGGCGCAGGTCGCCTCGGCCGATGGCCGCCCTGAGCATCCCGACGGTCACCGCGGGGAATCCGAGCATCCCCGCGATCTCCGGTGCCCAAACCGCGGTCTCCAGGGTCAGGGGCGCATCGAGGGCGGCGGTCCGCGCGAGCGCGTGGCGCCCCTCAGAGGAGGAGTGCCGCACGTCGACGTCGGCGATGATCGCGTATTCGGTCATGAGGAATCGTGGACGCCTTCGGGGTACAGATCAACGGCGAGCGGCGCAGGTTGAGTGCCTAGGGTTAATGTCGTTGCCCTACCGGTCCCTATGCAGGACCGGCAGGGCCGATCACGCGGCCTGTTGGGCGGCGGCGGAGAGGCGCTGGGCGAAGGTTCGGAACCGGGCGGCATCCGGAGCAAAGCGCTCCGCCGTGATCGCGGACGCCTTCGCAGCGCACCAGGCGGCGAGCGCGACCGGGTCGCACCGCAGCGTGGTGCCGTAGCCTTCGTGGGGGCATCCCTGGAAAACCCAGGCTCGGGGGACCCAATAGGTTTCGCCGAGGATCTCCGCGATCTGCTGCAGCGGCAGCGCCCCGAGCGTCACCGGGTCGATGGGGCCCATGCCGTCGGCGATGACCCGCGCCCTCTCGATGAGGCTCCCCCGCTCCTCGTCCGAGGCGACGTCCGGAAAGTCGGCGGCGACCTCGACGGCGAAACCATCCCCACCGATACGGAGGGCGTGTACGAGCGTCGCCACATGGTCCGGCCAGGCGTCTGAGGCAGTTTGCTCGACGATGATGTCGTTCGTTTCGCTGCGGGTCATGGATCAGTCCTTCCCTGCCAGTTCGGTCCACAAGACGATGAGATGGGCCCGCCCCCAGATCCGGGCGGACGCGCCCGGATCGGTGACCGCCTCGACGGCCCGGGCCGCGGCGGGGCCGTCCCCGGCTAGGAGCGCGTCCGCCAGGGCGTCCACGATCACGGACTCGGCCTGCCAGTTGTACCCGGTCATGGCGTGCCCCCGACGCGTAGGCTGGCGACGTCCGCGCTGAGGGCGAAGCTCCCCCAGGGACTGCGCTCCGTCTCGTCGACGGTGACGAGGAGCCGGGCGCGGACGCGATCCATGACGGCTTCGCGGGTGGTCCTGGGCGCCGGCGGAATGCGTGGGCTCTCCCAAAGGATCTCGACGTCCTGGAAATCGTCATGGAACGCGATGCGGCCGCTGAGCGGGGAGACGCTGAAGTCGTCGCGCTCGACGAGATCGACGCCTCGGGCGGTGACCGCGGCCACCTTCGCGCCGTGGCCGAGGAGATGGACCATCGCGCACCGGACCTCGGGGAGGGACTGGATGCGGACGGAACCGGCGGCATCGTCCGCCGGCTGCAGGGCCATGACCTTGCCGTGAAGGAGCCCGCCCGGGTCGATCAGGCTGCCGTCCCGCACGGCGATGGCGGCGGTCTCGGCGGCGGTCAGCGGGATTTCCTGGCCGTCCTGCAGGCTGAGCGTCATGCCGGTTCCGGCGCCCCTCGACCTCATCGCGATGAGCGGGTTCGGGAGGTCCTCGAACATCCTGAAGATCGGATGAGGGGGCGGGCCGATGCGGTCCCCGCCGGGAGTGAACGTCATCAACCAGGCGTGTTCGATCTGGGCGATCAAGGGGCGGAGGGGAGCCTCGCTGGAGCGGAGATCGACGCCATCGAAGCTGATGGAGAACTCGCCGACGTCACCCAATGGCCGGAACCGGGCCGGCCCTCCCTGCGTGTCGACACCGACCGTGCGGATCATGACCTGGCCTCGGCCGAGCCGATAGACCGGCTCCGTTGCGCGACGTTCCTCGGCCTCCCGCATCCGACGTGCGCGAGCTTCCTCGGCCTCCCGCCTTGCCGCATCCAATTCGGCCTGCACGTCGGCCGGGACGCGGTCCTGTCGGAACGTTCGCCCATCCGGGGCGAGGACGATCTGCGTGATCGGCAGCATGGTCAGATTACTACCGGCCGCCTTGAAGGCGGACACCAGGTGTCGGACCTGCATGGAGGCGTGCTTGCCGGGATCGTGATTGTGCGGGCCCTTAGCGCTGTCGATGTCGTTGTCTGTGATCTGGACCGTCAGGCGTGAGGCGCCCTCGGCGTCGCGGAGGCTCCAGATGGCGTCGTCGGTGAGTTCCTCCCCGCCGCAAAGGTAGGCGTGGTCGCCGTCGCCGACGCAGTGGGACATGGCGGCGCCCTCGCGCTGGAGCGCTTGCCGCGTCATGAGGCGGACCCAGAATCAACCACGGTCCGCCTCGATCCGGTCGACGGTGCCCTTCTCGCCCGCCTTGGGCAGCGCCGCGGCGGTCACTGACGCGTCCCCCTCTCGTCGGCCAGCATCAGCTCGCGGAAGACGTCGTTCGCGATGGCCTCGTTGGAGATGGCGACGTTGTCGACCACGTCCTCCGCCGGCGGGATCACGCGGGTCAACGCGACGGCGCGGATGTCCTCCCTGATCCAGGCGATGGCGTCGGCCCGACTGAGACCCTTCAATGCCGCGATGTCGACTGCGCGACCCAGGTCATGCAGCCCGAGCGGCGCCGTGGCCTGGATGTGGGCGACGACGGCCACGGCCTCCTCAGGGGCGAGCGCGCCGTACGGGCCGACCGGGCGGGACGGGGCGACGGGCTCCGGGGCGACGGGCGCGGCGGGGACGTCCGCCGGTGCGGCCTCCTGCGGCGCCGGCTCGACGACCTGTTCCTCGGCCTGGCGCTGGGCGGCGCCCAGGCCATCCATGCGGCCGCGGCCGGACAGGTTCATCTTGCGCCAGTGCGCGTAGAGCGACGTCGGCGAGATGCCGTAGCGGGCCGCGAGGGGGACGAGGTCGCCCCCCTCGGCATGGTCGCGACGGATGATCGAATCGTCAGGCGCGCGACGATGGATGTGGGGCGTGTGGTCGGGCGTGGTCTCGGACACGGCGGGCACCTCGGCGGGGGGAGTGGGATCGGGAAGGGGAACAGCGACGGGGACGTCCTCCTCGGCCGGAACCTCGGCGGGGGCGACGAGGGCGAGGTCCGGGAACACGGCCTCGATGGCGGCCTGGTCCTGCCCGGAGAGGGCGGCGCGCAGGGCGTCGTCGACCGGGGGAAGCAGGTAGCGTCCGAACTCTGGCTGGGTCGGCACAAGCGCGAGGGCGGTCCGGAGGACTTGCCCGACGGCGAGTTCGTGGGCGTACCGCTGCTCCCGCTCGGCGATGGCGTCGGCGTTCCCGGCGTTGGCGAGTGAGCCGATGCTGGCGGCGCGGCCGCGCTCCTCCGGGGTGATGCAGACGTAGTCGAGGCCGCGACGAGGAAAGAGGCCTTGCGTCACGTTGTGGCCGATTTCGGCGGCCCGCTCGCCGCGTGTCCCCGACCCGAGCACGAACGCGGCCTCCACGCACACGGCGGCGTCCATCTCGGAATACGAACGGCTTTTGACAGCCCGCCGGATCACCTCGCCCTTGGCGGCGCGCCCGGCCTGGGCGAGCGAGCCGAGTGTGCGCTCGTCCATCCAATGCCACCTGCCAGCGGCCGCCTCCATTCCATGGGAGGCCACGAGACACGCCACCTGCGCGGGCGAGGGCCTCATGTAGACGCCTGTGTCGACCGAGCTCACGGGCGGCCTCCCACACGAACGATGCGGCGCTCCAGGCCCAACGCGTTTAGCAGCCGCGGCGAGGCGGGGCGGTTCCCGTTCCGGACGTCGAGCACGTATGCCGCGCTCACACCGAGGCGGCGGGCGACTGCGCTGGCGGACCCCTCGGCGTCAATGGCAAGGCGGAGGATCTCGACGGGGTCCACCGCAACCTCCCGTCTCACGCGGTGTTGTCTGCAAGTCCTCATCTCGGTCTCCAGGCTATCGCGACGAATCCGTCGGCGCTTGCCAAAAGACTCAGCCTCCGAGCCCCGTATTGCCATGCGTCCCGATGCCTCGGATCCAGTATGGGCAACCGTAAAAGACAGGTTCAGGAGGAGAAACGAAGGATTGCTCATCTAATCCTTCGACTTTCGAAGGATTAAAGGGCCGCCGCACTACTTGCTATCGCGGGCGACTTCGGCATGCTTAGTCGATTGCCAATCGACGAAGGACACCCCCGCCGTGCTGACGCTCCTCCTCCTCCTCATCGGTCTCGCCCTTGTCGTGGCGCAGGCCTACGCGGCCTCGGCCCGGCCGCTCCCCGTCGCCGAGGCCATCCCCCTCACGGCGCTGGGCCTGACGTGGCGCCAGCAGCGGTCCGTCAAGACGAAGCATGGCGACCGCGTCCTCTGGCTGGGCCTCGGCGACCCGGCCATCTATCGCCGGGCATACAACTTGGCCCGTGCCCCCCTGCGCGACGCCGGCTACTCGTGGGCGGACGACCGCTCGGATGTGCGCGAGGGCGACTGGACGCCCTGCTGCTGGGAGCCGGTTCCGTCCGATGAGGCCGCCGCCGAGCGGGGCATCGCCGCCGCCGAGGCCGCAATTGTCGCCGACGACGAAGGCAAGGCCCGCGTGCAGGCCTATCTGCGCCAGCGGGAGATCGAGGAGGCGGAGGCGAACGGGCCCGGACGGCAGGCCGCCATCGAGGCCATGAAGGTGTCGCTCAACAAGTTCCATTGGGCTTGGCCCAAGGCGAAGCGGGAACTCGCCGTCGCGGTTCTGCAGCATCCCATGGGCGTCGGCGGGTATCCGCACCCGGACGTGGCGCACATGGCCCGGCAACTCGTCCGCCAGGTCGACAAGGCCATCGAAAAGGTCCGCGAGCGCCTCGCCCGAGATCCGGTCCACGACTGGTTGGCCCGGGCGCAGGAGCCAGGCGTGCTCCAGGCGGTCCACGTCGGCGTCAAGTTGCTCTGCGGCTACGACGAGGACCGCGCCTCGATCTGGACCGACAGCGGGTGGGGCAAGTCCCACAGCCATGTCGGACATGTCCTCGGATCGCTGAAGGAGCTCTCAATCGTCGAGGGCAGCCAAGCGCTTGCCGCCGTGTGGAGGCACCGGCGGCAGCTTCCCCCGGAGCTCCGGGCGGAGATCTTCGGGTCGGCGGCGGCCTGATGTCCGCCCCCTCGCGCCCCCTCCTGCGGTGGTTCGGCGGCAAGTGGCGCCTCGCCCCTTGGGTGATCTCCCACATGCCGCCCCACGCGCTCTACTGCGAGCCGTTCGGCGGTGCCGCGTCCGTGCTAATGCGCAAGCCCAAGGTGCGCGTCGAGGTCCTCGGCGATCTCGACGACGAACTGATCACGCTGTTCCGCGTGGTCCGCGACCCGGCCATGTGCGCCCGCCTCGCGTTCCTCCTGGTGATGACGCCGTGGAGCGATGCCGAGTTCGAGCTCGCCTACCAGCCCGTGCCGGCGGATGAGCCGGTCGAGCGTGCCCGGCGCCTGCTCGTCCGGCACGCAATGGGCGTCACAAACGACGTCCGGCTCGGGCGCACCCGGACCGGGTTCCGGCGCTACACGGCCATCGCGTCGTCCACGCCGGCGCTGGACTGGCACACGTTCCCGGACGCCCTGCCGGCGGTGCGCGAACGACTGCGCAGCGTCGTCATCGAGCGGTCGGACGCGGTCGACACGATCCGCCGCCACGACCGGCCCGACGCCCTGTTCTATGTCGACCCGCCCTACGTTCCCCGCACTCGCCGGGATCCGGCACGGGGATACGCCCACGAGATGGACGAGGCGGCGCACTCGCGCCTGCTCGATTGCCTGGGCGCGATCAAGGGAATGGTCATCGTCTCGGGCTACGCGGATCCGCTGTACGAGGACGCCCTCCGCGGATGGAAGCGGGTCACGAAGGACTCGGCCGACATCAGGGGGAAGGTCCGCGAGGAGGTCCTCTGGATCTCGCCCAAGGCCGTTGAGGCCTTCCTCAGGACGGCGCGCCAGCCGGACCTGTTCACGATGGACGCCGCCTGATGACCCAGCTTTCCTTCATGGACGCCGTCGACGCGGCCCCCGCGCATCCCACCTCCCACGGCACCTGGTGGTGGCACACCTGGACGCAGGGCCACATCCTCCCGCCGGGCTGGCGCATGCCCGCCCCAGAGGCGCATGTCCCCAGGCCGCGGCGCGAGGCCGTGGTCCTGCCCGGCGTCGAATGCACCGACGCCGACCTGGATATCGCGAAGGCCATCGGTAAGTGGCTGCCGCCGGGGATGCCGAGCCCCATCGTCGGCATCCACGAGATGCGGCGCGCCGAGGACGGCACAATCCACGCGTGCCTGGAGGCCTTTGACGGCGGCCTCGGCCACGTGTCCGTGCGAGACGGCGTCCTCACGTGGGGGCACGTCCCCGGGGCGGGGGCGCTCGTCCCGCAGGAGGGCACGACGGAATGGATGCGCCTCCCGGCCCGGGAGTCCTGGGACGCTGAGACCCAGGACTGGGTGCTGAACTGGACGGCGACGTGGAAGCCGGGCGATGCAATCCCGCCGGGCCTGACGCCTCCCGTCGCTGGGGAAGCCCTGCCGACCTGGTATGCCGACTACGATGGCGTAGTCGACGAGCAGGTCGCTTCGGTTGTCTGGCTGGCGCTCTTAGACAGCCAGCCTCCGGGTGTCCCATTTCCGTTCGGGGCCGTCGCCGAGACGCACGTCCTCCCTGACGGGGCGTTGTGGGCCTGCCTGACGGTCGCGCACGACGGAGGCCTGTGCCACGTCGTGCTCCGGGGTGGACAGATCGAGTTGTCGGAGGCGCCGGGGGCCGGCCTGCTCGTCTGGAGGGAGGACGCTAGGACGTGGGGGCGCCTGCCGGCCAAGGATGCGTGGGACGCCGAGGCTCAGGCGTGGGTACCGAGGGCCGCCTCGACCGAGGCGGTGTCCGCACCTCCGGACGTGGAGGTCATTGAGACGTCGGCGTCCGATCTCCCGGACGTTGCCCCGGTTGCCGCCCCGGTGGCCGCCCTCCAGCCGTCGGGCGGCATCGCGGCCTTCCTGCACGCCACCCATTTGGCGACCGACGCAAGTTGGAAGGGCCTTGCGGTCAGCCTGTCCCGCACGACTCCCGGTGACGTCCGTAACGCGGTGGCCCGGCACTTCTCCGGGGGGAGCCTATCGGCGGCCAATGCCGCGGCGCTGCTGGCGCGCCTCGACGCCGCCGAGGCGCCGGCAGAGGATGTCGCCCCCGAGGCCGAGGTTCCGGACGTGGACTCGGACGTGGACCCGGTCTACGGCACGCGGCCCGTCCCGCGTGCCTCTCCCGATTTCCTTGAGAAACTGCTCCAAAAGCACGAGGCCAGCAGGCGCGCCCGGCATGAGCGATGGAAGCCGCTGGAGGCCCTGGAGGAGGCCGGGCTCGCCACGATCAAAAGGGAGGGAGAGCGGGGGACGAAATCCTTCCAATGCCACATCGCCCTCGCCCCGGCGGTCTCCGACGCGATGACGCTCTGGTTCAGTCAGACGGGGGGCTACCCGGAGAACGTCACGCTGCTACTGGCGCCCGACACAGATCCCGACAGCGAGATCGTCAGGAGCGTCACGGCGATCCTGGGCATGGGCGTCACCGTGCGGCCAGCGGAAAATCCGCGACCGGCGACCGGGGGCGCAGCGTGACGACGACGTCGTAGCCAAGGCTGTTGGCCACGGCGAAAAGGCGGTCCCATCCCCAGCGGGACAGGTTTCCGGCCCTGAGCTCGCCCCGGGTCTTCGGGTCGGCCTCAGTGGCTCCCGTGCGAGCACTTTCCGTGATCGGACAACGTCTCGATCACCCGGCATTCGCCGACGCGGCCCTGGCCGCATTCCGAGATCATCCGGTCGAGCTCGCCCCGCAGCGCCATGAGACGCTCGATCCGCCGGTCGACCTCGGAAAGGTGGCGGCGGGCGATCAGGTCGACGTCGGCGCATGACCGGTCGGGGTGCGCGTTCATCGTCAGCAACTCCCGGATGGCGTCGACCTCGAAGCCGAGCTCGCGGGAGTGGCGAATGAAGTTCAGCCGCGCGACATCGGCCTCGCCGTAGCGGCGCTGCGACCCGGCCGACCGGGGCGGTACCGGCATGAGCCCAACCTGCTCGTAGTACCGGATCGTGGGTACCTTCACGCCGGTCCGCCGGGACAGCTCCCCGATTGCGATGTCCATGATTTTCCGCTTGCACCTCTAGCCGCTAGAGGTTGTAGCGTCGCCTCCGACCGATGGGAAGGAGACGTGATGAGCGAGCATTGCTGCGGGACGACCAAGGCCGCCGCCTGCTGTTCCCCTCCCGAGCTCGCGTTCCCCGGGACCCCCACGCAAACGCCGGTGCACGACAAGGCCGGCGGCTCATGCTGCTCGGGAGGCGTGCCGGTCTTCGACGGCGTCGACCCACGCTACAAGGCCGTCCTCTGGACGGTGATCGGCATCAACGGCGCGATGTTCGTGACCGAGATGGCGGCAGGCCAGCTCGCCGGCTCGCAGGCGCTCAAGGCCGACGCCCTCGACTTCCTCGCCGACACCGTCACCTACGGGCTGAGCCTCGCCGTGATCGGCGCATCGCTGGCAGTCCGCTCGAAGGCGGCCCTGTTCAAGGGCGCTTCGCTGTTCCTGATGGCGCTCTGGGTCTTAGGCAGCACCGTCTACCAGACGATGGTCCTCGGCGTGCCCAGGGCGGAGGTCATGGGCGTCATCGGGGTCTTGGCGCTGGCTGCGAACCTCGGATCGGTACTCCTCCTGCGTCGCTACAAGGACGGCGATGCGAACGTGCGCTCGGTCTGGCTGTGCTCGCGCAACGACGCCATCGGCAACGTCGTGGTCATGGTCGCCGCGCTCGGGGTGTGGGGTTCCTCGTCCGCCTGGCCCGACCTCGCCGTAGCGGCGGTGATGGCGGGGATCTTCCTGACCTCGTCTGTCCAGATCCTGCGGCAGGCGTGGGCCGAGCACCGCGAAGGCACCGTCGCGACCCATCCCGCACCGGCCGAATAGCCCCCCGCAATCCATCGACCGACACCGCCACGAACAGGACGCCATGACGACGCACGACGCACACGCCGGCCACGATCATGGATCGCATGACCACGAGGCCCATTCGGCCGAGGGCCATGCCGGCCATTCACACGGGCCGGGCCATTCCCATGCCCCCGCGAGCTTCGGCAAGGCGTTCGCCACCGGCATCGCCCTGAACGTCGGCTTCGTCGCCGTCGAGGCCACCTACGGGGTGCTGGGGAACTCGATGGCCCTGCTGGCCGATGCCGGCCACAACCTCTCGGACGTGCTCGGCCTCGTGGTGGCCTGGGTCGCCATGGTGCTGGCCAAGCGCGCCCCGAGCGCCCGCTACACCTACGGGATGAAGGGGTCGTCGATCCTGGCGGCCCTGTTCAACGCGGTGTTCCTGCTGGTCGCGGTCGGCGCCATCGCCTGGGAGGCGATCCAGCGCTTCGGCGAGCCCGTCCCAGTCGCCGGCAAGACCGTGATGGTCGTCGCGGCGGTCGGCATCCTGGTGAACGGCATCACCGCCTGGTTGTTCGCCTCGGGCGCCAAGGGCGACATCAACATCAAGGGCGCCTTCCTGCACATGGCCGCAGACGCCGCCGTCTCGGCGGGCGTGGTCATCGCCGGCCTCGTGATCCTGTATACCGGGTGGACCTGGCTCGATCCCGTCGTCAGCCTCGCCATCGTCGCGGTCATCGTCTGGAGCACCTGGGGACTCCTGCGGGACAGCCTCACGCTGTCCCTCGCCGCCGTCCCGCCGGGCATCGATCCGGCCGCCGTCCGCAGCCATCTCGAAGGACTGCCCGGCGTCACCACCCTGCACGACCTCCACATCTGGGCGATGAGCACCACCGAGACCTGCCTGACCGCCCATCTTCTGATGCCCGGAGGACGTCCCGACGACGTCTTCCTCATGAACGCGGCCGCCGGCATCAAGGAACGGTTCGGCATCGGCCACACCACCCTGCAGGTCGAGACGAGCGCCGACACCGCCTGCGCCCTCGCTCCCGCCAACGTCGTCTGAGCCATCGGAAACATGCCCGACCCGAAGGGAATGCCTTAACCTGTGCGACCGGAGGAGCACTGCATCCGCGTGCCGTGAGATCAGTTCGGTACTTTCGTCAGCCGATGAATGAACGGCGGTTTCAGGCTTCGTTCAACCGTCGAAGCCGATCCTGACGGCATCATCCCTTGAGGAACGAGCCATGCGTGTCCGCATCCCAGTCCTGATCGCCGTCAGCCTGATCCTCGCCCCGGGCGCGGCGTCCGCCCAATACTACGGCGGCGACTTCGACAGGCGCGGAGACGTCCATGTCGACCGCTACCACCACGGCGACCACGACGATGTCGTCATCCACCGGCCGCATCGGGATTACGGCGACCGGGCCTTCTACGGGGAGCGTGGGTTCTACGGCGAGCGCAGGCACCACCATCATCATCACGACGACTATTGAGGCGCGAGCCACGTCTCGGGTCACCCGGCATGTACGGGTGGCCCTGAATCGTTCATAAGGCGACCATGACCACGGGACCCCGGATCAGGGCCTACGAGACGATGCTTGGCTGGTGGGCGTCCACCGTCCGCGCGCTCTCGCTCGTCCTGGTCATGGCTCTCGTCGTCCCCGGCGCGATCCATTCCGCCGAGGCTCACCGGTCCGTCAGCCACGAACTCTCCATGTCGGCCCCGGCGGACGGCTCCAGGCCGGACCACGCCGATACCTGTCCGGCCTGCCATGCCAATTGCGGCTGCCACCAGGCCCTGAACGTCGACGGGACGCCCACGCTGCCGTCCCGCGGGACCGCGCGCGCCTCCTACGCGACCGTGACGACCCCCATCGGATCGGTCTCGCCCGACCGCCTTCCCAGGCCGCCTCGCGCCTGAGGCGACGTCGCCACGTCCGTGGCGCGTCCCGGCCGGCCCCCCGCGGGCCCCGGCCGCCTCACCATCGCGATCACCCAGTACGGGACCGTCCCTGACCGCACGAGCGGCGGCGACGTCCCTGGCGGACCCGGCCCATTCCCATGCGTGCATTCCTTTCCGTGGCCTTCCTGGCCATCGGCATCGCCATCGGCGGTGCCTTCCCCCGTGTGTCCGAGGTCGTGCAGGGTGCGCTCGCCGCCGCCGGCCTGACGAACGCCCGGGCGACGCTGCCGACCAACGCAGCCATGACCAAGCCGGCGACACCCGCAGCCGACGATGGCCACGAGCATGCCGACGACGAGCACAAGCACTCGGAGGGCGAGGCCAAGCCGGAAGCCGGAGGCCACAAACACGCCGAAGGCGAGGCGCACGGCCACGATCAGGAGGGCGAGGGCAAGATCAAGATGTCCGCCGAGCAGGCCGCCGAGCAGGACATCAAGCTCGCCACGGTCGAGGGCGGCATCCTCTCGCGCCATCTCCTGGTGCCCGGCACCATCGCCCAGGACGCCGACCGGATCGCTCGCGTCCCCGTACGGGTCGTCGGCACCGTGGCCGAGATGCGCAAGCGCCTCGGCGAGGAAGTTTCCAAGGGCGAGGTCGTGGCCGTCCTCGACAGCCGCGAGGTCGCCGAGGCCAAGAGCGACTTCCTCACCGCGACGGTCAAGGCGGACCTGGAGAAGACCAACTTCGACCGCCAGCAGGCCCTCTGGGACAAGAGGATCTCCGCCGAGTCCGCATTCCTGACGGCGAAGGCCGCCTACTCCGAGGCGACGCTTCGGGTCGACCTGGCACGCCAGAAGCTATCGGCCCTGGGGCTGAACGCTGCCGAGGTCGCCACGTCCGCCAAGAAGGACGAGACCACCCCGAACCTATCGTCGCTGCGCCGCTACGAACTCAAGGCCCCGCTCTCCGGCCGGGTGGTCGAGCGCAAGGTCGACGTCGGAACCGCCGTCGGCAAGGAGGGCGATCCGGCCGACGTCTACACCGTCGCAGACCTCTCCTCCGTGTGGATCGAGCTCGCCATCCCGACCACGGAGCTCTCGAAGGTCCGGGAGGGCGCCAAGGTCACCATCGTCGGAGGCGACGACGCCTCCCGCGGCGTGGGCAAGGTCGTCTTCGTCAGCCCGATCCTCAACCCCGAGACGCGCTCGGCCCGGGTCATCGTCGCCCTGCCGAACAAGGACATGGCCTGGCGCCCCGGGACCTTCGTGACCACCGAGGTCGAGATCGCCCGGGACAAGGTCGGGGTCCGGCTGCCGAAGTCCGCGATCCAGACCATCGGCAGCGAGAAGGTCGTGTTCGTCCGCACTGCGGAGGGCTTCGAGCGCCGGGACGTGACCATCGGCAAGGCCGACGACGACGCCTTCGAGATCCTCACCGGTTTGAAGCCCGGCGACGAGGTCGCTGTCGCCAACTCCTTCGTCCTGAAGGCCGAGCTCGGCAAAGCCGAAGCCGACCACGACCACTGAGGGCGGCCATCATGATCTCGAAGATCCTCGACTTCTCCGTCCACCAGCGTTGGCTCGTGGTGCTCCTGTCGCTGCTCGCGGCTGCCTTCGGCGTGTTCTCGCTGACGAAGCTGCCCATCGACGCGGTGCCGGACATCACCAACAACCAGGTGCAGATCAACACGACCGCGCCCTCGCTTTCGCCGGTCGATATCGAGAAGCAGGTGACATACCCGGTCGAGACCGCGCTCGCCGGGATCAAGGGCCTCGAATACACCCGCTCGCTCTCGCGCAATGGGTTCTCCCAGGTCACCGCCGTCTTCTCGGAAAAGCTCGACATCTACTTCGCGCGCCAGCAGGTCGCGGAGCGGATCGGCGAGGCGAAGTCGACCCTGCCGCCCGGGGCCGAGCCGCACATGGGCCCGATCTCCACGGGCCTGGGCGAGATCTACATGTGGTCGATCCATTACGCCCAACCGAAGGAGCGCAAGGTCTCCCCGGACGGCAAGGCCGGCTGGCAGTCGGATGGCAGCTACCTGACCCCCGAGGGCCAGCGGCTCGCGACGGAGCTCGAACGCACCGCCTACCTGCGCACGGTCCAGGACTGGATCATCCGTCCCCAGGTGAAGACCGTGCCTGGGGTCGCCGGCGTCGACAGCATCGGCGGCTTCGACAAGCAGTACCACGTCCAGCCCGACCCGATGAAGCTCACCGCCCTCGACCTGTCCTTCGCCGACATCGGCCGGGCGCTGGAGGCCAACAACGCGAACCAGGGCGCCCGCTACCTGGAGGACAACGGCGAGGGCTACGTCGTGCGCGCCGCCGGCCGCCTTGAGACCATGGAGGACATCGGCTCCGTCGTGGTGACCACGCGTGGCGGCGTGCCGGTCCGCATCTCGGACATCGCCGAGGTCCGGATCGGGCGCGACCTGCGCACCGGGTCGGGTAGCGAGGACGGACGCGAGGTCGTCATCGGCACCGCCCTGATGCTGATCGGCGAGAACAGCCGCACGGTCTCAGCCGCCGTCGACGCGCGCATGACCGAGATCCGGCGCACGCTCCCGCCCGGTGTCGAGGTCCAGACCGTCCTCAACCGGACCCTGCTGGTCGAGGCTACGATCAAGACCGTGGCCAAGAACCTGGCCGAGGGTGCCGCCCTCGTCATCGTCATCCTGTTCCTGCTGCTGGGCAACATCCGGGCGGCCATCGTCACGGCGCTGGTGATCCCGGTGGCGATGCTGATGACCATGACCGGGATGGTCCAGGGTCGGATCAGCGCCAACCTGATGAGCCTCGGCGCCCTCGACTTCGGCCTCATCGTCGACGGCGCCGTCATCATCACCGAGAACGCCCTGCGCCACCTCGCCGAGAGACAGGGGGAGCTCGGGCGCAAGCTCGACCTGGAGGAGCGCCTCGTCACCGTGCGCGCCTCGGCCGAGGAGATGATCAAGCCGTCCCTCTACGGGCAGGCCATCATCATCCTCGTCTACGTGCCGCTCCTCACCTTCACCGGGGTCGAGGGCAAGATGTTCGAGCCGATGGCGCTCACCGTCATAATCGCCCTCGTCTCGGCCTTCGTCCTGTCGCTGACCTTCGTGCCGGCGATGATCGCCATCGTCATCACCGGCGAGGTCACGGAGAAGGACAATGTCCTCATCCGCTGGATCAAAGCCGCCTACCGACCGGTCCTCGGCGCCGCCCTGCGGGTCCCGATGACCTTCGTCGCGGTCGCCCTGGTGCTGCTCGTCGGCGCCGGGTTCCTGTTCACCACGCTCGGGCAGGAGTTCATCCCCCAGCTCGACGAGAAGAGCATCGCGCTGAACGCCCAGCGCATCCCCTCGACCTCCCTGACCCAGTCGCAAGCGATGCAGCTGAAGGTCGAGCAGGCGATCAGCCGATTCCCGCAGGTCGCCTACGTCTTCTCGAAGACCGGCACCGCGGAGGTCGCATCCGACCCGATGCCCCCGAGCTCGTCCGACACCTTCGTCATCCTGAAGCCGCAGGAGGAATGGCCAGACCCGGACCTGTCCAAAGCCGACCTGCAGGAGCAAATCGAGAAGGCCCTCGGGGCGCTCGCCGGCAACGTCTACGAATTCTCCCAGCCGATCCAGCTTCGCTTCAACGAGTTGCTGGCCGGCACCCGCGGCGACCTCGCCGTGAAGGTGTTCGGCGAGGAGTTCGAGCCGATGCTTAAGGCTGCCAACCAGGTCGCCGCGATCCTGCGGGGGACCGAGGGCGCCGACGACGTCAAGGTGGAGCAAACGGCGGGCCTGCCGTTCCTGGAGATCAAGATCAACAAGACGGAGGCGGCCCGCCTCGGCCTGAGCACGTCCGCGATCCAGGACGTCATCGGCGCGGCCATCGGCGGCCGCGAGGCCGGCATGGTCTTCGAGGGCGACCGTCGCTTCCCCATCGTGGTGCGCCTGAACGACAAGGTGCGCGAGGACCGCGAGGCGCTGAAAAACATCCCGGTGCCGCTGCCTCCCGGCCTCAACGGACGCGCGGCCTCGGTGCTCCTGAAGCAGGTGGCGAGCTTCTCCGTCACCGAGGGGCCGAACCAGATCTCGCGTGAGAACGGGCGCCGCCGGGTCGTGGTCACCGCCAACGTGCGCGGCCGCGACATCGGCTCGCTGGTGGCGGAGGCGCAGGCCAAGGTCGCATCGGGGGTCCAGCTTCCTGCCGGGTACTACGTGACCTGGGGCGGCCAGTTCGAGAACCTGGCCTCCGCCCGGCAGCGCCTGATGGTCGTCGTCCCGGTGTGCTTCTTCCTGATCTTCCTGCTGCTGTTCTCCGCCCTGAACTCGGCGCGTGACGCCTTGCTGGTCTTCAGCGCCGTCCCGCTGGCGCTGACCGGCGGCATCGCCGCCCTGTGGCTGTGGGGCATGCCGTTCTCCGTGCCCGCGGCGGTCGGGTTCATCGCCCTGTCGGGGGTGGCGGTCCTCAACGGACTCGTGATGCTGACCTACATCAAGCAGCTGATCGGCGAGGGGAAGCCGCACCGCGAGGCGATCCTGGAGGGTGCGATGACCCGTTTGCGGCCAGTGGCGATGACCGCCCTGGTGGCGTCGCTGGGCTTCGTGCCGATGGCGCTGGCGACCGAGACGGGGGCCGAGATCCAGAGGCCGCTCGCGACCGTCGTCATCGGCGGCCTCATCAGCGCGACCCTCCTGACGCTGGTGATCCTTCCCGCCCTCTATGCCCGGTTCGCCCGGACCACGACGGTCGGCTCACCGGCGCGGGTGACGGAGGCCCCGGCGCGCCTCAAGGCGGCGGAGTAGCCCGATGCCGTGCCGTCCAGCGCTCGCCATCGCGGCATGGGCTGCCATTTCGACGCCGGCGGCCGCTTCGGGCGACGAGGCACCGTTCGGTCTCTCGTGGGGACCGGTCGACCGGATCGCGCCGCCTTCCATGGTCGACCGCGAGGCGAACCTGACCGGGCTGTTCTACTTCCACGACCGGCCGCTCGCCTCGGGCACCGACACGGCCCAGGTCATCCTCGTCGTCTGCCGGGAACAGGGCCTGCAGCAAGTGGTCTGGGTCGGGCGCCCGCTCGGCGACGTTGCCGCCGCGTCGGCGTGGGAGGCGATGCGCCGGGAAGGCGTACGGCGCCACGGCGAGCCCCGGATCGGACCTGCCGCGAACGCCCCGGAATGGCCGGAGGCGCGCACCACCCTGGCGATGCGCACGAAGGACGACGGCAACCGCATGCTGGTGATGACGGTCTCGGGTCCGGGCTTCGCGGCATGCTCGCAGGTTCACCGCGCCGCCACTGGCCATCCGGCCGAGTCCCACGTCACGGACCTGCTCGGCAAAAACGGACCGCAGGCCGGCCACCACACGGCGCCGTAGCGAGCGACGCCGATTGATGCATCCCCTCCGGGGGGATAGGATCGTGGGATGGAACATGCCTCGCATCCGGATATCGTCAAGCGCCTGAAGCGCGCGCACGGCCACCTCGCCGGGGTGATCGCGATGATTGAGGAGGGCCGCCCCTGCGTGGACCTCGCCCAGCAACTGCATGCGGTCGAGAGCGCCATCACGAACGCCAAGCGCGTCCTCATTGAGGACCACATGGAGCACTGCCTCGCGGACGGCGTCGGGCAGGGAGGCAAATCCACCAAGGACGCCCTCGCCGAGTTCAAGCTGCTCGCGAAGTACCTGTGAGGCGCGCCCGATGCTGAGCGTCCTCGCCCACCGTACCTACAGGCACCTGTTCGCGGCCCAGGTCATCGCCCTGATCGGCACGGGCCTGCTCACGGTCGCCCTCGGGCTTCTTGCATTCCGGATCGCCGGTGACCGCGCCGGCACCGTCCTCGGGAAGGCGCTGGCCATCAAGATGGTCGCATACGTCCTCGTCGCCCCTGTGGCCCAGGCCTTCACGAGCCGGTTGCCACGACGCGCATTCCTGGTGGGCACGGACCTCGTCCGCGCCGCCATCGCCCTGACGCTGCCCTTCGTCGATCAGGTCTGGCAGGTCTACGCCCTGATCTTCGTCCTGCAATCGGCCTCGGCGGCGTTCACCCCGGCCTTCCAGGCCACCATCCCGGACATCCTGCCGGACGAACGGGAGTACACCCGCGCCCTCTCGCTCTCGCGCCTCGCCTACGACCTAGAGAACCTGCTGAGCCCGACCCTGGCGGCCCTTCTCCTAACCGTGGTGCCCTACAACGCGCTGTTCGGCGGCACGGTCGTCGGCTTCCTCTGCTCGGCGGCCCTGGTGGTGTCCGTGATCTTGCCAACCGCCACCCGGACCGACCGGCAAGGCGGCGTCTACGACCGCACGACGCGGGGCCTCAGGATCTACCTCGCGACGCCGCGCCTGCGCGGGTTGCTCGCCCTGAACCTCGCGGTCGCCTCGGCCGGCGCGATGGTCATCGTCAACACCGTGGTGATCGTGCAGGGCCTGCTGGAGCGACCCCAGGCCGACGTGGCCCTCGCCCTCGGCCTGTTCGGGGGCGGCTCCATGATCGCCGCCCTGACGCTGCCGCGCCTGCTCGACCGGCTATCGGACCGCGCAATCATGATCCCGGCGGCAGCCCTGCTCGGCGTGGTTCTCCTGGGTGTTGCGGCCATGACATGGGGCGGGACCATCGGCTGGCCGCTTCTCCTCGGGACATGGCTGATCCTCGGCATCGCCTACTCCGCCGTGCAGACCCCCACCGGCAGACTCCTGCGCCGCTCGGCGACCCCGGAGGACCGGCCGGCCGTCTTCGCCGCCCAGTTCGCCCTGTCCCATGCCGCATGGTTGCTCACCTATCCGCTGGCCGGTTGGCTGGGGCCGTCCGTGGGGATGCCTGCCACGCTGGCGATCCTCGGGGGAATGACGCTTGCCGGCGTCACCACGGCGGCCCGGCTATGGCCGCCAACGGACCCCGACGTGATCGAGCACGCCCACGCGGACCTCGACGTCCGGCACCCGCACCTGCATGGAGGCCGCCGTCACGCCCACGCCTTCGTCATCGACGATCTGCATCGTCAGTGGCCGGCCAGGGCGGGGTGAGTGCCGTTCGATGTTATTGCCAGCTGGGTCGAAAAGTGGGGCTGGCCGACCAGCGCAACGGAATTCGAATGTTCCGTTAGGCACGCGAGATTGAGGAGAACGTACCCCGCGGAACGGTCTTGGAAGCGGAGCCGTTCTCAAGGCTCGGGTGCCGTCGTTTTCGACGCATTGCCGACAACGACGTGAGGAAGCCCATGAGAAAGTCCCTTTTCGCCGCCGCCATCCTGGCAACCCTGGGCGCCGCTTCGGTCGCCCCCGCCTCGGCCGCCCCCGGCATGATCGGTGCCGTCGATGCCCCTACCGCCGTGACTGAGGTCCGGATGGACGGCATGCACGGTCATCGCGGCCATGGCATGCGCCATCACCATCATCGTGGGCACATGATGCGGCACCACCATCACCACCGTGGCCACATGATGCGCCACGGGCATGGCCATCGCCACCATCGTATGTGATCGGCAGGGGCCCTTCGGGGCCCCTTATCGTAACCGACGACACCCGGGCCTAGGTGTCGCGACGTGATCGCATGGACCTGACATAGTATCCCCCGCAGTCCAGGCGCGGTCCGTACTTCCAAAAATTCAATTCCATCAGGGGAAGAAAGCGTAATAGTTCGACCAGCCTCATCCCGCCCTGCAAGGCTAGTGTTAGAAATCTAACACTGGGTATCGCCATGAACGTCCGGGATGACTGGAGAGCGGACCTTAACTTTTCGCCTCGGAGCGGACGTGCCGTATCCAACCCGAGCCGGTCGTACAGGACGCTTGGCGGATTTCCTAAAAGCGGCCGTATATCGACTGTCCAGCAAAGTCGGCTCGGGATGGATAGGCGACCTTGGTTCCTCCTTGAACCGAACGTCCGGTATCGCGACAGTCTCAGTTGCTCCGAAGCGCAAGCAGGGCCGCCAGAATCGCCCGACCGCGGCTCCCGGCCACTAAAGCCTTTGACTTCGGACTATCTTGGAGTCACTCTCATTCGATGCTGAACAAGATCGTAATTAGAAATGTCGGTCTACTTAAAGCTTTTGATACGCCAAACGCACCGAAGTTGAACCAGCTCACGCTATTCTACGGGCGCAATGGGCGTGGTAAATCGACACTTACATCCGTCTTGCGAGCGGCGCGAGACGGGGCAGCAGCTACTGTGCTGGGAAGGCAGTCGCTCGGAAACAGCGGCGCTGCACCGAAGGTCACGCTAGTTTCAACTCAGGGCAATATACTTTTTGAGAGAGGCGCCTGGAACACAAAAGGCGCGCCTCTAGAGGTCTTTGACACGACGTTTATTGCTGACAATGTCTTCGCCGGGGAATTAATCGACCTTAGCCATGACCGTGGACTTTTCTCGGTCATCATCGGAGCGGAAGGAGTCCGGCTGGCAAGTCATCTTGAGAAATTCAACGTTCTTGCGAAGACGTGTACCACGGCGCTGAGGGAAGCAGAGATCGCATTCGCTGACGACATGCCTACTGGAATGAGCAAGGAGGAGTTCTTCGCGCACGCTCCCAATTCTGACGATGAGAAGCTGCTCCAGAGGGCAGAACTAGCACTCAAAGCCGTTCAGCAGGCGGACAAGATCGCAGCGTTGCAGGCGCTGGAGATTCTCACACTGCTCGACATTCCTGACAACTTCTCTGCAGTTCTTCTAAGCACTATTGCCGACATAAGTACGTCGGCGCGAGAGCGCCTCCGAGAGCATTTCAAGCGCTTCGGCTTCGATGGGAAGGGCGAGGCGTGGATTAGCTACGGCGTCGAACACATACATGAGGATGCATGCCCCCTGTGCGGCCGCGACCACGTGGACGCCGAGGGCATGGTGACGCTCTACGGGCAAATATTTAGCGAGACGTACAAGGCACATCTTGCCACGATCACAAAAGCGGCGTTCGAGTTGGAAGAAAGGTTGGGCGAGGGCGCTCGCACTGAACTGGCGCGTAAGGCTTCCACAAATGCGGAGCGGGCGACGAAGTGGGCTCAGTACGTTGCTTTGGGCAGTAAGCTGCCTGACGTGTCAGCGCTCGGGAAATACATCGCTGACGCTCATAGAGACGCAAAGGCTTTGACCGATCGGAAGCGATCTTCCCCGCTTCACGTGATTGGAGCGGTTGATGAACTCGCGCTGGTGGGTAAGTCGCTCGCCTCCGCCAGAGAGCTCCTGGAACGGTACAACACTGCGGTTAGAGCCATCAACGAGGCCACCACTAAGGCCATCGCGACGGCGCCTACGACCGTGGATGCTGCTACTCTAGATCGCGACAGTCTGAAAAAGCGCATGGCGCGGCACGACCCCGGTGTGCGGGGCCGGGTGGACGCCTACCTTCGGGCAAAACGGCGCAACGAGCGAGCCCGTAAAATTCGGACCATGATCCAAAAGGATCTAAAAAAGGCGAATGACAGTGCCGCCGAGCATTATCATCAGCGGGTAAATTATTATCTCGGCAGGTTCAGCGCACGTTTCAGCATCTCAAAGATAACTAATAGCATGCATGGGAACGCCGGACAGGCAGATTACGGTCTGTTCATCAAAGGCGAAGCTGTCGCGCGCGGCCGTGGTCGGCAGGCCGAAGCGCTGCCGACCTTCAGAAACACCCTCTCTGCAGGCGACAAAACTACGCTTGCGCTCGCGTTCTTCCTGGCGAAAGTCGATCACGATCCAGGGTTGAGTTGTAAGACACTCGTAATTGATGACCCCCTAAGCAGTCACGACAGCCAACGACGGCGCGAGACTGTGAGCGCGATCAGGGATCTGTGTGCTCGTTGCCGACAGGTCATCGTGCTTTCGCACGACGAGTTTCTATTGCGTGAGGTCGAGCGACGCTGCGTGGGCATTCCATGCGTTGCCTTCCAGATCGAATTTACCGGCGGTGACGAGTGGTCATCCGCGTCGGCTGTTGACCTCGACCAGCTATGCCGCGCCGAGCACGTCAGACTTGTGGACGAGATCGGCGCCTTTGTTAATGAAAATAGAGGAAGCGCGGACCACGTTGTTCATCATCTGCGGCGGGTACTGGAAACGCACTACCGACGTTCTTATGCGGCGTACTTCCCGCACGATCGAAATCTCGGTCAGATTGTTAATGACATTGCGACAGCGGGGCCTTCGCATCCTTGCCACCGGGACCTCGGGCGCCTCGATAACTGCAACAATGCGACATGCGATATGCACCATGGCGACGACGCCATAGTGGTCACAAAGCAAGGTATAGACCCCGACAGCCTTCGAGTTATAGCAAGTGACGCGCTTGAGCTTATTGGGGCTAAGCGACGATAAGCCGTTGCTTCGCCAAATCACCCTCAATGTCCGCCGGAAATCGCTGACGCTTGGTTTCTGCTTCACACATCCTCGGATCGCTGACCCAGCAAGCTGCCGTCTGTACGCTACATAAATAATACTTGGCCGCGCCAGCCTTATAAATTGCCGATAATAAAAATTACTGAAGGTCTGAATACCATCGCAGGCGAGCGCGACAGTATCGTCTATTTATTGCGAAACTCGGCCGAAAGCGGACTGTCGCCAAACCACCCGACGTGGTCATACAAATCGGTTCATCAGATCGCTAGGAAGCAGACGCTTCTAACGTCGTTCAGGGTCAAACGAGCTGGGCAGCCGAAGATTTATTCAAGGTGCCCTGAGCCGGAACAGGCTGGTCAAATCCTCAGTGCGTTCATCCGTCCTGCAAGACGCGGTACACTTGCATTCGCGAGCAGCCAATCGCCCGCGCGATTGATGAAGCGCCATTCCCTTCGGCATGCAGCAATTTGATCCGCTCACGATCAAGCCTGCGCTTGCCGCCAGCATAAATGCCTTCAACCTTAGCCCGCTCAATACCCTCGCGCTGTCTCTCCTTGATGAAACGGCGCTCCATTTGCGCCACCATGCCGAGGACTGTGAGTATAACGTGCCCCATCTCGCCTCGCGTTGAGACGTGAGGGTCGAGGACAGTGACGAAAGCACCGCGTTGCTCGACCTCATGGATGATGTTGAGGACGTCGCGGGTATCACGGCCGAGCCGGTCCAAGCGGGAGACCAGCAACTCATCACCAGCTCGAAGGAACTCGATTACCGTGGCCAACTCGGTGCGACCCTCGCGCGAGCCGCCCGAGACCTTCTCGGCGCGTACGATGCCACAGCCTTCGGCCTTCAGGCGGGCGAGTTGGGTGTCGAGATCCTGGTCGAGGGTGCTGACTCGGGCGTAACCTATGCGGGCCATGGGATGTCACCTCAGGGTTGGTAAGCCCGGCCCACACACCACACCCGCAATAGGCAGCGTCAAGGATCAGTTGCGCTTCAGCGCCAAGCTCTTCAAGCGGACATTCTCTGCTGCAGCTTCGATGATGACATGGACCCCCTCCAGCGCTTTTGCATGCTGATGCCACGATGCTCCAGCGGCGACCTGCTCAGGTCGATTGCCGAAAATAATCAGGCGAGGCTCAGCATCCATCTCAAGCGCTCCGCCAGCTGTAACTTCGGCAACAAGGGGGGATATTGTGGCTCCTCGCATGCGAGCGAACTCGACGTGTAGCGCACAGGCTTCCTTGTAGGCTGCCAGCACCTGTGCACGCCGGTCGGGGGCAGAGACGTAAGAGCGGTAACGGTCAAGCTGTTGGAGGACCCGCGGCTTGAAAGTGCGGGCCCGTAGCTCGCCGTTCGAGAACAGTTTGGCTTCATAGAATGCCAACGAAGCTGTCCCGGCTGCGTTTCGCTCCAGAGCGACGATGTCCATTCGGTTGGCAACGCGCGTGTCCGTTGGACTGACGGCTGCATTGGCCGGCAGAGCCATCTCGACGTCAATCACCTCGGGGTGGTTCAGGGTGATTACGGCAACGCCCTTCTTCTCGTCCCCTGACCAGTCTCGCGCAGCTTCAACCCAGCTTCTCAGCGTCCCCGGTCCATCATAGGACGCCACTCTCGTGCCATCGCTCGAAGTGACCTGTTCGCCGTCAAATACGAGGTAGCCGTTACCGGCTTCCCCTCCCTGGACGTATTTGCGGTGGATCCTCCCGCGCAGCCTGACATCCCCCGAACGCCGGACATCGAAGCCGATCTTCAAAACTGACTGCCCCTCAGCGTAGACATTGAGGTAGCCGTCCCGCACGGCAATCAACAGGGGCTGCATGCCCCCATCGGCTTCGAAGCGATAGGCGAGCACATCCTGCCACCAGGGCGGCATGGCCTTGAGGAAGGTTAGGCCCTCGAACGGCAACCCACGCCGAAACTCCGACACTGCCATTTTCGTACCTCCCACGGTTCAGTACCGTTTCGATGTGTGCGGGGAACGTACGCACTCGTTTGAGGGCGAGTAATAGCTTGGGCTGTCACCCCAGGGTGTAAACTCGAGCAACCGGTTGTCACATAAGCCGTTCACCACTCACAAGTGACGTGGGAAGCGAGGCATGAAGTGACGTCACGCTGGGGTATACCCTGACGTGCTGTCGATGAAGCAACTTCGGCAATGCGCCACGAGCGGAAGTTGACCCTTCGCGTGAAAGCGGACGCGCGGCTTTCGACCCAATGTCGCCATTGATGGCCACGTCCGGGCATCTCGAAAGCGGTCGTTCGTCGGTGGACATCGTCGCGGTCGGGGCTTCCCCGGGCTCTGTGACATAGCTTGAGCGAGTGCTTCGTAGCCACGCTCGAAAATCGGGTCTGGCAGACGGTGTTCAGGGACAGGAGTGGTGCAAGGCCGAGGTTCCGAAAGGTGCTACTCGGAAACTTGCACCCCATGTCACATCGGGCCGCAGTGCATCGTCACTCACGTGAAGCAATCACGTGGGAGAGCTCGATGATCAGGACGATTCCGGTACTCGCCGCCATCCTCGGCGCGGGCCTGGCCGGAAACGGCATCTTCATGCTCTCCTCGCCCGAGGCATGGTACTTCGCGGTGCCGGGCGTGACGACGACTGGCCCCTTCAATCAGCACTTCCTGCGCGATATCGGTCTGATCTTCGTGTTGATCGGGTTGGGTTTCGTGTACGGGGCCGTGAGACCCGGATTGCGTGTCCTACTCTGGTGCATGGGTGCGATCTGGCTCTCGGGCCATGCGCTGTTCCATTTCTGGGAGGTTGCGGTGGGCATCTGCGGGCCGGAGGTTCTGTCCCGAGACTTCCCCGCGGTGACGCTTCCTGCACTTATCGCGGTCGCCCTCAGCGTCTGGTCGTTCCGCCATGCCGACCGTTGATGATCCGACCCGCGTCTTCGAGCAGGAACGGGCGCGGCTCGTCCGACTTGCCTACCGCATGCTCGGGTCCCTCGGCGAAGCCGAGGACGTCGTACAGGACGCTTGGCTGCGCTGGCGCCACGTCGACCATTCCGAGGTTACCTCAGCCGGCTCTTTCCTGTCGCGGACGGTGACGCGTCTCTGCCTGGACGTGATGAAGTCCGCGCGGGTCCGGCGTGAGACCTATGTCGGCACATGGCTACCCGAGCCTGTCGCCCTCGTCCCAGACGAAGCCCCTGGCGACGATCTCACTCTCACGCTGATGCTGGCCCTTGAGCGGCTTTCACCGCTTGAGCGGGCGGCGTTCATCCTGCACGACGTCTTCGCGGTCCCACTCGCCGAGATCGCGGCCACCCTCCAGCGTGAACCACCGGCGGTCCGTCAGCTCGCCGCAAGGGCCAGGAAACACGTGCAGGCCGCACGCCCGCGCTTTCCTGTCGAGCAGGAAGAGGGCGCGCGCATCGCGAAGGCCTTTTTCGAGGCATCGGCGACCGGCGACATTGCGGCGCTACGCAGCATGCTCGCCGATGCCGTCGTCGTACACTCCGACGGAGGCGGAAAGGTTCTCGCCTTCCCGCGGCCGATCATCGGCATCGACAAGGTCACGCGCATGTTCGAGGGGGCTGCGCGCAAGGCGTGGATCCAGCATGCCCGGAAGCTGCAGGACCTCTGGATCGACGGCCTGCCGGGCTATTTCAGCCTGGAGCCCGGTGGAATGCTCCAGACCGTCGCTCTGGAYATCCAAGGTGGATTGATCGTCGGCATCTACTTCACCCGGAATCCAGACAAGCTTGAGCGTCTGGCGAGGCGGTTCGGAGGAGCGGCGGAATCACTTTCGCCCCACTGAGCCTTAACGGCGGGCGATTGCCAGTTCCGGCGTGGATCCAGCATGCCCGGAAGCTGCAGGACCTCTGGATCGACGGCCTGCCGGGCTATTTCAGCCTGGAGCCCGGTGGAATGCTCCAGACCGTCGCTCTGGACATCCAAGGTGGATTGATCGTCGGCATCTACTTCACCCGGAATCCAGACAAGCTCCAGCGAATGGCGAAGTTGTTCGGAGGATCCGAGACAGTGCCGACGCCTCACTGAGCCTCAACGGCGGGCGATTGCCAGTTCCCTGCGGCAAACGGTTGAGAACGCGCAGAGCGGGTCGAGGCCGCTACCGTGGCGGATGTCCGCGAAGGCGGCGAGATCCTTGTTCGGGGCGAAGTAGGTCTCGCCGATGCGCTGCATGACCCGCTCGGCTTCCTGGAGCGTGTCCGGCTCTCCGAAGAGCCGGATCTTGTTCACGATGGCATAGAGCGCCACCAGCTTGGCCGGGTCGTCGAGTTCGTGCCGGAAGGCATCGCCGAACAAGGTCGACGCCTCCCGGATGAACTCGCCATAGAGAGCTTCCCGTCGCGCGCGGTCCTGCACCAGGAGGGTTGCGCGCTCCTGGCTGTGTTGGGTCAGCCACGTGGTCGCGAAGGAGGCCATCGCGCCGATGGCCGACCCCGCAAGCGCGGAGAGCGCCGAGATGTAGGCCGCATCCATTGGCGGCAGGTCTCAGGCCGCTCGCTTCGGCTGTCCCGCCAGCCATTCGCCGTAGCGCCGCTGCGAGAGCCACGCGTCACCCGTGGGCGTCAGCCAGGGGCCTCCGAGAACCACCCCGAAATACGCGGCCGTATCGTCCGTGATGACGTCCCGGGGCTCGCCGATGCCGTCGAAGTGGCGCCTCACCAGCTCGGCCATCGGCAAACGCTCAGGGCCGGCGACTTCGATCATGCCGTTTCGGGGTGGCGCCAACGCGGCCTCCGCGACCTTCGCCGCAACGTCGGCCGACGCGATGGGCTGGATCGACGCGGAGGTCACGCGCGCGGTGCCGTCGATGATCGAAGCTCCGGCAATCGCCGCGACGAACTCGAAGAACTGCGTGGCGCGGACCAACGTCCAGCGCACACCCGCCGAGGCGATCAACTCCTCCTGAGCGAGCTTGGCGCGGAAGTAGCCGCTGTCGAGCAGGCGCTCGGTTCCGACCACCGAGAGCGCGACGTGGTGCGAAACGCCCGCGGCCTTCTCGGCCTCAGCCAAATTCTGTCCAGCGCGGACGAAGAAGTCCATTGCTGCGTCGTCGGCGAAGGAGGGTGAGTTGGCGACGTCGATTACGACATTCGCGCCCTGCAGGGCTTCCGCCAAGCCCTCGCCCGTCACAGCGTTCACCCCCGTATTGGGCGAGGCCGCGAGCACCTCGTGTCCAACGCTCCCTAGGGTGGTGACGACCTGCGAGCCAATCAGCCCGGTGCCGCCGATGACGACGATCTTCATGTGACGCTCCTTTCAAGTCCGACCCCAGCGGGCCGGTTGTAGCGATGACGAGGAGCGCACTTGTCGTGTGACATAGACGGGCGGATTCGATGCTATCGACTTCGACCCGGCGAGGGCTTGACCTTCCGGGATATTCCGGCAGTCGACGGCCCAGACTAAAAAAGCCGTTCCGGGATGAGCCTTCCGGAACGGCACGCGACCTCACGGAAGCGCGTCCTCGGAAGGAATTTCGGGGATGAACAAGTGGCGATGGGTCATCCGTGTGCCGGTGCTCGTCGAATGGAGCGCCGGGCCAGCACGGACCCCTTGCAGTCAGTAGTCCCAGAAAACGGGAATCCAGCGAAAAGCGTCGCCATCGACCGCGACCCGACCAACCGACGGGAACGGCAGGTGCGTGGCGATCAACTGCTCGCCGGTCGCCGCCAATTCTCGCAGGAGCCGAACGCGAACACGCTCTGCCTCCTCGGGATCGTGTTCGAAGCCGTTGTGCCAGTCGGGATGCTCGAACCCGACCGAGAACACGGCGTCACCGGCGAACGTCAGCCTGTCGCCGCCGGATGCCAGGCGGACCACGCTGTGTCCCGGGGTGTGGCCGCCGGTACGAAGCACGACGACCCCTGGCGCGACCTCGTGTTCCTCTTCGAAGAGATGAATTTGACTACGATACTCTCGCGCAAACCGCTGGGCTGCCGCTCGAAGTGCCTCAGGGAAACCCTCTGGCATGTTGACGTGAGTGAAATCCGGCGCCTCCCAGAACCTGACCTCGGCAGCCGCAACGTGGATCCGCAGGTCCGAGCGCAGTCGCTCTTTCACGCCATCGACGAGGAGCCCGCCGACATGGTCCATGTGCATGTGGGTAAGCACCACGTCGGTCACGGACCCTAGGTCAATGCCAACGGCGTCCAATCGCCTGACCAATTGTCCAGCCCGCGGCAGGTTCAGGTTCGGATCCAGCCCCAACCCAGCGTCTATGAGAATAGTCTGGTCTCCACTGCGAACCAGGACCACGTTCAACGACCAGTCGAACGCGTCCTGCGGCAGGAACATGTCCTTCAGCCAGACAGCCCTTACGGCCGGTTCGACGTTGTGCCCCAGCATCTTGGTCGGGAGCGGCAGCACCCCATCGCTGACGACCAGCACGTCGATTTCGCCGATCCGGACCGCGTAGCGCGAGGGCACCAGCTCCTCGCTCCCCGTACGCGAAAGGCCACTCGGTTCCGGATCGGTCCGCCCAGCGTTGGCAGGTGTCACAATAGTCATCGTCATCCCTTCTGTGATACGCGCGTGCATCTGTTTCGGCGGTCGCAAAACGCGCGTCATGCCACAGGGACGAGATTGGGTTGGCAGATGTTACATGAGCGATGGAAAATAGAATTTAGAGGCGATCTTCGCTTCCATGCATCGCCACCCCAAAATGGGCCGGCAGAAACTCGACCGTCACGGTCGCAGACCTGACCGGCAGGTCTCGACCCAACCGCGTCGTAGCCGACGGCCTGAGTGGCTCTCGAAAGCGGACGGTTGCTGGTGGGCGAAAATACTTGAGTTGGGCTGCATCCGATCCTCCGGCTCATGGCTAGCGCTCTTGATGCCGCCTTCGCGGCAGATGGAGAACGCCATGCGACTGAGCCTCATCGCCGTTACCCTGATGGCTGGCACCTGCCTTGGAACTGCCGCGCGTGCCGAGACCGTCGCGGCCCTCGTCGGCGATGCCACGCTGGCGCATGTCGACACGGCCGCGAAGACGGTCACGAAGACGGTGACGATCACCGGGATCGGCGGCAGCGTCCTCGGCATCGACGTGCGGCCGGCCGACGGCATGCTCTACGCGGTGATCTCGGATGGCAGCGTCGTCACGATCGATCCGATGTCCGGCAAGGCCACGGCCAAGTCGAAGCTCGACACGATGCTGGCCGCCGGCACCGCGGCAACGGTCGACTTCAATCCCGTCGCCGACCGCCTGCGCATCATCGGTTCGGACGGCACCAACCTTCGCGCCAATGTCGATGACGGCAAGGTGACGAAGGACGGCCAGCTCAAGTTCGCCGAAGCCGACAGCATGAAGGGTAAGACCCCGAAGGTGACGGCTGGCGCCTACACCAATGCCTTCAAGGGCACGAAGGAGACGGCCCTGTTCGACATCGACGCTGCCGGCGCGCTGCTGAAGCAGGCTCCGCCGAATGACGGCATCCTGAACACCGTCGGCATGCTCGGCATGTCGGGCGAGGCCGTGGCCTTCGACATCCTGTCCGATGGCCAGGGCGGCAACCAGGCCTGGGCGATGGCCGGCGACACGCTCTACAAGGTGGATCTCGCCACCGGTAAGGGCGAGATGGCCGCAAAGATCACGGGTGTGTCCGGCAAGGTCCGTGACATCGCCATTCTGCCCAAGATGTAGCATCGCTCCGCCACTGCAGGACCGGCCCGGCGGCCGGTCCTTCCAATCGCCGGGAGGGTCATGGAGCCGTTCGATCACGCCTCCGCGTTGGAAGGCTGCGCCCGTGGGGATCCGACGTCTCTGCGGCGTCTCTACGACCGGGAGGCCGGGTTCCTGCTCGCCGTCGCGCTCAGGATCGTGCGGCGGCGTGATGCTGCGGCCGACGTCCTGCACGATGCCATGATGGACATCTGGGAGCGCGCCGGCACCTTCGACCGCAGCCGCGGCGCGGGCCGTGCCTGGATCACCAGCATCGTGCGACACCGCGCGCTCAAGCACATCCGGGCCGTCAGCCGGGAGACGGACCTCGACGCGGCCGCGGCGACGGAGATCGCGGACGACGCGCCCGATCCGTTCGCCGCGCTGGCGACATCGCAGGACGGGAGACGCCTCCAGGGTTGCCTCGCGCAGCTTGGCGCAGACAGGCGGGCGGTGATCCTGCTCGCCTATGTCGATGGACTGTCGCAGTCCGAGATCGCCGAGCGACTGGGGGCACCGCTCGGGACCGTGAAGGCATGGGTCCGCCGCAGCCTCATCGCCTTGAAGGATTGCCTGTCATGATCCCGAGCCGGCCGGAAGACCGCGACGTCCTGGCGGGCGAATACGTCCTCGGCCTGCTTGATTCCGCAGCCATGGCGGAGGTCGAGCGGGCCCTCGGTTCGGATGAAGATCTAGCCCGCCGCATCGCCTTCTGGGAAGAGCGGCTGCTGCCGGCCTCCGCGGCCGTCGGGAAGGCCGATGTCGATCCGGCGCAATGGGCGCGGATCGAGCAGGCCCTCGCGACGCGCCGGCAGGCGCTCGGCCCGACCGCGGCGCTCGCCCTCACACCGCCGCGAGGCGGGATGTTGCGGGCGGCGTGGCGGAGCCCTGCGCTGTGGCGGGCCACCACGGGGCTCGCCACGGCCGCGGCGATCGTTCTGGCGATCCTGCCGAGCCGCGTCCCGGCGCCGGCCGAGAGCCCGACGCGGTTCTACGCGATCCTGCAGAGCCGCGACGCCTCCGGGCAGGAGAGCGGACCGGGATGGCTCATCCAAGTTGCCCAGAACGGCACCGTGCGGTCCCTGCCGCTGGCTGACGTGCAGCCGGGAAGCGGGCGCGCGTTGCAGCTTTGGACCCTGTGGGATCAGGCGCGCGGTCCGGTCTCCCTCGGCGTGCTGCCCCCGGGCGGAGCGATCCGTCTGCCGCCGGAAAGGCTGGAAGCCATCGGCGACGGGCAGCTTTTCGAGATCACCCTGGAGCCCGAGGCGGGCTCGCCCATCGGTCGCCCGACGGGCCGGATCCTGTTCATCGGCCGCGCGAAGGGGGCGGCAACGCAGGCTCTGTAACGGGGCGATCGAGGTGCTCGAAGGAGTTCGTTCGCGTTCGAGGTGAGCTCTTATAATTCACGGCCGAGATCGCTTTCGCATTCTGATCAGAAGCGAACCATTTCAAATTCACCCGATGCTATGGTGGATGGACCGGTAACGGACCAACTTAGTCGTACAGGTTGCTGCGAGTGTCACCCAAAACAGACCATGGGTAGTAGGATTGCCTGATCAAACGGCGGTGGATCGTAGCCAGTCGACCAGCTTCCCGACATCCTCTGCCCGGGCCGGATGTCGTGCATGGACGACCCAGTAGGGATGGGCGTCGAGCACCGGCCCGAAGGGTTGAACCAGCGCGCCACTTGCCAAGTCGTCAGCGGCAAGCACGAGGGACAGGAGCGCGATTCCCTGACCCGCGATCGCGGCCTGGATGACGTGACCTTCGTCGCTGAAACGAATACCCGCGCCACCGTCGACGTCGCCGATCCCGGCCTGCCGCAGCCAAGCGGCCCAAGTCGGCGTCTCGTCGGTTACGTGAGCCCACTCGAAATGCAGCAGCGGGTGGCTTGGCAGATCGCGCTCGGATCGAACAGCGAGGCGAGGATTGCAAGCGGGCGCGACCCGGTCGACTACCAGTCTGTGGACGTCGAGGCCCGGATAGGGCCCCGGCCCGTATCGGACAGCAACGTCGACCCCGTCGCAAGCGAAGTCCACCAGGCTGTCGGACGCGTGCAGACGCAGATCGTAGCCCGGATGGGCGGCGCGAAAGTCGGCCAGCCGAGGCACGAGCCACTTGGCGACGAAGGCGGTCGGCGCCGAGATCGTAAGAACGCCGGCCGGTGGTCGGCCGCGGATCTGGTCGATGGCCTCGGCGAAGGCGTCGAAGCCATCGCGTAGCACGGGCAGCAGCACGGACCCCTCTGCGGTGAGCCGGACCCTGCGCGTCTCGCGGTGGAAGAGGCGAAGCCCCAGGGTCTCTTCGAGGAGCCGGATCTGATGGCTAATGGCGGTCGCCGTGACGCCAAGCTCGTCGGCGGCACCGCGGAAGCTCAGGCGGCGCCCGGCGGCCTCGAAGGCCCGCAGCGCGGCGAGCGGGGGAAGCGATCTCCGCATCGTCATGGCTGAACGTAGCTCATCTGTCGCGTGAGGAGAACGCGTTCGTCATCCGGCACCTCGGCTGACACAAGGGCACCTGCCACAGCAGGAGGCCGACATGAAAGCGATGGTGTTGACGCGGTTTGGCGGGCCCGACAGCTTCGAACTCCGAGACCTTCCCGACCCCCGTCCGGGATCGCGGCAGATCCGCGTGGCGGTGCATGCGACCTCGATCAACCCGCTCGACTACCAGATCCGCCGCGGTGACTATGCCGACCAGGTCGAACTGCCGGCCATCATCGGGCACGACGTCTCCGGGGTCGTCGACCAGATTGGATCAGAGGTGACGGAGTTCCGTGTCGGGGATGAGGTCTATTACACGGCACGGATCTTCGGCGGGCCGGGATCGTACGCGGAATACCACGTGGCGGACGTCGACATCGTGGCGCGGAAGCCCGTCAACATTTCTCATGCCGAGGCCGCGAGCGTCAGCCTCGTCGGCGTGACCGTCTGGGAAGGGCTGGTCGAGCGCGCCCGATTGCAGGTGACCGAGACCGTCCTGATCCATGGCGGCGCCGGTGGCGTTGGAGCCATCGCCATTCAGGTCGCCAAGGCCATCGGCGCGCGGGTCCTCGCGACAGCGCGCGGCAGCGACGCGGCCCTCGTCGAACGGCTCGGTGCCTCGGCGGTCATCGATTTCGAGCGCGAGGACTACGTGGACGCCGTCAATCGCCTGACCGACGGCAGGGGCGTCGACGTCGTCCTGGATACCCTTGGGCGCGATACGCTTTCGCGTTCCCCACGCATCCTACGCGAGGATGGGCGCGTCGTCACTTTGGTTGACACCGCGACGCCCCAGAACCTCATCGACGCCTGGGGCCGGAACGCGACCTACCACTTCGTCTTCTCGCGCCAGAGCAGCAGCAAGCTCGACGCCCTCACGCGCCTCATCGAGCGAGGCTTGGTGGTGCCGCAGGTCGGCTTGGAGTTTCCCCTCGACGAAGTCGCACTCGCTCACGCGCGCTCGGAGAAGGGCCGGATCAAGGGCAAGATCGTGCTTCGGGTCAGATCATGACGCGGCAAAATTCCTATCGGAGCCTCGGACCTGAGTAGGTCGCAAGGTCCTTGTAGTCGGAGCCAAAGACGACAAGTCCGCCTCTCCCTCTCCTGAGGCGGTACCTGTACGAGGGGAAACTTCGGTACCACCACGGTCGCGCTATGCCGCAACCTGCGCGGTCGCGCTATGCCGCAACCTGCGCGGTCGCGCCTACCCAGCGGCCGTCACGCCCGGACACGTACTCGTCGTCCGGTCCAACTTGGCGAAAGCCGGGCGGAACTGAGTACCAGGCTTGGCTGGTGCAAGCGGCTGCAGCTCGGCCTACGACGATGTCTTTACGGCGTCCAAGCCCATGCTCACGGGGGAGCGCATGACCGATCTTGCAAAGAACAAGGCGAACGTAATCGCCTTCTACGAGCTGATGTTCAACGATTGCCGGCCGCGTGAGGCGATCGAGCAGTATGCCGGCGCCGACTATATCCAGCACAACCCGCATGTGGCATCCGGCAAGGATGGCTTCATCAACTATTTCGAACGGATGGCACATGAGTGGCCGGGCAAGCGGGTCGAGGTGAGGCGGGTCGTCGCCGAAGGCGATCTCGTCGTTCTTCACTGTCTCCAGCACTGGCCAGGCAACCACGATTACGCGGCCATCGACATCTTCCGGCTCGACACCGATGGCAGGATCATCGAGCACTGGGACGTGCTGCAGATCCTGCCAGAGACCTCCGCCAACGCGAACGGAATGTTCTGAGCGACTGGGATGGAGCCGCTGTGTCAGAGACAGTCTACGATGTGCTGCGCACAGTGCTCACGCTCATTCGATCATCGAGGTCGTCCCGGGCTAAGCCGGAGCTTTGGTTCGAGCCCATAGCCGTGCCGATGCGAATCGAGAGGCGGACGGGCACGATTCTAGCTCTACGTACGCACGGTGTTTCTAGCTTGAGTGTGCTGTAACCGCTGGGCCTTCGCTGGTTTGACGTCCCCGAACGAGGCGGCCTTCGTGAGATCGAAAGTAAAGGTTCGTTAAAGGCGCGAGACTGCCTGACGCCGCCCTTGGAGCCAGCGTCCGCTTTTCCATTTCGTAGAGCTGACGGACGGCCCCCGACCCATACGAGCCTTACAAAGAATTGCCTGGGCATTCCGAAAGCGGCCGTTGTTGGCAGGTCGGTGGTCGCTGAGGTGGAGCGATCGACACCGACGGCACTCCACCTCAGCGTTACACCGAAATCCTGCTCTTACGTCGTCTGTCCACCGTCCACATTTAGGATGGCCCCGGTGACATGTCGGGCTGAAGGACTCGCCAGGAAGGTGACGGCGGCGGCGACGTCTTCTGGCGTTCCATACCGGCCGAGCGGACTGAGGCTACGCTGAAAGTCGGAGAACTCGCCGTTTGCCGGGTTCATGTCGGTATCGGTGGACCCAGGTTGGACTAGATTGACCGTGATGTCGCGCGATCCAAGTTCGCGCGCGAGGCCGCGCGTGAAGGAGTGCAGGGCGGATTTCGTCATGAAGTAGATCGCACCCGTGTCGCCGACGATGCGTTCGGCACCCGCTGAGCCGATCGTCACGATGCGCCCACCTGCGGGGAGATGAGGAATGGCGGCCTGCGCCGCGAGTAGGGGTCCCCGCACGTTGACGTCGAATAGGGCATCGATCGTCTCGACGCTGACATCCGCAAACGTTGAGTAGAGAGCGATCCCGGCATTGTTGACGAGAATGTCCAAGCCCCCCAGCGCCTGGGCAGCTCCGGCAACCGCACGTTTGACAGCGAATGGATCTGCAAAATCCGCCTGGATGGCAAATGCCCTATGGCCCTTGCTTTTGATCGATTTGACGACTTCCGCGGCACGGTCTGCCGAACGCTCGTAGGTGATCGCCACGTCAGCGCCCTTCTCGGCGAGCGCGACCGCAATGGCAGCACCTATCCCGCGCGAGGCACCGGTGACGAGGGCGCGCTTTCCAACCAGTTCCTGCATTGCCGGACCTTTCTGTATCGCTCGACACAGAAATTGCTACGCATGTTGGCGATTGGGGTCAAGGGATTTATATATCGAGCGATGCAGAAACCGGATCAGAGACCAGAGCCCCCCGGAGCGCCCCAGGTTCGAGGACGCGGACGCCCTCGTGCGTTCGACCGTAAGGCGGCACTTGCCCAGGCGATGCGTCTGTTCTGGTGCAAAGGCTACGAAGCAACATCCATCACCGAACTCACGGAGGCGATGGGGATCGGATCGCCGAGCCTCTACGCCGCCTTTGGTTCGAAGGAAGCGCTCTATGCCGAGGCGCTAAGCCACTACGTCAACACCTACGAGGCGCTCGTATGGGGTCGGTTCCGGACGGCGAGGACGGCCCGCGAGGCTGTCGAGGCTTTTTTGAAGGACTCCGCCGCGGCCTTGACGGGGTCGGTCACCGACATTCCGCGCGGCTGCATGGTGACGCTGTCCTCCGTCGGGAATGAGGGCCACGCCGAACTCGGGGATCTTGTGCGCTCGGCACGCGCCGGTACGCTTGAGAGCCTGCAGGCGTGCCTGGAGAGGGCTATGGGTGCAGGCGAGCTCCCGGCCTCCACCAACGTTCGCGCTCTTTCCCGCTTCGTGCAAACCGTTCAGAACGGCATGTCGATCCTGGCCCGTGATGGCGCGAGCCGGGAAGAGTTAGACGCGGTCGCCGATATCGCGATGGCTGGCTGGGACGCCCGAGTTGCCAAATCTGTGGTCGACGACGTCTGATCTACTGGCCTCTTCCCGAAAGAAGACCGGAGACAATTCACCCATCCTGGCCATAGAGCGGTCCGGCCGATGCCGACCCGACCTCGCCGTTGAGGCCATTTCACGGCCTGCCGGTAAGCGGACGCTGGATCAGCCTCCATGTCATCACTCGCCGCCGTGCAGGGTCCGGCCGAAGAGCGCAAGCATTGCGCTCCAACCCTGCTCTGCCGCAGCAGGGTCGAAAACAGGGAAGTCCGGCATCATCCAGCCATGCGCGGCCGGATAGGTCCGCGTTGTAAACTGCACGCCAGCCTCCGTCAGAGCCCCCTCCAGCCGCTCGGCCATTGCAGGCGAGTAGCTGCCATCGTTCTCCGCCGCGCCGATGTAGACTTCCGCCTTTAGCTTGTCAGTGAACAGGTGGGGGCTCTTCGACGCATCGGTCGCAAGATTGCCCCCGTGAAAGCTTGCAGCCGCGGCGAACCGCTCGGGATAAGTTCCCGCTGTGGCCAAGGCCATGCCGCCACCCATGCAAAAGCCCACCACCCCGATCTTGTGGCCTTCAACGTCGGCACGCGTATCGAGGTAAGCCAGCATGGCCCCTGTATCTTCAGCGGCCTTCAAGGGACTTGTTGTGGCCATCAGCGGCCCGAGGACTGCGCGAAAGTCGCCCGCGAACACTTCCTTCGGCACGAACGGCCCGTAGGGTCCGTAGCGGTAGAAGAGATCCGGCAGCAGGACGATGTAGCCAGCCTCAGCCAGCTGCTGAGCCATGTCGAGCATCGCCGGCCTGATTCCACCTGCGTCCATGTAGAAGACCACCGCGGGCCACGGTCCGCCGCTTGCGGGGGTCACGACGTGTGAAGGACAATCGCCGTCGCGCGTCCGGATCGTGACTTGCTCGATCGGCATGGGATGCTCCTCAGCCGGACAATTGCAGTGCCCGCTTCGAACCCTTTACGACCGGCAGCGGACCGACCGCAAACCACCCATCCCGGTCGTTGACCTCTGCTTCGACAGCCTGGGAGCGGACCTTCCGAGGGTCTGAGAAGGATCGGGAGTGGGCCGTGGGCATGGGTTCCATCCGTCAGATTGTTCATAACGTTACAAGTCGGGCCTCGGGGTCGATGGCATTCGGTTCGGACCGCGGCAGGCCCCATCCTTTCACGAGGCCGTACACCGCCGGGATCACGACCAGTGTCAGGACGGTCGACGAGACCATGCCGCCGATCATGGGTACCGCGATCCGCTGCATAACCTCAGAGCCCGATCCGGTGCTCCACAGGATCGGCAGGAGCCCGGCCATGATGGCGACCACCGTCATCATCTTCGGACGCACCCGCTCGACCGCGCCGACCATGATTGCCCGCCTCAGGCCGTCGCGGGTGAACGTCCGCCCGTCGCGTTCGCAATCCGCGCGCACCTCGGTCAGCGCGTGATCGAGGTAGACCAGCATGATCACGCCGGTCTCGGCCGCGACGCCGGCCAGCGCGATGAAGCCGACCGCGACCGCCACCGACAGGTTGAAGCCCATCCACCACATCAGCCAGACCCCGCCGACGAGAGCGAACGGCAGCGAAAGCATGACGATCAGGGTCTCGGTCAGCCGTCGGAAGTTGAGGTACAGCAGCAGGAACACGATCAGCAGCGTCAGGGGCACCACGATCTTGAGTCGGGCGGTCGCCCGGTCGAGGTACTCGACCTGCCCGCTCCACTGCACGAAGGTTCCTTGCGGCAGGCACACCTCGTTGGCGACCGCCGCCCTGGCCTCGGCGACGTAACCCCCGAGGTCGCGACCGGCGACGTCGACGTAGATGAAGACCGCGAGCTGGCCGTTCTCGGTCCGGATCTGGGTTGGGCCGCGGTTCAACTGCACCTTGGCGACCTCGCCGAGCGGGACCGTCCCCCCGCCGGCGATCGGCACCTGCACCTCGGAGGCGATGGATCGCGGGTCGGAGCGGAAGGCGCGCGGGTAGCGCACGTTGACGGTGTAGCGCTCGCGGCCCTCGATGGTGTTGGTGACGCTCTCGCCGCCCAGCGCCATCCCGATCACGTCCTGCACGTCGCCGACGGTCAGGCCGTACCGGCCCAGCGCCTCGCGGTCGGGGGTGATGTCGAGGAAGTAGCCGCCCTGGACGCGCTCGGCATAGGCGCTCGACGTGCCCGGGACCGCCTTCACCACCGCCTCGACCTGGCGGGCGACCTTCTCCATCTCCGTCAGGTCCGTCCCCAGCACCTTGATCCCGACCGGCGTGCGGATGCCGGTCGAGAGCATGTCGATGCGGGCGCGGATTGGCTGGGTCCAGGCATTCGATACCCCGGGGAACTGGAGCGCGGCGTCCATCTCGGCCTTCAGGCTCGCCGTCGTGACCCCGGGGCGCCATTCCGCCTTCGGCTTCAGGTTGACGATGGTCTCGAACATCTCGCTCGGCGCCGGGTCGGTCGCGGTGTTGGCCCGTCCGGCCTTGCCGTAGACCGAGGCCACTTCGGGGAAGGACTTGATGATCCGGTCCTGGGTGGCGAGCAGGTCCCCGGCCTTGGTCACCGAGATGCCCGGCAGGGTGGTGGGCATGTACATCAGCGTGCCCTCGTCGAGGTCGGGCATGAACTCCGAGCCGAGACGGCTCGCCGGCCATGCCGTCGCCGCAAGGACGACCAAGGCCAGCAGGATCGTCAGCACGCGCGCCCGCAGCACTCCCGCGATGACCGGCCGGTAGATCCAGATCAGGAGTCTGTTCACCGGGTTGCGGTGCTCGGGGATGATCCGGCCGCGGACGAACAGAACCATCAGTGCCGGGACGAGGGTCAGGGACAGCACCGCCGCCGCCGCCATCGCGAACGTCTTGGTGAAGGCCAACGGTCCGAACAGGCGCCCCTCCTGGCTCTCCAGCGTGAAGATCGGCAGGAAGCTGACCGTGATGATGAGGAGCGAGAAGAACAGCGACGGCCCGACCTCGCCCGCCGCCTCGATCAGGATCTCGACCCTGGGTTTGTCCGGCGGTGCCCGTTCCAGGTGCTTGTGGGCGTTCTCGATCATCACGATGGCGGCGTCGATCATTGCGCCGACGGCGATGGCGATGCCGCCGAGGCTCATGATGTTGGCCCCGAGCCCCAGGGCCTTCATGCCGGCGAACGCCATGAGGATGCCGACCGGCAGCATCAGGATCGCGACCAGCGCGCTGCGGACGTGGAGCAGGAACACGACGCAGACGAGGGCAACGATGGTGCTCTCCTCGATCAGCGTGCCCTTGAGAGTCTCGATGGCCGCCTCGATCAGGTGCGAGCGGTCGTAGACCGGCAGGATCTCCGTGCCCTTGGGCAGGCTGGCGGCGACCTCGGAAAGGCGGGCCTTCACGTTCTCGATGACGTTCAGGGCGTTGGCCCCGAAGCGCTGCAGGACGATCCCGCCGGCGACCTCGCCGTCGCCATTCATCTCGGTGATGCCGCGGCGCTCGTCGGGGCCGAGCTCGACCTTGGCGACGTCCTTAACCCGGAGGGGCGTGCCCGCATCCGTTTTGAGGACGATGCTCTCGATGTCGGCGACGCTCTTGAGGTACCCCCGCCCCCGGACGACGAACTCGAACTCGGAGAGCTCGACGGTGCGGCCGCCGACATCGGCGTTGCTCGCACGGATCGCTTCCCGGAGCTTGGACAGGGTGATGCCCTGCGCCCGCAGCCGGTTCGGATCGACCACGACGTTGTACTGCTTGACGAAGCCGCCGACGCCCGCGACCTCGGCCACGCCCTCGGCACGGGACGCCCCGAACCGGACGACCCAGTCCTGAAGCGAGCGGAGCTCGGCCAGCGTGCGTTCCTTGGCGACCACGACGTACTGGTAGACCCAGCCGACCCCGGTCGCGTCGGGTCCCAGGGTCGGGGTCACGCCGGCCGGCAGGCGCTTGGCCACGGTGTTCAGGTATTCGAGCACCCGGCTGCGGGCCCAGTACGGGTCGGTGCCATCCTCGAAGATGACGTAGACGAACGACACCCCGAAGAACGAGAAGCCGCGCACGACCTTCGACCTCGGCACCGTCAGCATGGCGGTGGTCAGGGGGTATGTGACCTGGTCCTCGATGACCTGGGGCGCCTGCCCGGGGTACTCGGTGTAGACGATGGTCTGCACGTCCGAGAGGTCCGGGATCGCGTCGAGCGGCAGGGTTTTCAGGGCGTAGAGCCCCGCTCCCACCGCGAAAACGGTCCCGATCAGGACCAGCATCAGATTCCTCGCCGACCAAGCGATGAGACGGGAAATCATGGCGCCTTCCCCTCGGTGGCGGCCTGTTGCCCGGGATCGGGCTTGGGCTCGGAAAGCCCCTGCAGCGCCGTCTTCAGGTTGCTCTCGGCATCGATGAGGAAGTTCGCCGACGTGACCACGCGGTCGCCCGCGGCGATGCCGTCGCGGATCTCGACGTAGCCGTCGCCGCGGGTGCCGAGCCGGACCGGCCGCGGTTCGAAGCGGCCCACGCCCCTGTCGAGCAGGACGACCTGTTTCGTGCCGGTGTCGATGACCGCGTCGTCGGGCACCGCCACCACCGGCTTGTCGCTGCCGGTGGCGATCGTCACGTCGGCGAACATACCCGGGCGCAGGTCGCCGTTCGGGTTCGGCAACTCGATCCGCAGGCGGGCGGTCCGGGTCGCCATGGCGAGGTGCGGGTAGATCCGGGTCACCGTGCCGGTGAAGAGGCGATCCGGGAACGTCCGGACGCGCACCGTCGCCGTCTGGCCTTCGGCCACAGCGGCCAGGTCGCGTTCGGTCACGTCGGCCAGGACCCAGACCCTGGAATGATCGACGAGCTTGAAGAGGGTGTCGCCGGACTTGGCGCGCATGCCGTCCGAGACGTTGCGCTCGACCACGACGCCGTCGCGAGGCGCCGACCACGTGATGGTGGAAGGCACTTTTCGGGATCGCTCGATCTCGTCGATGACCTCGGGCGGGATGCCGAGGTTCTCCAGGCGACGGCGGGCGCCCTCGTAGCCGATGCCGGTGAGGTACTGCGCGGCGGCCGCGTTCATCTCCGGCGAGAACAGGCGCAGGAGCGGCTGGCCCTTGTGGACGTGGTCGCCGGTGGTGACGGCCTCGACCTTTTCGATGAAGGCGTCGGTGCGCATCGCGATGACTGAGATCCGGCGCTCGTCCTCCTCGATGGCGCCGGGCGCGCGCACCGGCATCGACAGGACGCGTCGCTCGGCGACCGTCGTCCGGACCCCGGTGCGCTGGAGCTTGCCGGGCGAGATTTTCACGGTGCCGTCGTCGGTGTCCTCCCCCTCGTAGACGGGGAGGTAGTCCATCCCCATCGAGTCCTTCTTCGGAATCGGCGAGGTGTCCGGAAGGCCCATCGGGTTGCGGTAGAACCGCACCTTGCGGGCGCTCGCGGGCATCGTGGCCTGACCCATGGCCATGTCGCCGTGCCCGGCGTCGGGCATCGCCTCCGCCTCGTCGGGTTCGTCAAAGCGCACGTCCTCGCTCGCGCGGACGGCGCGATAGTCGCGACCGTCCGCCGTGCGCCTCGGCTCGGAGGCGTAGTCCGGCTTACCGTCCGGGTCCTGGTAGTAGACGACCGGTCCCGTCGCCTTCGCCGCGACCGATGCCTGTATCGGGGAAGCCGGCAGGGGCGTGCTCGGCAGCCAGTGGGCGAACCCGGTCCGCGCCTGCTGGACGAGCGCCGGCACGGGGCTGCCCTCATGCCCCGCGCCATACCCCAGGCCTCCCGCCGCGAGCGCAGCGAGGGTCCCGGCCAGCCATGCTCTCCGGCTCACTTGGTGGCCTTGAACACCAGCTTGTTCTCGACGGTACCGGTCTCGCCCTGCACCTTGGCCCCGAGGGAGAGGCGCCAGCCGCCGGCCATCGTCAGCTTCGCCTTGAACCGGTAGAGGCCCGGCTCCGGCGACGGCAGCTGCTCGATCTTGGAGGTCATCTCCTCCATGCTGTCGGGCGCCATGTCGATGCGCTTGGCGAAGATGACGGCGTTCGGCACGGGCTTGGACGTGCGCTTGTCGACGAGGCGAACGTCGAGGATGGCCTCCCCCTGCTTGGCCTCGTCCTTCACCAGTTGGAACTCGTAGTCCTTGGTGTCGGCCCGGGCCGCGGCGGTGAGGGCGAGGCCGAGCAGCGCAGCCGTCAGGGCGCGCGAAAACGATGTCTTGGACACGGTCGTTGATCTCCTGAAAACGATGGGACCCGGGCCTTAAGGCGCGTGGGATCGACCGGCGCAGGCGCCGGCGGCATCGAATTCAGGCTCGGGGAGGCTCGGTGGGCGGCCCTTGGGACAGGCTGTCGAAGGAGGCGATGACGCCCCAGGTCGGCCCCTCGACGCCTGCGATGCGCCCTGGAAGTCCGAGGGCGACCGGCAGGCCGGTGGCGACCTTCGCCAGGCAGAGCGCCATCAAGGGGCAGCCCTTCGAGCAGTCGGGCAAGTCCGGCCGCTCCTTGGGACAGCACGGCATCTCGTCCATGGCCATCCCGGCCATGTCGTCCATGGCCTCATCGGACATCGCCATGGCGTGACCTTGAATGGCCATCGGCGCGCGCATGCCCGCGGCGGCCGCGGATGCGGTCACCGGCGCAAGGGCGAGGCTGAGTACCGCCAGGAGCGGGAGCAGCCGCCGAAGGGCGAGCCAGAAGGTCACGAACGGACGATGCCACATCGCGTGTCGGCGAGGAAGGGACAGGGACTACCTGACGAAAGCCCCACCGGCGGAGAGACCGAACCCGCGACGAGGAAGCCGAGGGAAAGGCCCCCAATGACCCATATCAGAGGCCACCCCGTGTCCTCCGATATCAGGTTGGCGAGCATGCACAGCAGGTAGAACGAGGCCCCCTAGGTCAGGATTTGGATCGAGCCAAGGGCCGAGATCACCACGAGACGGTGGCGATGCGGGATCACGGGTACGCTCCGTCGTATCATCGGGGGCGACCTAGACGGCCGGAACCGGCGACGCCGACGTTCGGCCGAGCCTGGGCATGACACGGACGTAGACGAGCTCGCTCAGGAGCTCGACCAGCGTCTGGGTGACGATGACGGCCGGCAGCAGCGGGACGGCGCCGGGGACGGCGAAGGCCAGCGGCAGGACCACCAGGGAGTTGCGGGTGGCGGCGCTGAAGGCCAACGTCCGCACCGTGGGGGCGTCGAGGCGGAACGCGCGCCCGACCGCCCAGCCCAGCAAGGGGGCCGCCACCGCGAAGGCGACGTAGACAGGAACCACCCGCAGGGCATCGTCGAGGGCGGGTCCGAGTTGGGGCAGGACGGACGCGATCACCACGAACAGGACCAGCGCCGTCGCCGGCACCGGCAGGAGCCCGAGGCCCGTAATCACCCGTTGCCCGGCCGGGCGGCGTCCGGCCCAGATCTGCACGGCCGCAGCAAGTCCGAGGGGAACCGCGATGAGCCAGATGAACGCGTGCACGAAGGGACCGACCTGGACGAACCTGGCGGCATCCTCGCCGAGGAAGACGTTCAGATAGATCGGCAGCATGAGCATCTGCGCGATCAGCAGCGCCGGGGTGGAGGCCAGCAGCACCTTGGCGTCGGCCCGTCCGAGATGGGCGAAGGTCACGACGTAGTCGATGCACGGCGTGAGAAGGACCATGAGCACGCCCAGCCGCAGCATCGGATTGGCGGGCAGGAACTGGATCAGGCCAGCCACCAGGATCGGCAGCACCACGAAGTTCGTGACGAGGAGCGCCGCCAGGAAGCGGACCCGCGTGAAGGCCCGGCCGAGTTCCGGCAACGGCACCTGCAGGAAGGTGACGAACAGCATCAGCGCCAGGGCCGGATTGATCCCGACCTCCAGGGCCGTGGTGCCGGGCAGCGTCAGGGCGATCAGCGCCGCCGCGCCGATGGCCGCGAAGTAGATCGCGATCTGGTTGCATTCGAGGGTGTCGCGCAGGCCCGTCATGCTTCCTCGCAGGCGATCTTGGATGGCTGAGCGACCTGCTGGGGCCGACCGGTGCACCGGGCGAACAGGGCGATGGCTCGGTCGCAGACCTCGCAGTGTCCCTCGCAGCAATCGCGCATCAGGAAGGCCACCAGGTCGGAAAGGGCCGGGAAGATCGCGCTGTAGATGATCGACCGCCCCTCCCGGCGGCTGACCACGAGCCCGGCGTTCTCAAGGTGGCTGAGGTGGAACGAGATGCGCGGCGCGGACGCCCCGGCGATGGCCTCGGTGATGGCACCGGCCGCCATGCCCTTCGCCCCGGCCGTGACCAGCAGGCGGATGATGCGCAGGCGGGTCTCCTGCGCGATGGCCGCGAAGCCGTCGAGCGCTTGCTTCTCTTGCACGACACTTAAACCATTATGGAATCGTTTAAGGGTCAGTAGGCTCGCGACGGGTCGGAGGCAACGACCGGATCTGGAACTGGATCACGGCGGACGTCCTAGGCAGCCTCCGCTTTCCTAGCTTCGCGGCCGGACACGCCAGAGAGATAGGGCAAGCGCAACGTTCGCCACGGCGAGCACGGTGAGCAGGGCATAGGTCGCGTCCGCGCCCGCGTGGGTCAGGACCACGGCTCCGACGGAGGGTGCAAGCGCCTGAGCCACCAGCCCCGGGCGGGCGAGCCGACCGACGAGCGCGGCGTAGCGCTCGGGACCGAACAGGGCCAGGGGGACCGTACCCCGTGCAATCGAGTAGATCCCGTTCCCGGCCCCGTAGAGGACCAGCGCCAGCCCGACCAAGGGTAGGCCGGCCGTCAGCATCGCGATCCCGAGGACCACCAGGACCATGGCGGCGGTCAGGGTCCAGAGGGGGTGATGCCGTCCCTTGCCGGCCATCTCGATGATGCGGGCGCCGACCTGGGCGGGTCCGATCAGCGCCCCGTAGGCCACGGCCGAGGAGAGCGCCACGCCTCGGGCCTGGAGCAGCGTGATGAGGTGCACCGAGACCATGGCCATCACCGTGCCGCCGAGGGTCAGCACCCCTGCCATGAGGAGGAAGGCACGACGCTCCCGACCATCGAGCCGGACGCCGGGGATCGCGCCTTCAGATCGCGTGACCGGATGTGCGGGCGGTCGGGGGATCGCGATCAGGACGAGCGGCAGCGTGACCGAGAGGTGCAGCCCGGCATAGGCGAGGCAGGTCCCGCGCCAGCCGACCCGCTCGATCAGGAAGGCCGACAGCGGCCAGCAGACCGTGCTGGCGAACCCGCCCCAAAGGGTCAGGGTCGTGATGGCGGGCCTCGCCTCGGCACCGTACAGGCGTCCAAGCGTGGCGAAGGCCGGATCGTACAGGCCAGTCCCCATGCCGAGGCCGATGAGGAGCCACCCCGCCAGGTAGATCGGCAGGTTCGGGGCCAGCCCAATGATCGTCAGGCCCAACGCCAGGGCGATGGCGGCGAAAGCCAGGACGGGCCGACCGCCGTGCTCCCCGATGAAGGCTCCCACGCGCGGCGAGGCGATGCCAGCGACGAGGAGGCCGAGGGACAGGCCCGCGATGACCCAGCCGAGGGGCCATCCAGTATCCTTCGACATCGGCGCGGCCAGCACCGACAAGAGGTAGAACGAGGAGCCCCAGGTCAGGATCTGGACGACGCCCAGGGCCGGGATCACCGGCCAGCGGCGCGTCGGGGCCATCGGCGCGCTACCGAGCCCCCAGCACGGGGAGCCACAGCGCCAGGGCAGCCAGTGTGACGAGCAGCACCGGCGGCGTGATGACCAGGCCGACCCGCATGTACTGGCCCCAGGTGATGCGCTGGCCCTTGGTGTCGAGGACGTGCAGCCAGAGCAGGGTCGCCAGACTCCCGATGGGGGTGAACTTCGGGCCGAGGTCGCAGCCGATGACGTTGGCGTAGACCATGAGCTCACGCATCAACGGCGAGAGATCCGGGGCCTGCTGGATCGAAAGCGCACCCACCAGCACGCTCGGCATGTTGTTCATGACGGAGGAGAGGATGGCGGCGGCGAACCCGGTCCCGATGGTGGCGACGAACGGACCATGGCCCGACAGCCAGACGAGCCCCTGCGCCAGGTGGTCGGTCAGGCCGGCGTTCTTCAGGCCGTAGACGACGAGGTACATGCCGAGGCTGAACAGCACGATCTGCCAGGGCGCCCCCGTCAGGACCTTCCGAATGGGGATGACGCGGCTGCGGTTGGCCAGCGCCAGCAGGACCAGTGCGCCGGCGCAGGTGACCACCGAGACCGGCACGCCGAACGGGGCCGTCACGAAGTAGGCGACCAGAAGCAGACCGAGGAGCGGGAAGGCCGCCGTGAAGACCAGCGGGTCCTTGATCGCGTGGCGAGGCGCTTCAAGCTCGGCCACGGGGTACGTGGCCGGAAGGTCGCGCCGGTAGAACAGCCACAGCACCACGAGGGTCGCGGCGAGCGAGACGAGGTTCACCGGCACCATCACGGCGGCGTAGCGGCTAAAGGAGATGTCGAAGAAGTTCGCCGAGACGATGTTGACGAGGTTCGAGATCACCAGCGGCAGGCTGGTCGAGTCCGCGACGAACCCGCAGGCGACGATGAAGGCCAGGGCGGCCGCCGGCTTGAAGTTCAGCCGGAGCAGGATGGCCAGCACGATGGGGGTGAGCAGCAGTGCCGCGCCGTCGTTGGCGAACACCGCCGCGATGGCCGCCCCGAGGAGGATCACCAGGGGGAACAGCCGGCGCCCCCGGCCGCCGCCCCAGCGGGCGATGTGGAGCGCCGCCCAGTGGAAGAAGCCCGCCTCGTCGAGCAGCAGCGAGATGATGATCAGCGCGACGAAGGTGAAGGTGGCGTCCCAGACGATGTGCCAGACCACCGGGATGTCCCCGGGATGGATGACCCCGGTGGCGAGCGCGACCGCGGCCCCGATCAGGGCGCTCCATCCGATCCCGAACCCCTTCGGCTGCCAGATGACGAAGACGAGGGTGACCACGAAGATGGCGAGGGCGAGCATCGGGACCGTTTCTTGTTCTTGGGCTTTCAGGGCGGGTCAGGCGGTGGCGACGCGCCGGCCGTGCTCGTCGACGACGCGCTCGCCGTCCTCCTTGACGAACTCGCCTTGCTGGGCCGGCAGGAGGTCGAGGACGGCCTCGGAAGGTCGGCAGAGGGCGACGCCCTTCGGGCTCACCACCAGCGGGCGGTTCAACAGGATCGGGTGTGCCTCGATGGCATCGAGAAGCCGGTCGTCTGACAGGGACGTGTCGGCGAGGCCGAGCTCGGCGTAGGGCGTCCCCTTCTCCCGCAGGAGGTCACGGACCGTGACGCCGGCGCGATCTGCGAGCTGGCGGATCAGGATACGGTTCGGCGGCGTCTTAAGGTACTCGACCACGTGCGGCTCGATGCCGGCATTGCGGATGAGGGCCAGGGTGTTGCGGGACGTGCCGCAATCCGGGTTGTGGTAGATGACGACGTCCATCACGCGACCTCCGGACGGGGCGAGGTGGCGCCCGCCTGCTGGCCGATCTCGCGAACCCTGGACGTCAGGGAGACCTGGTCGAGGCTCGCCATCGGCAGGGCGAGGAAGGCCGAGATCCGGTTCTTGAGGTAGCGCTGGGCGGTGACGAAGGCCGTCTTGCGCGCGATCTCGCTACCCTCGACCGCTGCAGGGTCCTCGATGCCCCAGTGCGCCGTCACCGGCTGGCCGGGCCAGAACGGGCAGGCCTCGCCGGCGGCGTTGTCACAGACCGTGAAGACGAAATCCATGACCGGTGCGTCGGGCTTGGCGAACTTGTCCCACGACTTCGAGTGCATGCCCTCTGTTGGATAGTTGCTCTCGCGCAGGACCTGGAGCGCCATCGGGTTCACCTCCGGCTTCGGCTGGCTGCCAGCGGAGAAGGAGCAAAAGCGACCCTTGCCGTCCTTGGCCAGCATCGCCTCGGCGAGGATCGAGCGGGCGGAGTTGCCGGTGCAGAGGAATAGGACGTTGTAGACGCGGTCAGGCATTGGCGGTGTTTCCCGTGGGTAGGCAACAGGCGGACAAGGCCGCGACGGCGGGGGCGCAGACCTCGGGTCGGCCCTGGCAGCAATCGCGCATCAGGAACTGGATTAGCTCCGACAGGTCCGGGTAGGCGGCGCTGTAGATGATCGAGCGCCCCTCCCGCCGGGAGGTGACCAGCCCCGAATGGCTGAGCTCCTTGAGGTGGAACGACAGGTTGGTGCCCGAAACGCCGACCGCCTCGGCCAGCATGCCGGCCGCCATGCCTTCCGGCCCGGCGGTGACGAGCTGGCGCACGATGCGCAGGCGATGCTCCTGGCCGAGGGCCGCGAAGGCGGCCACGGCTTGCCGTTCGTCCATCATGATGTCAATATCTCAACCATCGTTGAAACGTAGAGGAACGAAACGTCTTGGACAAGCCCCTCCAACCCTCCGCCGATGGATTGCCCAACCTCAGCCAAGGGCATTTCGTGGTCCCGACGGCAGCCGACCTGCACGTGGAGACGCCGTTCACCCACGCCCCGCGTTTCCTGATCCTGTACGGCTCGCTCCGGGAGCGCTCGTTCAGCCGCTTCCTTGCCTACGAGGCCGCACGCCTCCTGGAGGCGATGGGCGGCGAGGCGCGGATCTACGACGCGCACGGCCTGCCGCTGCCCGACGACGCCACGGCCGACCACCCCAAGGTCCAGGAACTCCGGAACCTCTCGATCTGGTCCGAGGGGCATGTCTGGGTCAGCCCCGAGCGGCACGGCGCCATGACCGGGGTCATCAAGAGCCAGATCGATTGGCTCCCCCTGTCGGAAGGGTCGGTGCGCCCGACGCAAGGGCGGACCCTGGCCGTGATGCAGGTCTCGGGCGGTTCGCAGTCATTCAATGCCGTCAACGGCCTGCGCGTGCTCGGGCGCTGGATGCGGATGATCACCATTCCGAACCAATCCTCGGTCCCGATGGCCTACAAGGAGTTCGACGAAGCCGGGCGGATGAAGCCGGGGCCGCTCTACGACCGTGTCGTCGATGTCTGCGAGGAACTGGTGAGGTTCACGTTGCTGACGCGGGAGCGCGCCGACTACCTCGTCGACAGGTACTCGGAGCGGAAGGAGCGCGAGCCCGAGCGGCTTAAGTCCGTGGCCGCCGACATCGGGTTCGTGAAGCGACCTTCATGAACCGACCGGAGCGGGCACCGACGCATCGTCAGCATGACGAGGTATTGGCAGGGGACGCCGCCATCCTCGCCATGATCTCCCCCAGGGTAACCGGCCGCCAATCCCAGCAATCGCCCCCAACGTCCAGGCTCGTCCGGGTGGCCGGGATGCCGCCGTGGGAATGCCCATAGACGTGAAGGTCGCCGTGCCAGGCATTAGGCCACGTCACGTGCGCATAGTGGCTGGCCCATAGGGCGACGCGTTCTGGCATCCCCGGGTCCTGGACGTAGATCCTTTGGACGTCGACGACGGGGCCGGCCCATTTGAAACGTTCGCCCAGGCCGTGGTCGTGGTTGCCCCGAATTAGGTGAATTCGGCCATGCAGGCGCGCCTGGATCGATGCGGCGTAAACCAGGATGCACTTATAGGCGAAGTCGCCAAGGTGCAGATGATATCGTCCGGACGCAGTCCTCTTTCCAGGCGGCAACCAAATCTGCGTTACTTTCCTCGATGATCGCGATCAGCCCGTAGGCGATGCATTCGGACACCGATCATGCTCCGATCCATGTAATGGCTGTTAGCGGCGAAAAGAGCGGTACGTACTAGTTCCTTACCAATCGCAGCCTAAGACATTTTAAAAAATTATCACCCTATTTTTACTCTATCGATTGCCAAGTTGACCTATCAAATGCAGCTCATTGATCAGGTTTTAGAAAACCGTACCGTCTTCTTTTTTTCTTTCATAATAACCCTCAATACAATCAGCGAGCTCGTCCCGTTGGTCTTGGCATAGATTATCGACGATGTCGCACCCTTTAAAGGATTATACGAGAGCTTCCCCTGATGCCCATGTTGACATGACGCCAGGTATCTGTTGGGTCTTTACCATGTGCTCTGCCGCTTCAAGAACCGCATCAAATGCTGCTTCAACGTCAATGTCCCAACCGTTGCTTCCAATGTTGAGTGGCATGCTTTTATCCTCTTCGCTCCTGCCTTCTGATATCGTCACCATATTAACAATCGATATCATCGCAAAGAAGCGCGGGCTAATCCGGTCGCGCCGGTGAGAGAATGTGCGCCTCCCGATCGCCAGTAGGCTGCCGAATTGGCGATACTAGAATGGGTGCCGACCGTACCGACGCCGGAGAAGCATCTCACGACCGGTATTGATATTTTCCGCAGCAACTCCCGGATGCTCGCGGAATCAAATTCGGCTACTTTGTCGATAATATTGGATAAATCCTTGCGGTCAAATAGATAGGCCTGGGAGACTAATTATGTCCCTCCACTCGGGCAGCTTTGATCACGCGGATGACGTTCCAGCTGCTGTAGCTGGAATGCATGTTTATGATTGGGGCGCCGAACAGCAAGCCGACGTCCGCGATCCCGGACATGTTGAGCACCTCCTCGACCTCGACGTAGTCGTAGGTCTCGGGCGAACACCGGTATGACCGGCAGGGGGGTTCGACGCCAGTACTAACTCAAAGCTCAGGATCTCGGCGTCCAAAGAGGGAATGCCGCCGTCGCCCTGCGAGATCGATGCGGCCCTGTACCCGCGCGCGCACCGGACGTCCACGACGGCAGCGGCTGCGGGTGTCCTGCTCGTGCTCGTAATGGCAGTGGCTTGGGGCAAAAGAGCTTCTCCGGTGACTTAAAGAGGCTGCCTATCGGTGCGTGTCCCAATCTAGGCCACGCGCCTGCGGGGACCTATGGTGAAGTGGTTGGAAGCCTGGGGATGCGTATGACGGTCGGTGGAACCTTGCCTTGGCTGGTGGCCGTGACGGCCTTCGTTGCCGCCGCCTGCTGGTACAAATCGACGGTCGTGAGCGTACCCGCCCCCCCAGAGACTAGCGGAGTAGGAGCTATGCCGGGGGGCTACCTCATCTCCAAGGACGCGAGCGGGAACCGGATCGACCTTCACGACACCCTGAAAGAACAGACGAAATGGAACCGATGGGCGGCGTTGGCAGCCGCCGCCAGCGCGGTCCTGACGGGGCTGGCCGCACTGATCCCGCCGCCTCCAATCTAGGCCTCGACGCCGGTCTCAAACGAGTTCATCGCGGCGTCGGCGACAAAGGCGTTATCGACGTGGTTGCGCTCTGCCTGCTCCTGGACTGTAGATGCTGCAGCGGCTCTGCGTGCCGGAGCGCTTCGGCGCTTTGGTGCCCTGCACCTCGCGGGCGAGGCGTGCGAGGAACCCGGTGGGCACGCCGCCGTACTGGGTCGGGGTGACGCCCTGCGTCAGTTTGATGTTTTCCCACCAGGGGATCAGGATCCTGTCCTGAGCCAAGCCGACGTCGCCGGGCAGGCGGGTGTTGTCGCCGACCCCGAACAAATATTTCAGGTAGGTGCTCTGCTTCGGCATCACCTCGACGGACGCCCAGACTCCGTCGCCGGCGTCGTTGCGTTCGATCTGGTTCAGGCCGACGACGCCCGACCTCGTGTACTTGATCGCGCTCTGCGTCCACGGCGTGTTCCGCTTGAGCGTCTTGTGGAACTGCTTGCGGATGCCGACGACGGCGGCCTTGGCGGTCTCGTCCATGGCCCAGCCGGCAGCGCGCCGGTACTTGGCGATGCCGACGGTCGAGACAAAGGGGTCGCGCCAGTCCTCGATGAGGGGGCCGACGTCGGACGCGATGCGGACTTTGAACGGGTAGGCCATGCGCGCGACGATGCCGGGACGGGCGTGGCGCGATCTAGGCTACGCGCCATGAAGGTCTAGATAGCCATTTCGGAGGCTCACAGCCTCATTGCTTAGCAGGTAGGCAGCCAAAACTGGACTGCCTGTAATTTGCGCACGTTCTTTTTATCGAACGACCCGTCCGGCGGCCTCCTGAGGGGCGGGGGAGGGCTTGGGGCTGGGCCTCAGATAGGTTTTCACCTTCGGCGAGGACGAACGGCAATCCCTTGCGCCTGATGGGCGCTGTGGTTGCTCGGCTCAACCCCTTTCGCCAACCCTCCGACGCCTATGCGACGGTTCGCGTCCGGCCGGCGGCAAGGCCCGTCTCTGGCGGATTTCGAGGTCGGGTGGGACAATCCTCTAGTCGCTTCGGGTCGTGCTGCCCCGATGCCGCCATTGGACCGTCGCGCTTGTTCCACTTCCCCGCCATCGCCCCTGCTCGCCTCGACCCGTTCGCACCGATGCTGCGTCCGGAGGCCGAGATCGTGGCCATGCGCGCGGAGTACCAGACTCGCGTCAACGCTAGCCCGCGCGGCGCCCATGCCCGCGTGCTCCACCCCGACCTGCCCGGCGTGAAGGGTAAGGTCTCGCTGATGCGAGTTACCCAGGGCAGCGACGGCGGGCATCGTTGGGAGACCAAGGTCGTCAGCGTCAGCGAACTCGCCACCTCGGACGCCCTGCTTTGGGCGACCCACATCTCGATGCAGCGCTTCTACGGCGCCCGGGGCTCAACGTCCCTTGTGCAGCTTCAAGACCTGATCGCGGACGTCGACTGCCACGACAAGGCCGAGTTTCGCGGGCGCAGCCCCGAGGAGATGGCCGGCATCCTGATCCAGCGCCTAAGGGATGCCGGGAAGCCTCTGCCGAGCTACATCGTCTTCAGCGGACGCGGCCTGCATTGTGTTTGGCTTCATCAACCTCTGCAGGCGACGCCGGGGGTCACCGGACGGCATCGCGCCGTGCAGCGCTGGTTGGTCGGGCCGAAGGAAGGCAAGCCGTCCAGGACCGTGAGGACCTCCAGCGGTACCCGTCGGCAGGACCCTAAGGTCGTCGCCCACGAGGAGGTCATGGCGACGGTCTGGCGGGGTACCGGCATCGACCGCGGCGCCATCGACACCGCCCGCGTCCTGCGACTGGCCGGCAGCTACAACGGTAAGAGCGGCCAGGTCGCCAGACTTGTGTGGCCGGCGAGTTGGACGGACGTCGAGCGTCACGATTTCGAGGATCTCGCGTCGTCCTTCCTCCCTTTCACCCGCGACCAGATGGTCTGCCTCAAGGCCGAGCGCCAAGCGGAGTACGAGATCCGCGAGGCCGGTCGCCAGGCCCGTCGCGCCGAGGCCGAGGCCGCCGGCATCAGGGTCGTCGAGGATCAGGCGCCTGTCCGCCGGATTTCCGGCGGTTACTGGCCGTCCGTCGTGCAGGCCCTCGATGCCGTGCGGGTGATGTGGGGCGGCACCCCAGAGGTCGGGAAGCGGGACCTGTGGGCGTTCCTGAGCGCCTGCGCCCTCGCGCAGTCCGAGGGCGGGACCGCCGCCTCGTGGGCGGAGCGTCTGGCCGGTCCCGCGGGCCTGCCCGAGGCCGAGCTCCGGACCAGCCTCGGCGCCCTGGAGCGGGTTCTGCGGCGCCATGAGACCGGGGAGACCCGAGACCATGACGGCGTCGAGCGGCCGGTCATGTACGTCTACAGCAAGGCGCGGATGCTGAGCCTGCTCGGCCTGAACGACGTCTCCGAGGAAACCCTGCGCGGCGCCGGCGCCGGAGCCCTGCTGCCGGGTGGCGTGGTGCGGTCGGAGAGGCAGCGGTCCGCGGATCGCCGGGCCGAGGCCGGTGCCACGCCCCTCGTCGTGACGGTGTCCGCCAGACTCGCCAACGGTCGCGAGGCCCTCGCCATGAAGGCGGCCGGCAAGGCGATGCGCGAGATCGTGGCGGCATTCGCCGGGCGCCGTGGCGAGACCAGTCTGCGCCGGGCCATGGCCGAGGCCGGAGCCGAGGTTCCGACCGAGACCGTGACCGAGGCCGCCGTCGAAATCGCTTGCGAGACCTCGAAGGACGGGTCCATCTCCTCTCCTCACGGTTCGACCACTTCTATAGTGGCTGTGCCGGGGGCTTTGCCCCCCTCAGGCGAAACGCCTGCCGCCGACACCCCCGGAGACGCCATTCCGGCCCGTCCCGCCGCCATCTCGGTCCTGTCCCCGACCCTCGATCCCCAGGGAAGCCCGAGAATGGCGTCCGGTGCCGCGATGAACACGGATAGCGGGCCTCGCACCGGGGGTGCCGTGGCGACCTTCCCTGGGCTTCGATCCGTCCCGTCCGCCTCGTCACTCCGGCCTCCGCTGCCGGCCTTCATCGCCCGTCTCCTGGCTGCCGGAACCTGCTCCGCCGACGCCGTATCCGCTTGAACGGGAAGGGATAACGGGGGTATAATCGCCTTCGCCGACAGGTCCTAGATGCAGCACATCCAGGGAAGCCCGTTCAACCGTCAGGTTGGGCGGGCTTCGTCGTTTGGTTCCATTGGTTCCCTCGATCCGGGACCATCGGGCCAATGACATGGCGCGGGTGACCTATCCGAATTGGTCCCGCTCCCTGACCCTCTCCCTGCCACCCCAGGGACCGTCACCGTGTCGTTGAACTACCGCCACCTGCTCATCCGCCTGCCCCGTAGCCTCCGCGTCTGGGCCGCGTGACGCCATGCGCGCCAACCCCCACTCCGTCCGGGCCCGCGTCACCGACCACGCCGTCCGCCGGTACGCCGAGCGGGCCCTTGGGGTGACCGTCGATGGCGCCGTCGTGACCGTCCTGGCGAAGAAGCTGCGCGTCGACCCGGAGCCCTCCGGACCCACCGCGCCCGTCCAGCGCCGCCAGCGGACGTGCCTCGACGCGGAGTACCTCCCGTGACCGCCACTGCCTTCTCCTTCGATGAATGCGCCGACGCCGATGCGTGCCGGGCCGGCATCCGCCCGCTCCTCGCCCCGGGGATGACTTGGTCCGAGGTCCACTGCGGCCGGTGCGGCAAGACCGGCATCGTCCGCCACGCCGACCTGGTGCCTGCCCTGGCCGCGGCGCCCGAGCCCGCCCCCGAGGTCGAGGCGCCTTCCGAGCCCGAAACCGAGTCTGTGGCCGAGGCCGAGGCGCCCCGGGCTTCCGGCAAGGGGAGCGGTCGATGAACAGGTACGGCTTGCCCTTCCAGGGGCACCACCAGCGGCGCGAGGCCGAGTGGGTCGGCGCCTTGGTTCTCTTTGGCGTCGCGGTCGCCCTGCTGCTGCCGGGCGCCACGTTCAGCCGCCCGACGTTCGACGCCTGGTCCGCCATCGCCCCCGAGGGCACGTGGGGCGCCGCCCTCCTCGGCGTGGCGCTGATCCGCATGATCGGCCTCTGGGTCAACGGATCGAAGAGGCACTCGCCAAGCCTGCGCTTCATCACCGCCGCCGTCGGCGCCTGCGTCTGGAGCGGCCTGGCCTTCCTCCTGTCCCGTGACGGGTACCCCGGCTGGAACACCGGCGTCGGGGCCTACGGGGTCCTCGCCATCGTCGACGCCTACTGCGCGCTCCGGGCCATCTGGGACCAAGGCCGCAACGACGCCAGAGCCAAGATCATTTCGAGGGCCGCCCCGTGACCGAGTGGCTCGACGCGATCATCAACCTCCCGGCCGACGCGCTGAAGGCCATCGGGACCATCGCGGTCGGCGGCACCCTGGCGGGCGCCACGTACGTCGTCTCCCGCATCAAGGAGGCGCGACGTCCGGCCGACACGGTCCCCGGCCTCCCGCGCTTCGCCTTCGATCCCGTCGACCGGGACATGGGCTTCTCGCTCATCAGGACCGGCACCGACCTTACCCGGGCGCTCCACGACCACGGCGAGATCCTGCGCCGTTCGTTCCGGCCCGACGACGGCGACGGAAACCCGCCGCCCGCCCCGGCTCCCATTCATCGCCGCACCCGCACGAGGTCCTGACCGTGTCCGCCACCAACGCCACGACCTCGATCACCCGCATCCTGGCCCACGAGGCCGGCTACGTGAACAACCCGAAGGACCCGGGCGGCCCGACCAACTGAGGCATCACCCAGGCCACCCTGTCGGCATGGCGCGGCCACCCCGTCACCAAGGCCGACGTCCGGGCGCTGCCCGAGGCCGAGGCGGTCGCCATCTACAAGGCTGAGTATTGGGCCCGCGTCCACGGCGACGACCTGCCGGGCGGCCTCGACTACGCGGTCGTCGACTTCGGCGTGAACTCCGGCGTCGGCCGGGCCAACAAGTACCTCCAGACCGTTCTCAAGGGGCGGAAGCTGTACGCCGGCGACATCGACGGCGTGATCGGGACCAAGACCCTGGCCGCCATCGCCGCGCTGACGCCCGCCGTGGTGGCCGCCGTCATCCGCGACCTCTGCACGATGCGGCTCCAGTACCTGAAGAAGCTGGAGGGCTGGCCGTCGTTCGGGAAGGGTTGGGGGCGCCGCGTCGCCGAGGTTCAGGCCGCCTCCCTGGCGCTGGCCGCCGGGACGTACGACCACGCCGAGGCCGACCTGCCGGACCCGGCCCCCACCGTCCGCGGCGCGCCCGTGCAGGTCGCCGCCTCCCGCACCGGTGCCGATAAGGCGACCGCCCTTGCCGCGGTCGGCGTCATCGGCGACCAGGCGTCGACCTACGCCGGGACCTTCCAGTCCCTCTCCGACATCGCCCCAGTGTTCCGGTACGTGTTCGCGGCCCTGACGGTCATCGGCGTGCTGGCCGGCCTGTACAAGGCGGTCCAGCTTGCCAAGGGCTCCGAGGCGTCCGCGCCCACGCCCACGGCGCCCGAGGCGGGCAACGACAACGCCGCCGGGATCTCGGACACCGTCCCCGGTTCGGCCTTCGAGCTCCCGCCCGGGACCGTGATCCCGTCCGCGATCTCGGACGATGCGCGCATCGTGGCCATCCACGAGCAGGCCCTGCCCGATGCCGATCCGGTCCTCGTGGCCGGCGACGAGGGCCCGGTCCCCGCGACCGTCGGGCAGGCCGCCTGATGTTGGGCCCCGCGATCTGCGTCGTCGCCGTCTGCGCCCTCCTCGGGTGGTGCGCCCTCGTCGAGTCCGTCAAGGCGGTCCTCGTCGCCCGGGCGGCCTGCCCGTGCCGGAAGCTCACGTCCCTGACGGTGGATGCCCCTTCCGTCTTGATGACCCGCTTCTCCACCGACGGCGCCGCCGCCGTCGAGAAGGCGTTCCGAAACGTCAAGCTGTCGCCCGGCGAGGGTCACTGATCATGCTGCCCATCCTTTCCCTCGTCGCCCTCGTCCCCGGCCTCGGCGGACTCGTCGAGCACGCCAAGGCCGGGATCATCGAACTGGTCCTGTGGGTCGTCCTCGCGCTGGCGGTCGCCGTCTCCGGTGCCGTCGCCTACGAGCACGTCTACGACCGCGGGGCCGCATCCGGCCGCGCCAAGGTCTCTGCCCTGACGCTGGAGGTCGGCACGCTGAAGGCGCAGGTGGCGCAGGCCGCCGCCGCGGCCGAGGAAAGCGCCTCGACGGCCGAGGGCCTCGCGCAGCAATTGACCGACCTGGCCGTGACGACGAACGCCGAGGGCGCACAGGCCCATGCCGACGCCGACCGCTACACCGCGGCGCTCCATGCGGCCGAGACACGCTGCGGGCACGCGGAGGGCGCGTCCACGATCCCGGACGCGGTCCACGATGCCCTGACGGGACGGGCGGTTCCGTCCGAGGACGCCCCGATCCCCGGAAGCCTGCGCGACGCCGTCCGGGCGCTCCGCAAGGGCTCGCACCGGTGAGGCGACTCCTCTCAGCCGCCTTCGTCGCGGCCGCCTGCGTCCCGCTCGGCGCCTGTCCGGATGCCAAGCCGGATCTCGCCGCGCCGGCGCCGGTCATCGTCCGCCGGGTGGAGGTCCTGATCCCCAAGGTCCCGACCCGGTTCCGTCACTGCCGGAACGAGCCCGAGATCCTCGGCGAGGACGCGACCCAGGGCGACGTCGCCCCGGCCTACGTCGACGCCCTCGCCGCCGGGCAGGACTGCCGCCGGAAGCTGGCCACCGTCGACGCCCTGCTGGCGTCGGCCGAGCGCCGGTCCAAGGGGAGCGCGCGATGATGTCTGAGACCCCCGCCACCGTCCGCGAGACCCTGAGCGCGGAGACGACCCGCCTCATCCTCGACGCCGACGGAACACTCGGCGAGCCCGTGCCGACCGGGCGCACCTTCCGTCTCCGGACGGTCGATGTCCCGGGGCGGCCGCCCGAGGTCCTCTCCGTCGAGATACAGGACGTCCCCGACGGGCCGTGGATGCGCCAGATGGTCTCCGCCCCGTGAGCGTCACCATCGCCTTCGTCGTCGGCATGCTGATCGGGCTGTGCCTGGCCGACCCGCCCCGCCGGCCGCCGTGGAGAGCGGCATGAGCCCGGCCGCCCGCGCCGTCGTCGAGGCTGCCCGCGAGCTCGTGGCGCGCCGGCGCTGGTTCCTGGAGCTTCCGCCTGACCGGCCGCTGCCCGCCCGCCTGGAGGAGGCGCTCGACCGTGCCATCGCCGCCCTCGATGCCGAGGAGGCCGACCGTGTCCGAGGCTGATCCCTGCCGCCGGGCCCTGACGCCCACCGAGGAGGCCGCCCTGTTCGCCGGCGACGCGTTGCGGGCCGCCAACAGCGTGATGTCCGGGAAGCCGGCGTTCGAGGCCGCCATGGCCGCTCGGTCGTCAGTCGCCGGGCGATAGCTGCCCCACGCCGGAGGCGCAGCGCGAGTCCGTGAATTGGGACGCCAGGTCGAGGCTCGCGTCCCCGGGTTCCTGCCCGATCAGGAACGAGAGCCGAGCGCCGTCCGGGAATGCGGCCGCACCGCCGATTGCCGGCATCCGCCCCCGGCCGGCGGTCCCCGCCGCCACGATGCGCGACGTCTCCTTTCCCGTCGTGGCGATGTGCTCGCCGCAGGTCACGGTCACCGTCCAGCCGGCGCGGCCGTCGGGGACGGCATCCACGTAGGCGTAGCGCGTCCGCCCCGGTCCCGCGGGAGTCTGCACGGCGTAGGACCAGCGGTCCCCCGACGTCGGCCACTGATCGCCCGTCGAGTACGGGGGCGGCGCCGATCCGGGACCGGTCTGCGCCGATGCCGGTGCAACCGCCAGCGCGGCCGCGAGGATGATGACCCGCCTCATGATGCCAGGACCTCCGCCCTAAGCGCGGCCGCCTCGGCTGCCCGGGCGCGCTCGGCGCCGGCCCGGGTCCGGTGTTGAACGCCTCTCCAGTACCAGCGCGAAGAGAACCAACCCCTCTCGTCGAGGGGCGTCGCGAGGACCGCCGCCTCCGCCCGGGCCGCATGCTCCTCCCTGGTCAGGGCGAGCTCGGTCTGCGGGACGCCGTCGCGCCGGGCTCGGGCGGACTGCGCGTCGTCGTAGATCCGCCAGATGCCAGTCTCGGCACCGCCTTTTCGGTAGTAGCGCCCCGTCGGGGAGATGAGCGGATGTCCCGGGGAGGCCTCCCGCAGAGCGGCGGTGAGGGCCTCGACCATCGCGATGCGGCCGACGAGCGCTGCATTCCCGATGCAGATCTCCCTGTTGGCCGCGTTGATCGTCCCGGTCGCCTGGGCCTGCAGCATCCTGACGTCATGGGCGTAGCCGGCCGCCACCCCCATGCCTTCGAAATCCATCCCCCGCCCCTCGAACATGACCCCCTCCTCGCGAGCGTACTAATACATGCGCATCCTACGTCGGCCTGGCTGAACGCGAACCGGACACGGCGGCGGACCCACCACAAATCCTCGGGGCATGGTCACTAAATCACGTACCAACTATTGCAAACTATGGAATTCGTGAGCACACTGTAACAGTGTCCACCGAGCCCAGGCCCGCCACCATGTCCTACCGCGTCCCCAGCGTCACCATCGACGGTGACACTCGCAATGTCTTCAACAAGCCGCTGATCGCCGCCTACAGCGTCCTGCTGGCGACCGGCGACGCTGTCGTCGAGACCCACGAGGACCTAGCCGCCGCCCACCCCGGCCTTGCCGACTACGAGGCCCGCCACCGGGCCGCGAGGATCGCGCACGAGGAGGCCCGCATGCACGACCACGCCGCCCAGGTCCTCCTGGCGGAGACGATCCGGATCGAGTGGCTGGAGACCGGGGAGAAGACGCTCGACGAGTGCCTCCAGGCTTGCGAGGGGTTCCACGTCGACGAGGCCATCCTGCGCCGCGTCGTGGAGAGGCAGCAGGCGGTGCAGGGGTTCATGGCGCGCCTCAATGCCCCGTTCACCGTCCCCGCCCCCGCCCCGGTCAAGGACGGTTACACCGGCGTCCTCGAAGGCACCCGCTGATGCCGTTCGTCTCGCGCCGCCCCCGCCCCGCCCCGTCTTCCCGGCAGCCCCATGAGGACGCCCTCTGGGCGGTCCTCGCCGAGACCTGTTCCACCGATCACGAGGCGCTCCTCAACCGGGAGCGCGCCATGGTCCAGCTGCGCCGTGCCCGCCTGCAGGCCGGCCTCGCGAACGCCAAGGGGAGCCCCGATGACCGCCGCAACTAGGGACCAGGATTTCCGCCGCGAGCTCGTCCAGCGCCTCGGCACGCTCATCCACGGCGGCCGGTGGATCGCTCCTCTGGCGGCGGACATGTCGCGCGTCACGGGACGCGCCATCGGCGGACCCCAGATCAGCCACTGGATCGCCGGTACGAGGCCGTATCCGGAGTGGGTCGAGAGCGCCCTGCTGCAGATCACGCAGGACCGCATCGTCGCGATCCTCGACGAGGGGAAGCGGCTCAGCACCGAGGCCCATTTCCTCAAAGCGCGCCTCACCTCGCGCCTCGTCGCCTCGTCCGAGCCCGATCCGGCCCCGGAGCCCGAGCCGGACGACGCCCCCGTCCCCTCGATGGGGATGTGAGCGTGCGCCCGCCAAGACCCATCCCGCCCGTCCCGCGCGCTGCCCCGGCCCGCGAGCCCGAGCCGGTATACCGGCAGACCGACATCGAGGAGGCCATCGCCGCCCATTCGGCGACGGCTGCCATGGAGGCCGTCGCCGAGGTGCAGCCCGACAGCGTCGACGATGTCGAGGACGGCCTGTTTTACTCCTACCACGCCGTGCGGGCGGCGCCTCGGGACGCGAACGGGAAATTCCTCCCGCGGCCGGTGCCCATGGTCAGGCCGGCCCTGATCCTGCAGATCGCCGCGCTCGGGCAGGCCCTCTACGGGAAGTACTGGATGGGGCGCGTCGGACGCGACGTTCACGAGCACGAGCGCCAGATCCGCCGCTGGGCGAACTGGGAGGGACGTCCGACGCCCGATGTCTTTACGAGGCTCAAGGCCGCCGCCGAGCGCCAGATCGCCCGCATCCGGAATGCTATCGATGCGGTCGGGGGAGCGCCCCCGACCAAGGTCGAGGCCTCAAAGCCGGCCGACGCCCCACATGTCCGCGACGGCGACGCCGTTGCCCAGGCGTTGGCGCGCCATGTCGAGCTCCGCAAGGCGGCGCGCGTCGAGCGCGCGAAGTCGTCGCGCAAGGGCACGCCCGTCGACGACACCTAGGCCGCGGAGACGAGCGAGCGCAGGCCGCGGATCTCCTCGCCCTGCATCTCGACCGCCGTCGTCAGGGCCTGCAGGGCCTCGATCAGATCCCCCAGCCCCGGCCCCGTTTCCTCCTCCGCCGGCGCCAGCGCCGACAGGATCGCCTGCAGCATCCGGTCCTGCGCCGCGAGGCGCTCCATGATCGCCTGATCCATCTGTGTCTCCTGCCTGAGTGAGGGGGTGTCCTTCGAGGCGCGCCCGGACGTCCGCCGCCGGGATGCGCTTGCCGTCGGTCGCCTTGGACGCGGCCCCGATGACGCGCGTGAGGAGGTGGGCCGTTCCGGATGCGTCGACGACGATGGGCCCGGACCGCCCGGCATGAAGCCGGAGGCCGCGTTCGCGCAGCGCGGCCCGGAGGGCTTCGCCATCCTCGGACGCGTGCCATGCGGTGAGGGCGGCCGCCCGGACGGAGGCGAGGGACACGCCCGTCCGTTCCTGGACGAGGCGTTCCTGCGGCGAGAGGGCCGCCACCGGCCGTTCGGCGTCGAGCGTCCCGGAGGCCTCCAGCCACGCAGCTACGTCGGCGCGCCCTTCCTCGCGCAACGCCTTGGCGATGGCGCGTCCGTGCTTGGAGGGCACCGGCGCAAGGCCGAATTCGAACTCGCAGATTCGGGAGACCTTCTCGCGCCGAGCGAAATCCCAACTGATGTCGATGACCGATCCGTTCGGACGCACGAGGCTGTAGACCCGATGCTCGTGGCGCCTCGAATGTTTGACATGCTCGGCCCCGCAATAGGGCTGCGTACGCAACCGGAACTCCGCCTCGAACAAGGACCACCACCGGGCCCGGGCACCGGCGTTGTCCGAGATCTCGATCTCGGGGTCGACATGCACGTGGTAGCAGGTTGCGTCCGTCCCGCCCCCGAGCGACATCGCGACGAGCTCGCGTACCTGGTTGAGGAGATCGGGGCTGCCGAGGCCACGCGGGGCGATCACGTGGACCGAGTCGTTCTCGTCCTTGAGCAAGTGGCGGGCGAGGGCGTCGCCGCCCTGGCCCCTCATGGCGCCGCTGATCACGTGCGCCTCCGTTTGACGAGTTTAGGGGGAGACGCGGGCTTCTCGTATGTGAGGTCCACAACCCGCGTCTGGCCCGCCTCTGGACGCGGGCCGAGTAGGCTGCCCGCGGTGGCGATGAGATCGCCGATGTCGACGGTCCCATGGGCCTCGATGATGACGAGCCGTGAGGTATCCGTCGCCGCCGCCCGGATGCGAACGCGCGACGTCATGACGGTCTCCTCTCGAAGCCCAACACGATTGGGATGATGACCCGCCGCATCCGATCCAGCGCCTCGACGGCTTCCCCCGAACGGCTCGACTGGATCGCTAGCGTGGCCTCGCCGAGATCGCGGACGCACGCGGCGAGGGCCGCCTGATCCTCGGGGGCCACGCGCACCCGCCGGCCCGAGGCGGAATCCACGGGGCTCTCGACGCCCAGCGCCTCCAGGGCGACTTGCCGGAGCCAGGCGCTGTCGGACGCCCCCGCCGCGATGGCCGCCTCGGCGACGCGGGCGCGGAGGTCGGGCGTCAGGCGGATACCCAAAACCTGCCCTAGAGCCGTCCGCACTGTAGGAATCGGCCTCTTCGCCGGAGGCTTTTTCAGGGGGTCCACGGGGCGAAGCCCCTGGTCAGCAGAGACCGCCGGGGCGGGCTCGTGGGTGCGTTGCGCACCCATGGCTGGCTTAAAGTCTGTTTCCGTTTGAGTGCGCAACGCGTCGTGCGCAACGTCGTTCGAGACCATGGCGTAACGCTCCCCTTACTTCGGACCAGCGGGGACGGTCGGGACGTCGGTATTCGGGGCCTCGGCCGTCGGGAGGCTGACGACGGTGCCCCCTGCCTTCCCGGTGGAGCCCCCGGCACTCTCGGCCCGGCGCTTGAGGGCGGCCGCGGCGGCGACGGCCCGTCTCGCGATGATGATCTCAACGGCATCGGGGATGCGGAATGGCTCCGGCTGGGGGAGGCCGGCCGCCTGGGCGTCGGCGCGCTGGCGGTCCCGAGCCCGCGCCGCCGTCTCCCAGAGCTCGACATCGTCCTCCATCGCCCTCCGCAGGTGGAGCCTGTAGAGGGCATCGCCCTCCGTCTCGGTGTCCGGGCTGATGCCGAGGAGCTTCGTCCCGGACGAGAGGCAGAGCTCGACGTATGCGACGAGGTCCCGCCCGAGCGACATCTCCGCATCCCGGCGCGTCACGCGTCCCAGTCCGTCCTGGGACGGGGCGCACCCGGCCTGCGCCTGGAAGTACCGGACCGCCAAACCGGCCGGGATCGCCCTGACAGTTTCCGTCGTCCTCAGGCCGAGGGCGTATGCGCGCTCCTGCGCCTCGCGCAGGGTCGGCCTGTTGCGCAGCGCCGCGGCTGGCTTGGGCTGCGCAACGGCATGCACAACGGGCTGCGCAACGCGGTGGATGGCGTGACGACGCCCGCCGGGACCGGGTCCCGTCGAGGGCGCGCTGACAACGGCGGGCGTCGGGTGGATCGCATGACGGCGCCCCGTCGGGCCGGGGCCGACGCGGACGGTCTGGGACGTCGCCGGCGAGAAGCCGAGGAACGCGAGGATGGCGAGGAGCAGGTTCTCGAACACGGTGTCGACCTCCATGGCGGCTGGGATTTCGTTGTGCCGCCATTGGATTGAAGCACTCGGGCTTCCCCGCTGCCTGGACGCGACCCCCGAAATCGACACCCCGAGATGAGTCAGATTGACACAGCCAAGCTTGGGTCTCCCGGAGCGTGCGCACGACGTCGTGCGCACAGGTGCTGACATCCTCTCGGGGCGAGGCCAACGCCCTGACCGGGATCGTGAAATCCTAGATTTCCGATGCACGGAAGGCCTGCGGGGCTGGTGGCTCGCATGCCCGAGGCGGACGATCTCCTCTTTCAAGAGGAGGACGGATTCGCATGACCACATGGCGCTGGGGGGAGCCTCCTCAGGAGGTCCAAGACGACGGCCACTCCGATGCTGACATCGCGCCTCATGGATGGAGCCCCGGCGGCTACATGGGCCCCTGTCGCGAATGTGCGGGCCATGCGTTCGGGGCGAAGCGGGTGAGGGTCTGCCGGCCGTGCGCGGTGAAGGCGCTCAATGCGGTGCGTAACCTGCAGGCGATACGGCCTCGTCCCGTCGACCCCATCGCCGCGGCGGTCGCGGCCGAGCGCGAGGCCTGCGCCGTCCTGGTCGAGCCCAAGGGACCGCGGCCCTGCGACTGCGACCGGTGCACCTGCATGAACACGGGCGACCTCAGGGACGTCACCGACTGGGACACCTCAGCGGCCCTCGCCGCCGCGATCCGAGGGAGGTCAGCCCGATGACGACGAACGACGAAGCGGTCGCCAAGATGGTCGCCGCCCGCGCGGCCGTCGAGAAGGCCGCCGATGACCTGCTCGCGCACGCCGAGGGTATCGGGCTGCTAGCCATGGTGGAACGTAGCCGGAGCAAGGCCGACCTGCGGGAGGCATCCCTCACGCCGTCCCTCTACCTGCATGGGTCTGGTGCTTGGGACGATCTCTTCTCGCGAGCCGACGAGGACGCTCGCTGGGAGACGATCAAGGCGGCCGTCGCCCTGGCCGGATGCCGGGAGGCCTACCTCCGGGTGGTCGATGTCTGGACTAATCCCACCACCAGGATGGCGCTCCGACGCGCGGTGGAAGACGTCGTCGGACACGGTTACGGGCCGCCACCACCGGTTCGCACCGTCGCCGAGATGATGCGGGATCGCTATCCTGAAGTGTCCCCGGCGCAGGTTCACGATCAGGGCTGGAGGGATCACCTCGCCTGATCGGCGTCGCCCTCGGCCATGACGAGGGCGCTGACATGAGCAGTCAGTACATCGTCCACATACGCGATGGGATCGAGATCTGCCTCAACGAGATGTCGAACGAGTTCCGCCTCATGCTTAAGTCGGCTGACGAGACCGACGTCCGCCACATCGCCGTCTGGCCGCATGGCAGCGGGTCTCAAGTGAGTACGGCGGGCGCCTGCGCCAAGCATGACATGACGGTGGATGAGGTCGTTGCGATGGCCGTCGAGATGATCCGTGTCGCCTCCTGCTGGGTGTCCGACGAGCGCGCCCTGATCGACGCGGCCGCTCTGAAGGTGATGGAGCTCTGATGAGACGCCGCGGCGAGGATGCCTCGATGCAGGCTGGAGCCTTGGGTAAGGCCGCGTCGCAGATCCGGGCGGCCCGTCGGAACCTGGCGGCCGCCCTCGACCTGGCGGAGGATGCCCGGGCCCGGGCAGCCGTCACGTCCATGATGGCGGACATCGAGGGTGTCGCGAGGCGGGCCGACGCGATGCGATTGCGCATGAACGCCAAGGCTGCGTCCGCCATCACGGACGCGGCGCCGTCGCCGGATTCTTGATCGCCCCGCCGTCCTCCTCGTAGACGCACGGGACGTCGCTCCGCCAGAACGCGCAGTGCCTCGACAGGTTGTCGAGCATGGCCACGCACCAGTCGCGCACCGTGCAGTTCGTCCGCGTCCCCGCGGCGACGTCCCGGCATCGCTGCTCCACCACCATCGAGGCGCGCCGCCCGATGGCCTCCCTGCAGGTGGGCTGGGCCTTCAGCGGCGAGTGCGCCCGGGAATAGGCCTGGGCCTTCCCGTAGGCCGCCAGATATTCGGCGGTCGTGTGTTGGACGGGGTACTCGGGCGCGGCCGCGGCCGGCGTCGCGAGGAGGATGAGGATGATGGCGCTGCGCATGGCGGTCTCCGATCTGATCGGTAGCAGGTCCTCGCGGGGTGCGAATCGGGCACCCCGCGGATTTCGGGGGACGGCTAGGCCGCCTCCGCCATCTCGGCCTGGAGGGCGGTCAGGAACCCCGCCGCCCGGGAGGCCGCGGATGCCGCGGTGAAGATCGCCTTGGGGTCGCTCCGGAGGAGTTTGAGCCAGCTTGCCAGGTAGGAGGCGTGGGTCGGGTGCGGCTCGGCCTCCAGCCCGAGCTCAGCCATCAGGAAGGCTGATCCCAGTTCGGCGACGAGCTCCTCGGCGGCGTAGGCCTGCGTCTTGAACCGGCCGGTGAGATCCCGGTCGAGGCGTCCCTTGGCCCCAGACCAGTGCGTGAGCTCGTGCGCCATCGTCGAAGCGTAGCCCTGGGCGGTCGGGAACCGGTCCCGGGGCGGCATGACGATCCGGTCCTCGGAGGGCTGGTAGAAGGCGGCGTCCCCGCCATGGATCACCCGTGCGCCGGTGCGCTCGACGAACCCGTCGAACACCTCGGGCAGGTTCCACTCGCTCGCCGGGAAGGGCTCTCCGGCCTCAGGCGCGCCCTCCACCTGCGCGGCGTTGAACCCGTAGCTGGCCCGGGCCACGATCCGCTTCCGGCCGTCCTCGTCCTCGGCGTCGAGCTCCTTGAAGAAGACGATGATGGTGCTGCGCTCGCCTCGCTTCACCTGGGCCCCGAGCTCGCCCCACTGCTTGTAGGTGGCCCAGCGGTCGTCCGAATATCCGGCGGCCTGCGCGCCGACCCAGAGGCTCAAGGTGTTGATCCCGCGATAGGCCTTCCCGGTCAGGGCGTTGCGGGGGAGGCTTCCGCCGGTCCGGTGCCAGGGGCAGGTCCACTGTCCGGCCGCGCCGGCTTCCATGGTCGCTACGATCTTGTCGGTGACGATCTGGTGGATGTCCTGGGCCATGGTGCTCTCCTGCTGGCCGCCCGATGCGGCCTCGATGGGAGGGCCTGGAGACGGTCGAGGGCGACCCGCACGCGCAGCGCCGGAACGGAGTGGAGGACCCCGACAGGGGTTGAGGGGAATAGCCACGGCTGTCGTATGACCCCAATTCGAGAGGCCGAACGGAGCGCGCCGTGGGAGGGCCTGGCCCGTCCCGTTCAGGCCGGTGGCGACGAGTCCTAGATCCGGGACGGAGAGGCGGGCCGTAACCTCGCCCCCAAGACCAACCCACGATGGATAACTCCCGATGCGGAAAGGGGAGCGTAACCGCGATCCGGCACGGTCCCTCCCACGAGGGAGGGCATACGCATGACACCGGACCACGTGCGAACCGCCAACGCGATCCTCAGGCTGGAGGCGACCCTGAAGCCTCAGGTCGAACTCGTGGAGGAGATCGAGGCTGTCCTCGCCGGCATCGAGGCCGACGCACGCCCGGCGAAGGGGGTGGCGGCCCTGACGGAGGCGACCGCCCTGCGCGACAAGACGCAGGCCAAGCTCGACCGGCTCTACCGCGCCACCATGGTCATCCCGGAACTGCCGCACGAGTGGCTCCACGGCGTGCTCAAGGCACGGATAAAGCGGGACTCCCTGCTGGGGTGGCTGGCGAAGATCGGCTCGCTGAGCGGCCCACGAACGGGCACGCTGCTGATACGCGTCCGAGACATCGGACGTGACGGCGCCGCTCCGATGGGGCCGGATTGCCCGGTCGTGATCGCGATGATGCTGGAGGACGAGGCCCGCCCGAAACGGGGTGCAACCTAATCGGCTCAGGCGGCCGCCCTCCGGCGGAATGGGACGACGCCCTCGGCGCGCGCCCACCTGGCCTCCAGCACCACACGGATCGCCGCGTCGCTGCGCATGAAGCTGTCGCAGGGCGTCGGGAACCGCGGGTCCCAAACATCGAGGCAGAGGCCTCGCTCGATCTCGCCCGCGGTGCGTCGACCCTCGTCGTCGGTAGTAACCTCAACGGTGCCGGTGATCAGCACGTCGCGGATTACGACGTCGTCGAAGGGCTCGATGGTGGTGGTCATGCGGGGTCTCCCAGGGTCCCCGGCATGATGCCGTCGGCGGCGAAGCGACGCCATCAAGTGACTTGATGACTCCCCCCGGCGTGGCCTGGAACGGGACACGGGGCCGGTGGCACCATGGACCCGTGATGCCCGAAGGCCCGGTCCCGAACCGAGATCCCGCATCGCCGACCACCCCGCCGGACACCGTCCGAGTGGGGCCGAAACACTTCAATCTGTACCCATAACTGTACCCCTAGTTTCGGGGCGGGCCGCGAGAAGCGAGACTACAGAGGGGAAAAGTGGTGGGCCCGGCAGGACTCGAACCTGCAACCAGACCGTTATGAGCGGTCGGCTCTAACCATTGAGCTACAGGCCCTCTCGCTTCCGCAGCGATGGAAGGAGCGATACCCGAGTGGGAGACGCGCGTCACCCCGGATTTCGAGGCGCGACCGTGAACCGAGGCCGGCTTGGGAGCGGCCATGCGGAGGCTCGCGTCCCGACCGGATCTCACCGATCGCTCTGTCGGCGCACCGTCGTAGGCGGGTGAGCCGCCCCTTCGCTCCTTAGAAGCCGCGCGAGTCGATTGAGATCGAACGGCGCGTGCGCGCCCGCACGGGCGGGGTGCGTCAGTGGACGCCGACGTCTGGCGGTGCCCGGCGCGACGACCACATGAGGACATCGACGGGCGCGGCGAAATCCGCGCGCCGTCCGTTCGTCCTTGAAACAACGTGAGCTTCCTCCATGCCTTCCCTGTCCGACCCGATCCGCATCGGCGCGATCGACGCCAAGAACCGCGTCTTCATGGCGCCGCTGACCCGCGGCCGCGCCTCGCGCGAGCACGTGCCGACGCCGATCATGGTGGAGTATTATCGCCAGCGGGCCAGCGCCGGCCTGATCCTCACGGAGGCGACCGGCATCTCGCAGGAAGGGCTGGGCTGGCCCTTCGCGCCGGGCATCTGGTCTGATGAACAGGTCGAGGCCTGGAAGCCGGTGGTGAAGGCCGTGCACGACGCCGGCGGTAAGATCGTCTGCCAGCTCTGGCACATGGGCCGCATCGTACATCCGGACTTCCTCGGCGGCCAGAAGCCGATCTCGGCCTCGGCGACAACGGCCCCGGACGCCGCGCACACCTACGCGGGCAAGAAGCCCTACGCCGAGGCGCGGGCGCTGTCCGTCGACGAAATTCCGCGCCTGCTGGCCGACTATGACCGCGCCGCGCGCAACGCCATGACGGCCGGGTTCGACGGCGTGCAAATCCATGCGGCGAACGGCTACCTGATCGACCAGTTTCTGCGCGACGGCACGAACCTCCGCACCGACGCCTACGGCGGTTCCATCGAGAACCGTCTGCGCCTGCTCACGGAGGTGACGCGCACCGTGGCCGAGGCCGTCGGCCGGGACCGCACCGGCGTGCGCCTCTCGCCCAACGGCGCGATCCAGGGCGTGGATGATTCGAACCCCGAGGCCCTGTTCGGCGCTGCGGCGGCGGCCCTCTCGAAGATCGGGATCGCCTTCCTCGAGTTGCGGGAGCCGGGCCCGAACGGCACGTTCGGAACGTCCAATCATCCCCCGATCGCCCCGGCGATGCGGGCGGCCTTCGACGGCCCCCTGATCCTGAACTCGGATTACGACGGCCCGCGGGCGCAGGCGGCACTCAACGAGAGCCAAGCCGACGCCATCGCCTTCGGGCGGCCCTTCATCGCCAACCCCGACCTGCCAGAACGGTTGTTCACGAGCGCCCCGCTGAACAACGACGAAATGAAGACCTGGTACAGCCAGGGTCCGGAAGGCTACGTCGACTATCCGACCCAGGGTGCCGCCAAGGCGGCCTGAGCCGCCAACGCGAGCCGATAGGAGCCGTCTACTGTATAGTTCTATACAATCGACGACTCCTCGACTGTCGTGAGACCCGGACCATCGCGGATTCACCTCGATCAACATCGAAGACCGTTAGCGCTATCGCTCGGACGGGAGACATCCTATGTGTTGCGACCGACGAGGATAGCCGCTTTTGCCATCGACCGATGCCTGCTCAGTCGCGCCGACCGGATGGACCGAGTCCGATCGGCTGGCGGAGCTCGCCAGCCTGGATCTCGCCGCGACCGGCCGGGAAGCCGTCTACGACGACTTGACCCGCATCGCGGCCCTGCTCTGCAATGCGCCGATCGCACTGGTCAGCCTCGTGGAAGCGGACCGGCAATGGTTCAAGGGACGCGTCGGGTTCGAGCTGCCCGAGACACCACGGCGGATGTCGATCTGTGCGCACGCCCTCAAGGCCGAGGCACTCCTCGTCATCCCGGACCTCACCCTCGATCCGCGCACCCGCGACAACCCCCTCGTCACGGGGGAGCGGCAGCTCCGTTTCTACGCCGGTGCGGTCATTCGCTCGCGCTCGGGCTATCCCCTCGGCACTCTCTGCGTCCTCGACGGCATCGCGCGTCCCGAGGGCATCACCCCGGTGCAGGCCGAGATGCTGGAGGCGCTGGCCCGGCAGGCCGCGACGCTGATCGAGCTGACCCGGACCCGCCGCGAAGTCGATGCGCGCGAGGCGGAGTTGGAGGCGAGCGAGCGTCGGTTCCGGGTGATGACCGGCGCGATGCCGCAGATGGTCTGGACCACCCGGCCCGACGGCTATCACGACTTCTACAACGACCGCTGGTACGCGTTCACCGGCGTCCCGCCGGGCTCGACGGACGGCGAGGCCTGGAACGGCATGTTCCATCCCGACGACCAGGACCGGGCCTGGTCGCGCTGGCGCCACAGCCTGGCCACCGGCGACCCCTACGAGGTCGAGTACCGCCTGCGCCACCATTCCGGGGCCTATCGCTGGACCCTGGGGCGGGCGATGCCGCTCTTCGATGCCGAGGGGCGGATCGAGCGCTGGTTCGGCACCTGCACCGATATCGAGGACCTGAAGCGGGCGGAGGCCGAGGCGCTGAAACTCGCCGCCATCGTCGAGCAGTCACAGGACTTCATCGGCATGGCCGACCGGGAGGGGTTCGTCCAGCACATCAACGAGGCCGGACGCCGCCTCGTCGGACTCCCCGACGTCACCGCGGTGGCCGGCACGCAGCTCCTCGACTATTTCATGCCCGAGAGTCAGGCGCTCGTCACCGGAACGGTCCTGCCCGCCGTCGAGCGGCAGGGCTGGTGGGAGGGCGAGCTCGCCTTCCGGCACTTCGGGACGGGGGAGGGGATCGCGGTCCTCTACAACATCTTCCCGGTGCGGGACGACGAGGGTCGGTTCGTTGGTTACGCCACCGTCACCCGCGACCTGCGCGAGCGCAAGCGGGCGGAGGAGGCTCAGGACCTCCTGATCAAGGAACTGTCGCACCGGATCAAGAACATCTTCGCCGTGGTCGGCGGCATCGCCGGCCTGTCGGCCCGGACCGATCCGGCCGCCCGTCCCTTCGTCTCGGCCTTCCGGGAGCGCCTCGGCGCCCTGGCGCAGGCCCACGAATACGTGCGCCCGCACTCCCCGGCGAGCGCCCCCGCGGTGAAGGGCCAGACCCTGTTCGGCCTGATGCGCCTGATCATGGCGGCCTACGTGCAGGACGGGCGCGCGCGGATCGTCGTCGACGGGGACGACGTGGCCGTAGGCGAGCGCGCCGCCACGGCGCTGGCGCTGATCATGCACGAGCAGGCCACCAACGCGATGAAGTATGGCGGCCTTTCGACCGAGACCGGCGGCGTCCGCCTCACCGGCCGGCGTGACGGCCCATCCTACATTCTGACCTGGGCGGAGAGCGGCGGCCCCACGGTGACCGGTCCGCCGACCCGGCAGGGCTTCGGCACGGTCCTGGCGCAGCGCAGCGTCGTCGGGCAGCTGGACGGTACGCTGGAGCAGGACTGGGCCCCGAGCGGTCTCGTGATGCGCCTCGTCATCCCGGTGGATCACCTCAAATCGTGAGTCTCCCTCCGTATCGCCTCGTCGTCTTCGATTTCGACGGGACCCTGGCCGACAGCTTTCCCTGGTTCGCTGGTGTCATCAACGGCGTGGCCGACCGCTACGGCTTCGCCCGCATCGCAGAGCACGAGACCGAGACGCTCCGGGGCATGGATGCGCGGGGCATCGTCCGGCATCTCGGGATTCCGGCCTGGAAGCTACCGCTGATCACCCGGCACATGCACCGGCTCGCGGCCCGGGATATTGGGGGGATCCGGCTGTTTCCCGGCGTGCCGGACCTGCTCGCCGACCTCGACGGAGCGGGCCTGCGCCTCGGCATCGCGAGCTCGAATCGGGAGGCGACGATCCGGCGGGCGCTGGGACCGGCGGCCCGGCACTTCACTCACTACACCTGCGGTGCATCGCTGTTCGGCAAGGCCCGGCGCCTGCGTGCCCTGATCCGTGACGCCAGCCTCGCCCCGTCCGCGGCGCTCTACGTCGGCGACGAGATCCGCGACCATCAGGCCGCGACCGAAGCGGGCTGTGCCTTCGGGGCCGTGACCTGGGGCTATACCCGCGCCGACGCACTTGCGGCGCGAACGCCGGAGCACCTCTTCGCCGACCCCGCAGCGATCGGCCGGACCGTCGTGTCGACCCCGCCACAGGGGATCGGAAAGTGCACAGCGCTCCGGCCGGCCGGATTGCCTATTGCTCCCTCCGCACGCCACGTTAACATCCGTTAGGTGAGGCGTTCGGAGCGACGCTACACTTGGAAAGCTTGTGCATGGACAAGACGCAGCGATCGCAGCCGATCGGACCGGCCGTCTCTTCGGATCGGGAGCCGGGGGTCCGCCGGTCCCGCGCCCGCGGGGCGCGATCGCATTTCCTGGTCGCCTGCCTCGCCGGCGGCCTGCAGGCGACCTATGCCCCTCAGCCCGAATCCGAGGTCTCCGACCTGTTCGCGAGCCTGATCGCGCAGCTCGATTCCAGCGAGCCGGGAAGCCGCTGAAGCGGTCAGAGTCGATCGCGCCGTCCGCGACGACTGCCGGCCACCGCCTTCCGCAGGACCCGTGAGAGCTGCTCCACCGAATAGGGCTTGTGCAGCAGTTCGAACCCGTGGGCCCCCTCCTCGGCCAGGACATGGCTGTACCCGCTGGCCAGTACCACCGGCAGGTCGGGCCGCCGCCGGACGATCTCCTTGGCGAGCTCGATCCCATTCATGCCCGGCATGACGATGTCGGAGAACACCACCTCGAAGCGGAAGGGAATCTTCTCGAGCTGCCGCAGGGCATCGGCGGCGGAGGTCGCCCAGACCGTGTGATAGCCGAGTTCGGCCAGGGTCTGGGTCGCGAAGCGGCCGACCTCCGGGTTGTCCTCGACGACGAGGACGCAGGTGCCGTGCCCCTCCGTCAGCGGCTCGGCCTCCTCGAGCGGCCTGGCGGTTTCGGATAGGCCGGACACGCGCGGCAGATAGAGGGTGAAGGTCGAGCCGCGCCCCGGCTCACTCTCGACGAGAACCTCGCCCCCCGACTGCTTGGCGAAACCGAACACCTGGCTGAGGCCGAGGCCGGTCCCCTGACCGACGCCCTTGGTGGTGTAGAACGGCTCGAAGATCCGGTGCAGGTCCCCCGCGGCGATGCCGGAGCCGGTATCGGTCAGCGATACGGCCACGAAGGCGTCCCCGCGGATGTCGAGGGGCGGGATCCCCGAGACGGCGCCGACGCGGATCGTCAGGCGGCCCTCGCCCTCCATGGCGTCGCGCGCATTGACCGCCATGTTCACCAGCGCGGTGTCGAACTGGCTCGGATCGGCATGCACGTAGCAGGGCGTCTCCGGCACCTCGACCACGATGGCGATGCGGGCCCCCGTCAGGGTGCCGACCATCTCGCTGATCGCGGCGACGCCCGCGCCCACGTTGAAGGTTTCGGGCTTCAAGGCCTGGCGCCGTGCGAAGGCGAGGAGCTGGCCCGTGAGCTTGGCGGCCCGCGCAACGGTGTCGGAGATCGCATCGACGTAGCGGCGGCGGCGATCCTCGGCGAGGCCCGGCCGCTTCAGGAGGTCGGTGGAGGACTTGATGACGGTCAGAAGGTTGTTGAAATCGTGGGCGACGCCGCCGGTGAGCTGACCGACGGCCTCCATCTTCTGCGCCTGACGCAGGGCCTCCTGGGCCTGGGCGAGGGCGGCCTCCCGCGCCTTCTCCTCGGTGATGTCGCGGCCGCTGCAGTAGGAGCGCCCGCCCTCCGGCACCGCCGTCCAGGACAGCCAGCGATAGCCGCCGTCGCGGGTGCGATAGCGATTCTCGAAACGGAAGACGGGCGTGCCGCCCGCCAGGGCTCCGACGACCTCGGCGGTGCGCTCCACGTCGTCCGGATGGATCAGGTCGAGCACGGACCGGCCGGCGATCTCGGATTCGGACCAGCCGAGCACGACCTCCCAGGCCGGGTTCAGGCGCTCGAAGTAGCCGTCCGGGTGCAGCACGCCGAGCAGGTCCGGGCTGACCAGCCAAGTCAGTCCGCGCTCGTTGGAGCGCAGGATGACCTGGCGCTCCAGATCGGCGTTGAGGAAGCGCAATTCCGCCTCGTTCCGGCGCAGGGCGATCTCGGCAAGCGCCCGGTCGGTGACGTCGACGCCCTCGACGAAGACGCCGGTAACGGCGCCGTCATCGTCGAAGATCGGCTGGTAGACGAAGTCGAGATAGAGCTCGACCTCCGCCCCGTCCGCCACGCCCTGCAGGGTGAGCTTCGAGGCCGTCGCCGTGAAGGCATCGCCGGAGCGATAGACCGTGTCGAGAAGGTCGAGATAGCCCTGGTTTACGGCGTCCGGAAGAGCCTCGGCGACGGTCCGACCCAGAAGCGGCCGGTCACCGACGAGGCGCCGGTAGGCCGGGTTGGCGAGTTCGAAGCGGTGTTCGCGCCCGCGCAGGACGGCCATGAAGCTCGGAGCCTGGGCGAACAGCTGCTCGAGGCGCTCGCGCTCGGCGCTCGCCCGCCGTTCGGCCTGCACCCGGCCCGTCGTCTCGGCGCACGCGCAGAACATGCCGACGACCTGCCCGGCCTCGTCGCGCACCGGCGTGTAGCCGAAGGAGAAGTAGGTCTCCTCCGGATAACCGTTGCGGTGCATGATGAAGGCGATGCCGTCCATGTGCGTCGCCTCGCCCGCATAGGCGCGGGCCAGGATCGGCTCCACCTGATCCCAGATGTCGTGCCAGAGGTCGCGGAACGAGCCGCCGAGGGCGGCCGGATGGCGGGCGCCGCACATGGCGGCGTAGCCGTCGTTGTAGAGGGTGATGTAGTCCGGCCCCCAGACGATCAGCATCGGCTGCTGCGAGCCGAGCATCACGCCGACGAGCGTCTTCAGGGCCTGGGGCCAGCCGCCCGGCATGCCGAGCGAGGTCGCCGACCAGTCATGGCTGCGCAGGAGCGCGCCGGTCTCGCCACCCTCGACGAGAAAGGCTTCGCGAAACGGCATCCTCGGGTCCTCTGCCCGCCTGGCGTCGAGCCCGGGCGAGCCATTCACGGTCCGCGCCACACGCGCGCCCCCTCAGTCGGCCGGTCGCCCAGCCCCTCGGTTCCCGAGGGGTGGACCGCGATGCCTACAGACCGCGATTGGCGCCGGGCACGACGCTGGTGCCGGACCCGCTGCCGAACGGCTCGTACTTGGTCAGGCCGCGGAAGAGCTGGCTGAGGAAGGCGCGATCGGCGCCGCTGGTCGGCGTGGTCCGCTCGATGAAGTCGAACACCTTACCGTCCTGCAGGCCGTAGAGCGCCACGCGCTCGACCTTGAAGGCGCCGTTGAAATAGACGGCGGTGACCTTCTGGTCCTCGACCCGTTCGCCGAGGAACAGGACGGTACGGCGCGTGTTCTGGCTGATGTAGTACCACGACTTGTTGCCGACGGTAGAGACGGTGGACGGCGTGCCGAGGATCTGCAGCACCTGCTCGGCGCTCATCCCGGGCTTCACGGTGGCGAGGGCGGCCTGGTCGATCTGGTAGCCGTGGCGGATGTCCTCGCCGATGCAGCCGGACACACCGGCACCGATCACGCCGAGGACGGCGAGGCGAGCGAGCGACGAGACGAGACGGCGCGACATCGGCCACCCTTGCTGACAGTGAGAAACTGGACGCGACTTCCGGGAAGGCGTCTTCCGTGACGGTGTCTTGCGGCCCCGATCCCGACCCGACACCGAGGCAAGAAGTATCCCGATGGAGGTTGCACCTTGACCGTTCGCTGCCGTAACGCGGGGTTATGGTTTTGACAAGGCAAGCCCGGCCACACCCGCCGGCCGTCCGCGCCGGCTTCGCGCCAGGCGAGCCCGGGAGATGCGCATGATGACGGGGCTCCTCGACCGGCTCCGCGCCTGGGGCCGGTCGAGCCCGCGCGAGCGGGTGATCGAGACGCTGCACGGGCGCATCAACGAGGCGGCCCGCCAACCGGACCTCTACCTCCACCTCGGCGTACCCGACACGCTGGAGGGACGGTTCGAGTGCCTGATCCTGCACGTCATCCTGGTTCTGCGCCGCCTGAACCGCCTGCCGGAACCGGCGGCCGACGTGGCCCAGGACCTCGTGAACGCGGTGTTCCTGCAGCTCGACTCGTCCCTTCGGGAATCCGGCATCGGCGATTTCGGGGTCCCGAAGCGCATGAAGAAGCTCGGATCCGCCTTCTACGGCCGGGCCGAGGGCTACGATGCCGCCCTCGATGCCGGGGATACGGCGGCGCTGACGGCAGCGCTCGCGCGCAACGTCCTCGGGGTCGGCGCACCGGCGGCGGCGGCCGGCCTCGCCCGCTACGTCCTCGCCAGCGATGTCGCCCTGGCCCGGACCGACCTCGACGGGCTGATCGCCACCGGCCCGGCATTCCCGCCGCCGCAATCCTTCGCCGCTCCCCCGGCCGGACCGGACGGCACCACGACACGGATCGTCCCATGACCCGCCACGATACGCCCCGTCACGGAGAGACCGGACCGCTCGCGCGGATCGTCAGCGTCGACCGCCTGCGCCGCAGCGATGGGCGGCTCGTCGTCACCGCGAGCCCGGAGGAGTGTGCCGCTCTGGCCGCCGACTTCGAGATCCCGGCCATCCGGGACCTCGTGGGCACCTTCGAGACGAGCGGCCCACCCTCGGCCTTCCGGGTGCGCGGAACGGTGACGGCGCAGGTGACGCAGGTCTGCACGGTGTCCCTGGAGCCCTTCGAGGGGCCGGTCTCGGAGCCGGTGGACCTGCTGTTCACGGACACCGACCGGCTCGCGGGGACCGACGCGGAGGATGCCGACGTCCCCGACCCGATCGTGGGAGGCAAGATCGATTTCGGCGCGATCACGGGCGAGTTCCTGGCGCTCGGGCTCGACCCCTATCCGCGCAAGCCCGGCGTCGCGTTCGAGCCCCATATCGAGGATCTGGACGAGCCGCCGCTGGCGGCCCTGCGCGGGCTCAAGCCCGCCAACGATTGAGATCCGCGACCGGCACATCGGACAGGCTTTGGGCGAAACGCTCAGATTTCGTTTGCCCACCGGGCCTCAATCGCTATTTTCCGCCCCGCCGGGCAGGGGGCCGGTCGTCCGCCGCCACCCCGCCCACCGTGATGCCTCCCGCCGGGAGGCCGTTCCTTCCGCGATCAGAGGCCACCGGCCACCCACCATGTCCCAGAGAGTGTGCATCTCGCTCGACGCCATGGGCGGCGACCACGGCCCCACGACCGTGGTGCCCGGCGCCGCCATCGCCCGCGAGCGCCATCCCGAGATGACGTTCCTGATGTTCGGGGATGAGGCAATCCTCACGCCACTGGTGGCCGCCGAGCCGCGCCTGAAGGGCGCTGTCGAGATCCGCCACACGACGATGGCGATCTCCATGGACGAGAAGCCGAGCCAGGCCGTTCGCTCGGGGCGCGGCAAGTCCTCGATGTGGCGCGCGATCCAGGCGGTGAAGGACGGCGAGGCCGATGCCGCCGTCTCGGCCGGCAATACCGGCGCCCTGATGGCGATGTCGAAGATCTGCCTGAAGACCCTGGCGGGCATCGAGCGCCCGGCCATCGCCTGCCTCTGGCCGACGGTGCGCGGCGAGAGCGTGGTCCTCGATGTCGGCGCCACCATCGGCACCGATGCCGAGCACCTCGTCGAGATGGCGGTGATGGGTTCGGCCATGGCCCGGATCGTGTTCGACCTTGACCGGCCGACCGTCGGCCTCCTCAACGTCGGCACCGAGGAGATGAAGGGCAACGAGGCCGTCAAGGAAGCGGCGCGCTACCTGCGCGAGACCGACCTGCCGAACCTCGCCTATCACGGCTTCGTGGAGGGCAACGACCTCGGCAAGGGCACGGTGGACGTCGTCGTCACCGAGGGCTTCACCGGCAATATCGCCCTGAAGACCGCTGAGGGGACGGCCAAGCAGATCGGCAGCTACCTGCGCGCCGCCATGAGCCGGACCCTCTCGGCCAAGATCGGCTACTTCTTCGCCCGCCAGGCCTTCAAGGCCCTGCGGGACAAGATGAACCCGAGCCGGGCCAATGGCGGCGTGTTCCTCGGTCTCGAGGGCATCGTCATCAAGAGTCACGGCTCCGAGGACGCGCACGGCTTCGCGGCGGCGGTCGACCTCGCCCACGACATGGCCCGGCACGACCTCATGCGTACCATCCGCGACATGCTCGACCTGACGCCGGCCGCGGTCGCGTCATGAGCCGATCCGCGCACAGAAGGACGGCCCCATGACGGTCACGACCGGGACGGCCCATTCCGGAAAGGTCCTGCGCTCCGTCGTGGTCGGCTGCGGCTCCGCCCTGCCGGCCCGATGCGTCACCAACGACGAGCTCAGCCGCACCGTCGACACCTCCGACGACTGGATCGTGCAGCGCACCGGCATCCGCCAGCGCTACCTCGCGGATGCCACCGAGACGACCTCCGTCCTCGGCGCGCGCGCCGCCCGGGCGGCCCTCGACGAGGCGGGCCTCGGCGCCGACGACATCGACCTCATCATCTGCGCCACCTCGACGCCCGACCACACATTCCCGTCGACCGCCACCGAGATCCAGGCGGCGCTGGGCCTGCGCGGCGGTTTCGCCTTCGACGTCCAGGCCGTCTGCGCCGGATTCGTCTACGCCGTGACCACCGCGGACAAGTTCTTGAGCACGGGGAGCGCCAAGCGTGCCCTGGTCATCGGGGCCGAGACCTTCTCGCGGATCCTCGACTGGGAGGACCGCACGACCTGCGTGCTCTTCGGCGACGGCGCCGGGGCGGTCGTGCTGGAGGCCCGGGAAGGGGAGGGCACCAGCGCCGATCGCGGCGTGCTCACCGCGAGCCTGCGCTCGGACGGACGGCACCGCGAAAAACTCTACGTCGATGGCGGCCCGGGCTCCACCGGAACCACCGGCCATCTGCGGATGACGGGCAAGGACGTCTTCCGCTTCGCCGTCGGCTCAGTGACCGACGTCGTCGACGACGCCTTCCGGGCGTCCGGGACCACGGCCGAGGATCTGGCCTGGTTCGTGCCGCACCAGGCCAACCGGCGGATCATCGAGGCGTCGGCCGACAAGCTCGGCATCGCCCGCGAGAAGGTGGTCCTCACCGTCGACCGGCACGGCAACACCTCGGCGGCCTCGATCCCCCTGGCCCTCGACGTCGCCCGCAAGGACGGCCGGATCCAGCCCGGCGACCTCGTGATGATCGAGGCGATCGGCGGCGGATTCACCTGGGGCGCGGCCCTCATCCGCTGGTAGGCGCGACCGGTTTCCGAAACGGGGCCTCACGCACTGTTGACCCCGGCCTGAACGCCGATTAGCGTGCGCAATCATAGAGATACTAAGAAAACTCGAATCGCCTTGGGGAATATCGCATGACGGGAAAGACGGTCACACGCGCCGATTTGAGCGAGGCCGTCTACCAGCAGGTCGGCCTCTCGCGGACTGAGTCCTCCGCCCTGGTCGAAACGGTGCTGTCCGAGATCTGCGCCTGCCTCGCCAGCGGCGAGACGGTGAAGCTGTCCTCGTTCGGGTCCTTCGTGGTGCGCAGCAAGGGCCGTCGGGTCGGGCGCAACCCGAAGACCGGTGTCGAGGTGGCGATCGAGCCCCGCCAGGTCATGGTGTTCAAGCCCTCGAACGTGCTGAAGGCCCGGATCAACGGCCTGAACGGCGCGGCCGAGCACGACGACGCGTAGGCCCGCAATGTCCCTCGCCGCGCGGATCGAAGACCCGAAATCCGATTCTCGCGACGGGGAGGCGGCCGTGCGTGAGGGTCCCGAGAAGAGCGCGGGCGCCTTCCGCACCATCAAGGAAGCCGCGGACGAGCTCGACGTGCCCCAGCACGTCCTGCGTTTCTGGGAAACGCGCTTCACGCAGATCCGCCCGGTCAAGCGGGCCGGCGGCCGGCGCTACTACCGGCCCGACGATCTCGACCTCCTGAAAGGCATTAAGCACCTGCTGCACGGGCAGGGCTACACCATCAAGGGCGCCCAGCGGGTCCTGCGGGAACGCGGCCTGCGCTTCGTCCAGTCGGTGGGCCGGGGTGAGGCCGTGGCGGCCGCCCCCTCGCTCCAGGATGCCGAGCACGAGGCGCCCGCGGCCGACCTCGCCCCCGGGGACGGCCTCACCGCCGCGCAGCGGGCTGTCCTGGCGGACGCCCTCGCGGACCTCCGGGCATGCCGCGCCGCCCTGGCGGGCCTGCGCCTGCCTCCCGAACCCATCGGCGACGCCTGAGGGCGGAGCGGTGATCGCGGGGAGGGCGAACGCCCACTCGACGGCCGCGCCTGCGATCCCCACATCCGCTGCAGCCGGGCCGAATCCACCGCGTCCCGCGCGGATCGCCCGGCGTGATCGGAGTTCGTCCCGCATGCTGCTCGCCCGTTCCCTCACCTTCCTGGCCGCCGGCACCCTCCTGGCGGGGCCGGCCCTGGCGCAGACCACGGTCACCCGCAGCGAGACCGCCGCCAGCGGCAAGAGCGTGCGCCTTGCCATCGTGCCGAACCTGAAGAAGGATTGCTCCACCGGCCCGATGCCCGAGATCCGCGTCAGCGGCGCGCCGAAGAACGGCTCGCTGATCACCAAGGTCGGCAAGATCAAGACCCCGGCGAAGTACCGCTGCCCCAGCAAGGAGGCCGCCGTGCAGGCGGTGTTCTACCAGAGCAAGGACGGATTCACCGGCAGCGACGAAGTGACGGTGGACGTCAAGGATTCCGACGGGAACGTCCAGACCCAGAACATCAAGATCACGGTCGGCGCCGCCAAACCCGACGCGACCAAGCCGGACGCGGCGAAGAAGGATTCCACGGACCTGTGAGCCTCCCCCGGGGCCGCGGTGGTCTGCCATCCGCGGCTCCGACACCGAACCCGAATGGCAGGGCCGCCTGGTGCACTGTGGCACGCATCCCACGCCCAAGTTCCGTCGTGAATGCGCTGCGACAAAACTGGGCCTGTCAGTTGCATCCAAGGCGAGACAGGATGAAGCTGTCGCTGTCGTGAGGGGATCGGAAAGCCTATGCCGTCGACGAACGACCTGTTCCAGAGCTTCGCCCGTGGCTACGAGGCGCGTCGCGATACGGAGATGAGCCTCTCCGAGTATCTCGAAGCCTGCCGCGACGAACCGTTGATGTACGCCTCCGCCGCGGAGCGCATCCTCGAGGCGATCGGCAAGCCCGAATTCGTAGACACCGCGAAGGATCCGCGCCTCGGGCGCGTGTTCATGAACCGCACGATCCGGGTCTATCCCGCCTTTGCCGAGTTCTACGGCATGGAGGAGACGATCGAGCGGATCGTCTCGTTCTTCCGCCACGCGGCACAGGGGCTGGAGGAGCGCAAGCAGATCCTCTACCTGCTCGGCCCCGTTGGCGGCGGCAAGTCCTCCCTAGCCGAGCGCCTCAAGGCCCTGATGGAGACGCACCCCATCTACGTGCTGAAGGCCGGCAACGAGGTCTCGCCCGTCTTCGAGAGTCCGCTCGGATTGTTCGACCCCGAAACGATGGGTTCCGAGATCGAGGAGCGTTACGGCATCCCCAAGCGACGACTTACGGGCCTGATGAGCCCCTGGGCCCTCAAGCGACTGGACGAGTTCAACGGCGACGTCTCGAAGTTCAAGGTCATCAAGGTCCGCCCCTCGCGCCTGCGCCAGATCGGCATCGCCAAGACCGAGCCCGGCGACGAGAACAACCAGGACATTTCCAGCCTCGTCGGCAAGGTCGACATCCGGCGCCTGGAAACGCTCTCGCAGGCCGATCCCGACGCTTACTCCTACTCCGGCGGGCTCAACCGGGCGAACCAGGGCGTCCTCGAATTCGTCGAGATGTTCAAGGCGCCGATCAAGATGCTGCACCCCCTGCTCACCGCGACGCAGGAGGGCAACTATGTCGGCACGGAAAACATCGGTGCGATCCCGTTCACCGGCGTGATCCTGGCCCACTCGAACGAGTCCGAGTGGCAGACCTTCAAGACCAACAAGAACAACGAAGCCTTCATCGACCGCATCTACGTCATCAAGGTGCCCTACTGCCTCCGTGTGACCGAGGAGCAGCGCATCTACGAGAAGCTGGTCTCGGGCTCCGAACTGTCCGACGCCGCCTGTGCGCCGGGAACCCTGGAGATGCTGGCCCGCTTCTCGGTGCTCTCGCGCCTGCGCGAGCACGCCAATTCCAACGCCTTCTCGAAGATGCGGGTCTACGACGGCGAGTCGCTGCGCGAGGTCGATCCCCGCGCCCGCTCGATGCAGGAGTACAAGGACGCCGCCGGCGTCGACGAGGGCATGGACGGGATCTCGACCCGCTTCGCCTTCAAGGTGATGGCGGCGACCTTCAACCACGACACGACCGAGGTCTCGGCCGATCCAGTCCACCTCATGTACGTGCTGGAGCAGGCCCTGCGGCGCGAGCAGCTGCCTCCCGAAACCGAGAAGCGCTACCTGGAATTCATCAAGACGGAGCTGGCGCCGCGCTACGCGGAGTTCATCGGTCACGAGATCCAGAAGGCCTACCTCGAATCCTACCACGACTACGGTCAGAACCTGTTCGATCGCTACATCGACTACGCCGATGCGTGGATCGAGGATCAGGACTTCAAGGATTCGGAGACCGGGCAGCTTCTGAACCGCGAACTCCTGAACCAGGAGCTCACCAAGATCGAGAAGCCGGCGGGTATCGCCAATCCGAAGGACTTCCGCAACGAGGTGGTGAAGTTCGCCCTGCGCTCGCGGGCCCAGCACGGCGGGCGCAACCCCTCCTGGACCAGCTACGAGAAGCTGCGCGAGGTCATCGAGCGGCGCATGTTCAGCCAGGTCGAGGAGCTCCTGCCGGTCATCTCCTTCGGTTCGAAGAAGGACGGCGAGACGGAGAAGAAGCACGGCGAGTTCGTCGACCGGATGGTGGCCCGCGGCTACACCGAGCGGCAGGTCCGCCGTCTGGTCGAGTGGTACATGCGGGTGAAGCAGGCGGGCTAGGGCATCGACCGAGCCTTGTCCGCACGGTGACGGGGCGGCCGCCACGGGTGGTCGCCCCGCTCCGCCGATCCCACATTGGTCTCGAGGGCGAAGGCACACACATCGGATGCACATCGTCGACCGCCGTCTGAATCCCGGGGGCAAGAGCCTCGCCAATCGCCAACGCTTCCTGCGCCGCGTGAAGGACGTGGCCCAGCGGGCCGTGCGGGAATCCGCGCGGGAAAAGGACATCAAGGATCTCGGCAAGGACGGCCGCGTCTCGGTGCCGGTCGATGGGGTTCGCGAGCCGCGCTTCGCCCGCCAGTCCGGCACCGGCTTGCACGACCACATCCTGCCCGGCAACAAGACCTACGTGGAGGGCGACCGGATCGAGCGCCCGCCGTCGGGCGGCGGCGGGAAGGGCTCGGGGGAGGGCGGCGAGGGCTCGGAGAACAGCGAGGACGCCTTCCGCTTCGTCCTGACCCGCGACGAGTTTCTCGAGCTCTTCCTCGAGGATCTCGAGTTGCCCGATCTCGCCAAGCGCCGGCTCTCGGTGGTGGAGACCGAAGGGCTTCGCCGGGCCGGCTATACGATCTCGGGCTCGCCCGCCAACCTCGCCCTGACGCGCACCCTGCGCAATTCCATGTCGCGGCGCATCGCCCTCAAGCGGCCGAAACCCGACGAGATCGCCGCCCTGGAGGCCCGCATCGCCGCGATGCCGTCGAGCGATCCCGACCTGCCGGACCTGCTCCTGGCGCTCTCGGGCTTGCGCGAGCGCACCAAGCGCATCCCTTACGTGGACCCCCTCGACCTGCGCTACCGCCGGTTCGAGACCTATCCGCGCCCGGTGGCGCAGGCGGTGATGTTCTGCCTCATGGACGTTTCGGGTTCGATGACCGAGCACATGAAGGATCTGGCCAAGCGCTTCTACATCCTGCTGCACATCTTCCTCACCCGGCGCTACCGGCACGTGGAGATCGTCTTCATCCGCCACACCGACAAGGCGACGGAGGTGGACGAGGAGACGTTCTTCGGGTCGCGCGAGACCGGCGGCACCCTGGTCTCCTCGGCGCTGGTGGAGATGAAGCGCGTCATCGCCGAGCGCTACGATCCCAACGACTGGAACATCTACGCCGCCCAGGCCTCGGACGGCGACAACGTGTCGAGCGACGGCCCGACCTCGACGGAGCTGCTGCGCGCCCACATCCTGCCGGCCTGCCAGCACTTCGCCTATCTGGAGGTCGGCGACGAGAACGGCCCGCGGGCCGGCTTCGTCGAGCATCGCACCACCCTGTGGCGGACCTACGAGGGCCTGGCGAAGACGGGCGCACCCATCGCCATGCGCAAGGTCAATCACCGCCGCGACATCTACCCGGTCTTCCGCGAGCTGTTCGGGCGCAAGGACGCCCGGGCGGAAGCCGAGGCCTGAACCTGGCGAGACGGGGCATGGCCAAGCGGGACCCGGACGCTTCGAGCACGGCCCCGTCGAGCACGGACCCTTCGAGCACGGACCCTTCGAGGAAGGCGTAAATCGTATGGTCGGCAGCATCATCCGCCCCACGCCCCAGCGGATCTCCGGTAGCCAGGAGCCGCTCTTCACGGGCAACGACTGGGATTTCGACACGATCCGGCGCATCCATGACGCCTGCGAGGTCGAGGCGCGGGCGCTCGGCCTGTCGTGGTACCCGAACCAAATCGAGATCATCACCGCCGAGCAGATGCTGGACGCCTACGCGTCGATCGGCATGCCGCTGTTCTACAAGCACTGGTCCTTCGGCAAGCACTTCGCCCAGCACGAAGCCGGCTACCGGCGCGGCATGATGGGGCTCGCCTACGAGATCGTCATCAACTCGGACCCGTGCATCTCCTACATCATGGAGGAGAACACGGCGACGATGCAGACGCTGGTCATCGCCCACGCCGCCTTCGGCCACAACCACTTCTTCAAGAACAACTATCTCTTCAAGCAGTGGACCGATGCGGAAGGCATCCTCGACTATCTCGACTTCGCCAAGGGCTTCATCTCGCGCTGCGAGGAGCGCCACGGCCATGCCGCGGTGGAGGCCGTGCTCGACGCCGCCCATGCGCTGATGAGCCAGGGCGTCCACCGCTATCCGCGCAAGAAGCGGCCCGACCTCGCCTCGGAGCAGCGCCGCGAGCGCGAGCGCGCCGAGCACGGCGAGCAGATCTACAACGACCTCTGGCGCACCCTGCCTCAGAAGGCGGCCGCCGGGCGTCCCGACATCGCGGCGGAGCGGCGCAAGGCGCTCCTCGAGCTGCCGCAGGAGAACATCCTCTACTTCCTCGAGAAGGCGGCCCCCCGCCTGCGGCCCTGGCAGCGCGAGATCCTGCGCATCGTCCGCCTCGTGGCGCAGTACTTCTATCCGCAGCGCCAGACCAAGGTGATGAACGAGGGCTGCGCCACCTATTGCCACTACCGGATCATGAATGCCCTGTCCGAGAAGGGCCTGATCGGCGAGGCGGCCTACCTGGAGTTCCTGCAGTCGCACACCAACGTCGTGCGCCAGCCGAACTACAACGAGCGCGGCTACAATGGCCACAACCCCTACGCCATCGGCTTCGCCATGATGCAGGACATCGCCCGCATCGTGGAACAGCCGACGGAGGAGGATCGCGCGTGGTTCCCCGAGATTGCCGGCACCGGCGACGCCATGGCGACCCTGTGCGACATCTGGGCGAACTATCGCGACGAGAGCTTCATCGCGCAGTTCCTGTCGCCCAAGCTCATGCGCGACATGCGCCTGTTCCACGTGGTCGATGACCCCGACGAGTCGGAGCTCTACGTCGAGGCGATCCACGACGAGCGCGGCTATCGCAAGATGCGTCGCTCCTTCGCCCGGCAATACGACGTGGCGTGGCTCGACCCGGATATCGAGGTGGTGGACGTCGATCTCGAAGGCGACCGGCGCCTCATCGTGCATCACCGCGCCCTGAATCGCATCACCCTGCAGAAGGACGATGCCAAGCGGGTGCTTCAGCACCTGGCGGATCTCTGGGGCTACGACGCGGTTCTCAAGGAGATCGATCCGGCCAACGACGCGGTGCTGGCCGAGCACCATGCCAGCGCGCGGCCGATCTTCTTCTGATCCGGGCTGCGTTTCCGCGAAGCGGCGCCCGTATCGGCAAGCCGGCGCGGCGCTCGAGCGAAGCCGAAATCCGCCAGCCCCCGGGGACAGGATTTGGTATGACAGAGCGGTCGCGGCCTAACGGCTCACGCAACAGCGCGGCTCATGAGAGGATTGGCGGCGGCCCCCAGCCGCGCTAGCCTGCGGCGATGATGAACGACGACCTGCGCGAATCGCGCGCCGCCCTGATCCTACTCGCCGCCGCGGTCAGCTCCGTCCTGATCTTCGGTGCCGTCACCATCCTGATCCAGCTCTGACGCGCCGGAGGCAGCGCCTCAGTGGGTCCAGGGAGCGGTGCGATTGAATTTGAAATTGTCCGAATAGGACAGGCCCTTGCGCAGGATCGGCTTCTGCGGCTCCTCGACCCGGTAGGACAGGCCCGCCCGCGTCGCGTAGGCCACGGCGTCCGCGCGCGTCTCGAACTCGAGATGGACCTGCTGTAGCATGTCGGACGAGCCGGTCCACCCCATCAGCGGGTCGGTCTCGCGCGGCGCGGTCTGATCGAATTCCAGCACCCAGGCCTTCGCCCGCGCCGTCCCGGACTGCGTCGGATCCTTCGCGGGCTGGTAGATGCGGGCGCTCGACATCGGGTCGTCCAACTCCAGGGAGCCTCGGCGGAAATGATGGTCGGGGCGATAGGATTCGAACCTACGACCCTCTGGTCCCAAACCAGATGCGCTACCAGACTGCGCTACACCCCGACACGCTTGCGCGTAGAGGGGACGTACGGTTTCGGGGGGCAAATGGCAACTGAATCATGCGCCGGCGTCGGCAATCGACGGCTCCGCCACGTGCAATGCACGGCGTCCAACCCGGCAGAGTGTTCTCACGGCCCGAACGGACGCCGCGAAGGAAGCTTCGCGGCCTCTTACGATGGGATCGAGCTACGACAGGCTCCTGAATGTCAGGGCCGCCGACCGGTCAAGCCAGTTCGGAGAGCCGCGCATTCGCCTCCGCGAGGGCGTCTTCCACGGAGGCATGCTCCGTCTGGGAGGCCTCGTAGAACATCGTCTGCGTGCCGTAGATCGTCCAGAGGTATCGGGACCGGTTGCCGGGCGCAGGGCGGACGCCGATGCGGTACGGCTTAGCGGACTGGGACGACATGGCAGCTCCTGGGCAAGCCTGACGATGGACCTTACGCAGACATCGCTGTCGGTGCCGGACGGGTTCCATCGCGAAGCCCCCGGACAGGCAGAATCATGGCCGCCCGGCCGCGGAAGGGGATCAGGCATGGCGAGCGACAAGCGCTGGACGGTTCACCGATCGGGACACGTCTTCCAAGATCGCTGGATCAGCCTCAGAGCGGATGATTGCTCGACGCCGGACGGCGTGGCGATTGCGCCCTATTACGTTCTCGAGTTTGCCGACTTCGTCCATGTTTTCGCGACGGATGAAGCCGATCGCGTCATCCTCGTCCGACAATACCGGCACGGGCTCCAGGGGATCAGCCTCGAGCTTCCTGGAGGCGTGATGGACGCTCACGACACGGATGCCGTGGCAGTCGGTGCGCGGGAACTCCGCGAAGAGACGGGATATTCCGGCGGGACGCTCGCCCATCTCGCCACGCTCAGTGTCGACCCGGCGCGCTATGCCAACCGCCTGCATCTCATCCGGGCGACGGGCGTCCGTCCTGGCGCGTCCCATCCGGAGCCGACCGAGGACATCGAGGTGGTCCTCGTCTCGCGCCAGGAAGCCAAACACCTCGCTCTGTCTGGGCAAATCGCCAATGCCGGGCATGTCGGGCTGATGCTGATGGCCCTGGCCGGCCCATGAGCCGAGGCCGTGCACCAGACCCGGCCTGGCCCGGCGGGAACATCGTGTCGCCCGACAGGCCGCCTGGGCGCCCATCGCTGGACAGCAGCGGTGCAGCCCCGCCACAACGCGGATGTGAGCCGAATCGACGGAGCCGGGCATGAGCGACGCGAGATACCGCGCCCTGGAGGCGCGCATCGACGCCTTGGAGGGCGAGGTGAAGCGCGCGCGCAACGACATCCAGTGGGCGATCGCCCTGATGTTCGTCGTACCGGTCGGCTTGCTCATCATCCTGCGCGTCTGGTCCTGACGGGCATTACCGGCGGGACGGCCGAACAAGATCTCGCGAACACAGTGCGCATTCGACCCCGAACGTTAACGCGGCGGTCACGATGACAGCAACCAAAGCCATCGCCGCGATCGAACCGTGCTATTGAAAGTTGGACGAGGGTCGATCGATGTTCTTGATTTTACTGGCCGCCATGGGCGGTGGCATGATCTCGACGGTTCTGCTGCTGCCATACGGCATCCTGACCGCCGTGATGGGTGCCCCCCTGAGCGCCAGTCTCTGCGCCGCCGCGGCCGGGGCCGTCATCATGCTGCGCCGGGGCGACGCCTGGAACACGGACGTGGCCTTCGACGAAGACACGGACGACCAGACGGACGCCATGGTCAAGATGCTGCGCGACATCGCCGCCAAGGGGCGCGAGAGCGGTACGGATGCCAAGCGCCCCGCCCGCAATTCCAAGGCGGCCTGAGGCAGTCCCGCGCCTGTTTCCTGAGACTTTTAAATCCAGCGAGAGGATCCAAGGCCTTTGGCGATCCGTGAGGCCTCGGACATCCCCCTGATGACATCGGGAAGGCCCTGAGACCGCAGGGACGGCCGGGCAAGACGCGCCCACCGGAGCGAGGCGCCCACCGCCACGACGAGGACCCCAGCTGACGCGCGTCCTGCGGGGATCGAACGGATCGGAGATTGCGGGCATCGAAACGGTCCATCCCCGCGGACCCGGGCGCGCCCGCGAGCCTTTGCGCCCGCGAGCCTTGGCCGTCGCGAGCCTTGGCCGCACCTCGCGCGGCGGGACGATCTACACCCGCACGTCGACGATGCGGCGTTGGCGGCCCACCACGTCCCCCTCGGCATCCCGTGCCCGATCCACCTCGACGGAAACGGTGCGCGGCTCGGCCTCGTGGCGTCGCGCCGCATCGTTCCGGGCGCCATGCACGATCTCGGTGGCGCGGATGATCCCGACCTGCATGAGGGGAACGGTGATCGTCATGGGCGTCGATCCTCCGGAAATGCGCGAGGGGGAGCCGCGGCTCAGGCGAGGATGTCGAGGACCCGGCGCTCGGAATCGAGCGTGGATTTCAGGATGGCGGTGTTCATCCCGATATTGGCCTTCTCCTGCATGAGCTGGACGGCGGTGGTCGAGAGATCGACCTGGGTCGCGCTCGGCAGGCTGGTGCCGAGGATCGCGATCCCCTCGGCGGCCGTTGCGTAGCGCTGAGTCGCCGCCAGAAGCCCGCCGCTGCTCGCCGAAATTGCGCTGACCATGCCGTCGCTCCCTCATTTCCCGCGAGGCAACCACGGTCCCCTGAATTCCCCGTTGTGAAACTACGGCGCATTTGAACGACCGACCGCGGCCATCCTCCGTCCCGGCTTGACCCCCGTTCCTCCGAGGCCCACCTCGGGCCCGACGCGACCGGACCGAGCCCCGGCGCGCAGCACGGAGACCGCGATGATCGATCTGTACTATTGGCCGACCCCGAACGGCCACAAGGTCACGATGTTCCTCGAAGAGGCGGGGCTCGACTACACCCTGAAGGCGGTGAACATCGGCAAGGGCGACCAGTTCAAGCCGGATTTCCTGGCCATCGCCCCGAACAACCGCATGCCGGCGCTCGTCGACCACGCACCGGCCGGCGGAGGCGCCCCCGTCTCGCTGTTCGAATCCGGCGCGATCCTGCTCTACCTCGCCGAGAAGACCGGGCGCTTCATCGCCGGGGACGTGCCCGGCCGCGCCGAGGTGCTGCAATGGCTGTTCTGGCAGATGGGCGGCCTCGGGCCCATGCTCGGCCAGAATCATCACTTCACCCAGTACGCGCCGGAAAAGGTGCCCTACGCCATCGACCGCTACGTCAAGGAGACCAACCGTCTCTACGGCGTCCTCGACCGTCGCCTCGCCGACCGCCCCTTCGTCGCTGGCGCGGACTACTCGATCGCCGACATGGCCTGCTATCCCTGGATCGTGCCCTACGAGAAGCAGGGCCAGCGCCTGGAAGATTTCCCGAACCTCCAGCGCTGGTTCCGGGCGATCGCCGAGCGCCCGGGGACGAAGGCCGCCTATGCCCGCGCTCCGGAGATCAACCCGGATTTCGGGAAGACCCTGAGCGAGGAGGCCAAGAAGGTGATGTTCGGCCAGACCGCCGCGACGCGCGGCTGACCCGGACCGGGGGGCGCCCTGGCGCGCTCCGATCCGCTCTCCCGGCGGGATCGATCGGATCGGGCCTGCCCGGGTCCTCAGCGCCTCAGGGTGTCGAGCGGCACCGGGGCGGCGTGCGGGCGGGTCGCCAGCATGCCGTCGATCAGCGCCAGCACTTCGGCCCGGCCGCAATTGGCGGCCGGCTCGAAGGGCGTCCAGGTCTGGGTGAAGTCGAGCTGGGCGAAGACGTCGCGGTAGCGCCGCAATTCGTTCGTGGTCAGGGGCACCCCGCGCACGAAGGCCTTGTGGGCCGAGATGGTCAGCGCCCGCCGGAAATCCTGCGGGTCGAGCTCGAACTTCAGGGCGTCGCCGCAGAACAGGATCTTTCGCCCGCGATCGAACAGCACCGCGTGGCCGTCGAAGTGGCCGGCCGTGCGATGGAGTTCGAGGCCGGGGAGGGGCTCGAGGAAATCGTCGTAGGGCCAGGACACCTGCAGCGCCGCGCTCCAGACGAAGTCCGCCGCGGCTAAGCACAGCTCCGGATCGAAGCGGTCCTGAAGCTGCACCAGCGCGCCGTAGGCATGCGGGTGCGAGGAGGACAGCACCTGCATCCCTCCGAGGCGCGCGATGTGCTGGAGAGCGGCCTCGCTGAAAACCGGGCAGGCCTCGAATCCCATGTTTCCGGCCGGAGTCTGGACGAGATAGGCGCTGGGCCCGATGCCCGAGACGGGATCGTTCCAGAACCGCCACACGCCGGGCTCCAATTCCTCCCAATGGCAGGGAAACCGGTCCTGCGCTTCCCGCTCGGTCCAGAACTGCCAACCCTTCTGCGGTACCACGTGGCGCGCATCGAGGCACATCGGGCAGGCCGGCGGGCGATCGAAATGGCGCTGCCAGAACCCGCAATTGTCACAGGTATAGGCGGGAAGGTCGAGGGCGCCGGCGAAGGGCAGGTATCCGGGAGACACGAAGCGTTGCTCTCGTTGGCGGCGTCGGCCGCGGGTAGCCTCGGGCTGAGGCGTGCGCATATAGGCGCGAGGCGGAGACCGGCCATACGGCACCGCACCTGAACGCCACCGGAGGATCATGCCCGTCCCGAGCCTCGCCTTCGACCTGACCCGTCTCATCACCCGCCTGCGGCATCCGAGCCCGAGCGGGATCGACCGGGTCGACCTCGCCTATGCCCGGCACGTCCTGGCCCAGCCGGGCGACCGCTTCGGCCTGGTCTCGACGGCGTTCGGCCCGCGCGTGCTGGCCCGGGCGGAGGCGCTCGGCATCGTCGAGGCCGTGGCGGCGGCCTGGGTCGAGGACCGCGACGCGACGCAGGATCCGGTCTACCGCCGGCTGGCGTCGACCCTCGGGTCGACGAGCGACGACAGGGGTACGGCGGCCGGGGCTCCGGAGCGCGGCGGCATCGGGGACCGACGGCGGATCCAGGCCCGGACGGCGGCCACGACCCTTCGCGCGCGTGGCCCCGAGATCCTGCCGGCCGGGACCGTCTACCTGCACAGCTCGCACCTGCGCCTCGACAAGCCCGGCCGATTCGACTGGCTCTACGACCGGCGCGACGTCCGGCCCGTCTTCTTCGTCCACGACCTCATCCCCATCGACTATCCGGAATACGGGCGGCCCGGGGAGGCGGAGCGGCACCGGGTCCGGATGGAGACCGTCGCCCGCCACGCCGCGCACCTGCTGGTCAATTCCCGCGACGTCGGCGAGCGCTTCGCCGTATACTGCGCGGCGCTGGGGCGGCCGACGCCGCCCGTGACGGCGGCACTCCTCGGGGTCGAGCCGGTGTTCCGGCCGGTGGGGGAGGGACCGTCCTTCACGCCCGCGCAGCCGACCTTCGTCGCCTGCGGCACCATCGAGCCGCGCAAGAACCACTTGGCGCTGCTGCATCTCTGGCGCGACCTCGCCGAGCGGCACGGGCCCGAAACGCCCCGCCTCGTCCTGGTCGGCCGACGGGGCTGGGAGGCGGAGAACATCATCGACATGCTGGAGCGGTGCCCCGCCATCCGCACGCACGTGACCGAAGTCAGCGGCCTGTCGAGCCACGGCCTCGCGGCGCTGCTGCGCTCGGCCACCGCCCTGCTGATGCCCTCGTTCGCGGAAGGGTACGGCCTGCCCGTGGTCGAGGCCGCGGCCTCGGGCCTGCCGGTCGTCGCCTCGGACCTTGCCGTCCACCGGGAGATCGGTGCCGGATTCGCGCGGTTCCTCGATCCCCTCGACGGACCCGGCTGGCGCCAGGCGGTGGAAGAACTCTCGGTGCCGGGCTCCACGCTTCGCGAAGCGCTCGCATGCCGGACGGCCGACACCGACCTGCCGAGCTGGACCGCGCATTTCGAGACCGTCGAGGCGGTTCTGGCACGCACCATTTGCCGTCCTGACGACTGACGCCTAAGAACATCCGTCAGTGACCGACCATGCACGGGACGGTGCGAGAGAGGACAGACGGATGAAGGTTGTCGACCTGGACCGGGATGCGATCAAGGCCGGCCTCGCCGACCAGTCCATGCTGGTGATCGATGTGCGCGAGCCGCATGAATTCGAACAAGGACACATCCCCGGCGCAGTTACCCATCCGCTCTCGACCTTCGACCCGGGGACCCTCGCGGCGCTGATTGCCGAGGACGCCCGGACACCGGTCTTCTCGTGCATGTCCGGCGTACGCTCGGTTCACGCGCTGGCAGCCGCCCAGAACGCCGGCTTGCCGATCGAGGCGCATTACCGGGGCGGATTCAAGGATTGGGCAGGCTCCGGCGAACCGGTTGAGGTCTGAGGCATGCGCGGAGCATGTGTGGCAGCGCACGACATAGGTCGCGGCGGACCTCTAGCTGGCGCATCGTAGGGAATAACCATATGCGCATGCGCTCGATCTTCAGTTTTCTTCCGATCGTCGGACTGGTCGCTTCGGCGCTCGTCGCGCCGGTCCTCGTATCCCCCGCCCAGGCCCAGGCCCCGGGCGGACCGCCGCCGAAGGTCACCACGGCCAAGCCGGTGGTCCGCGAGATCGTCGAGACCGACACCTATACGGGCCGCTTCGACCCCGTCGACATCGTCGACGTCCGGGCCCGCGTCACCGGCTACCTCGAGAAGCTGAACTTCACCGACGGCGCCACGGTGAAGAAGGGCGACCTGCTCTTCGTCATCGACCGGCGACCCTACAAGGCGGCCCTCGACCAGGCCCAGGCGGCCCTGGTCTCGGCCAAGGCCCGGCTGAACTTCTCGCAGACCGACCTCGACCGCGCCCAGACGCTGAGCAAGTCCGGCAACATCTCCGAGCAGGTCACCGACCAGCGCCGGCAGGCCTCCCAGACCGCGCAGGCCGATGTCGACAGCGCCGACGCGCAGCTGCGCCAGGCGCAGCTGAACTACGACTTCACCGAGGTGAAGGCCCCGATCTCGGGCCGCATCAGCCGGCGCCTGGTCACCGAGGGCAACATCGTCATCACCGACCAGACCCTGTTGACGACGATCGTCTCCCTCGACCCGATCTATTTCGGCTTCACCGTCGATGAGCGCTCGTTCCTGAAGTACCAGGGCAGCCTCGGAATCGGCATGGGCGAGACCCAGAAGGGCAAGGGCGTCCCGATCCTGATCGCGCTTACCGGCGAGGCGAAGCCGACCCGCAAGGGCACCCTCGACTTCGTGGACAACCGGGTCGACAACGCCACCGGCACGGTGCTGCTGCGCGCCACCGTGGAGAACCCCGACGGGTTCATCAAGCCCGGCCTGTTCGGCGTCGTCTCGCTGCCCGCCACCAAGCCCTATCAGGGCATCCTGCTGCCCGACGAAGCGGTCTCGGCCAACCAGGACAAGCGCATCGTCTACATCGTCGCCGACGACGGCACGGTGTCCCTGCGCGAGGTCAAGCTCGGTCCCAAGGTCGACGGCTACCGGGTGATCCGCGAGGGGCTGAAGGGCGACGAGAACGTCGTCGTCAACGGCGTCACACGCGTCCGTCCGGGCGCCAAGGTGGCGGCCGAATCCTCTACCCTGCCGCCCAGCAAGACCTGACGCCCACTATGACCTGACGGGTGAGCCCCGAGGCAGGCGCAGCCCCTACGAGGATCATCCCCGACCGGTCACGGCCGGGGAGCGGCCACCAGACCGCGGACGAAGAAACGGTGCCGACTCGAACCCGCGCGTGCGGGCCGCATGCGGCGAGAGGTTCAAGCGATGCGTTTTGCCCACTTCTTCGTCGATCGGCCGATCTTCGCGTCGGTCACGTCGATCGTCTTCCTGATCCTCGGCTACGTCGCCTACCTGTCGCTGCCGGTGGCGCAGTACCCCGAGATCGTGCCGCCGACCGTGACCGTGCGTGCGAGCTTCCCCGGCGCCAACGCCGAGACGGTGGCGGCGACGATCGCGACCCCGATCGAGCAGGAGGTCAACGGCGTCGACAACATGCTTTACATGACGTCGTTGTCGACCAACGACGGCAACATGCTGCTGACGGTCACCTTCAAGGTCGGCACCAACCTCGATATTGCGAACGTTCTCGTCCAGAACCGCCTCTCGGTCGCCCAGCCGCGCCTGCCGCCGGACGTGCGCAACCTCGGCGTCACCGTCCGCAAGGCCTCGCCGGACCTGATGCTGGTGGTGCACCTGCTGTCGCCGAAGAAGACCTACGACCAGAACTACCTCGCCAACTACATCTACCTGAACATCCGCGACGAGCTCCTGCGCCTCGACGGCGTCGGCGACATCACCATCTTCGGCGGCAACGAGTACGCCGAGCGCGTCTGGCTCGATCCGAACAAGCTCGCGGCCTACGGCCTGACCACCTCCGACGTCATCACGGCCCTGTCCGAGCAGAACGTGCAGGTGGCCGCCGGCGCCCTGAACTCGCCGCCGGCCGCGACGGGCCAGGCCTTCCAACTCATCGTGCAGTCGCAGGGGCGCTTCCAGAGCCCCGAGGAATTCGCCGACGTCATCGTCAAGGCCTCCGACGGCCGCCTCGTCCGGGTGAAGGACATCGCCCGCGTCGAGATGGGCCAGAAGGACTACACCACCAACTCGTTCCTGAACGACACGCCCGCCATCGGCATCGGCGCCTTCCAGCGCCCGGGCACCAACGCCCTCGACGCCGCCGCGTCGGTGCGCAAGGTGATGGACAACCTCAAGAAGAACTTCCCGCCGGACATCGAGTACCGCATCGCCTACAACCCGACGGAGTTCATCGAGGAGTCGATCCACGAGGTCTACAAGACGCTCTTCGAAGCCGTCGGCCTCGTCGTCATCGTGGTGCTGGTCTTCCTCCAGAGCTGGCGCACCGCGCTCATCCCGGTGATCGCGATCCCGGTCTCGCTGGTCGGCACCTTCGCGGCCATGTCGGCCTTCGGGTTCTCCCTGAACAACCTCACCCTGTTCGGGCTCGTGCTCGCCATCGGCATCGTGGTCGACGACGCCATCGTGGTGGTGGAGAACGTCGAGCGCAACATGGCCGAGGGCCTGTCGCCGGGCGACGCCGCGCACAAGACCATGGACGAGGTCGGCGGCGCCGTCATCGCCATCGCCCTGGTGCTCTCGGCGGTGTTCATTCCGACCGCCTTCATTCCCGGCATCACCGGCCAGTTCTACAAGCAGTTCGCGCTGACCATCGCGGCCTCGACCATCATCTCGATGTTCAACTCGCTGACGCTGTCGCCGGCGCTCTGCAAGCTGCTCCTGAAGCCCCACCACGCGCACGCCAAGCCGAAGTTCTTTCTCTTCCGCTTCGTCGCCTGGCTGGCGGACATGTTCAACAAGGGCTTCGACTGGCTCTCGAACACCTATGGGCGGATCATCTACGGCCTGACGAACTACGCGGTCGGGCTGATCGCGATGCTGCTCGTCTACGCGGCCGTCATCGCCGCCACCCTCCACCTGGTCCAGACGACCCCCACCGGCTTCATCCCGGACCAGGACCAGGGCTACCTCATCGGCGTGGTGCAGCTGCCCTCGGGCGCCTCCCTCGACCGCACCACCGAGGTGGTGAACCGGGCGGCGGCGGCGGCCCGCAAGATCGAGGGCGTGACCAACACCGTCATCATCGCGGGCTTCGACGGCGCGACCTTCACCAACACCACCAATTCGGGCGTGATGTTCATCACCCTGGCGGGCGCCAAGGAGCGTGCGGGCCAGGGGCGGAGCGCGGCGGTGATCACCAACGAGGTGATCAAAGCGACCGCCGACATCCAGGAAGCCCGCGTCATCGTCATCCCACCGCCGCCGGTGCGCGGCCTCGGCCAGGGCGGCGGCTTCAAGATGCAGATCGAGAGCCGGCAGAGCTCGGCCATCGGCCCGCTCCTCGGCGCGGTCGGCGAGGTGCTGGGCAAGGCGAACCAGAGCAACGACGTGCAGCGGGTGTTCACCACCTTCGGCAACGACACGCCGCAGCTCTATCTCGACATCGACCGCACGGTGGCGCGCATGCTCAACGTGCCGCTCGGCAACGTGTTCTCGACGGTGCAGACGGCGCTCGGTGGCGCCTACGTCAACGACTTCAACACCCTGGGCCGCATCTATCAGGTCCGCGTGCAGGGCGACGCCCCGTTCCGCGTCTCGAAGCAGGACATCGAGCAGTTGAAGGTCCGCTCCTCCACCGGCGCCCTGGTGCCGATGGGGACGCTGGCCACGATCCGCGAGATCACCGGCCCGCAGATCGTCCAGCGCTTCAACCTCTACTACTCGGTGCCGGTCCAGGGCACGGCCAAGCCCGGCATCTCCACCGGTCAGGCCCTCGACGCCATGGAGGCCATCGCCAAGGACAACCTGCCGGACGGCTACGCCTACGACTGGACCGAGATCGCCTACCAGCAGAAGGCCGCGGGCAACACGGCGATCTACGTGTTCGCGCTGGGCGTGCTCCTCGTCTTCCTCGTGCTCGCCGCGCAGTACGAATCCTGGGCCTTGCCGCTGGCGATCCTGCTCGTGGTGCCCACCGGCGTGCTCGCGGCCCTGTTCGGGGTGCAGCTGCGGGGCCAGGACAACAACATCCTGACTCAGATCGGCCTGATCGTGCTGATCGGTCTGGCGGCCAAGAACGCCATCCTGATCGTGGAGTTCGCGCACCAGCTGGAGGAGACCGAGCGGAAGGGCCCCGTGGCCGCCGCCGTCGAGGCCTGCCGCTTGCGCCTGCGCCCGATCCTGATGACGGCCTTCGCCTTCATCCTCGGCACGGTGCCGCTGGTGATCGCCACCGGCCCCGGTGCCGAGATGCGCCAGGCGCTCGGCACCGCCGTCTGCTTCGGCATGATCGGCGCCACGGTGTTCGGCCTCTTCCTGACCCCGGTCTTCTACGTGGTGATCCGGAACTTCCTGATCTGGCTCGCCAAGAAGCGCGGCAAGGACCCGCACAACACCACGCCGGACAAGCACGATCCGCACCCGGCGCCCTCCCACGCCTGAGACCGACCCGAGCCCGGATGCGAACCTCGCATCCGGGCTTCGTGTTTTGGGGTTGCGCCCCGCAAACCGGAAAGCTAAAGACCCCTCACCCCGCGAGGGGCGTCGGAGCGTAGCGCAGCCCGGTTAGCGCACTAGTCTGGGGGACTAGGGGTCGGAGGTTCGAATCCTCTCGCTCCGACCATTTGAGCTCATTGCCCCCACAATGAGATGTCCAGCATCCTGACCATCGATGACCGGCCGCGGGAGCGCCCGGATGCCGGCCTCGGCGCGGTGATCGCGCGACGCGCCCTGCGCTCTCCCGGTCTCGGCAGCCCCCCCGCAAACACGAAATCGTCAGCCGCCCCGCGCCTCGCGAGAGGACGGCCGCCGCCGCTCGTCGCGAGGCGCGACCGGCGGATTGACTCGTGCGCAAGCTTGGCCCTCTCACTCCTCCCGGCGCGCCGCCCGCGGGCGTCACCGCCCGTCCCTGGCCGTCCCCGGCCCCGGGGAGAACGACGGGCCGGTCGTCGGTGAGTAGGTGGGACTCCAATCGGAAATTTGCCACGAATGGCGTCACACAAACACGACGCGACTTGGCTAAGACAGTCGCAGCGGTCGCCCTCGACCTGTCCGACCTTCGGATGGGGAGGCCGTTGCTTTGGTGAGACACGTATTCCCCGCCACACCTGACCCCGATCTCCAGTATCCGGATCGCCCGATCAGGTCGTCCGAGCCACGCACACGCCTCCGACCTGACCACCAGCCACCAACCTGAAAGCACTTCTGCGGCACATGACTGGGACAAAGCGCACGATCGCGACCCTTCTGGCGCCCCTCGGGTTGCTGATCTGCGTGGTGGTGGCCGTTACCCTCTGGCCGGCCCCTGTCATGAGCGTCTTTACGGGGCTGAGCACGGCGATTCGCGAGCGCTTCGGAACGAGTGAGGCCGAGACCGCCGCGGGCGGCGAGCCCCGCGAGGGCGGGCCGGCCCGGCTCTTCCGGCCGAGCCCGGCCCAGCGCGCCGCCCTGAACATCGTCCCCATCGCGACGGTCGGCTTCCGGCCGGAAGGGACGGCCGAGGGCCGCATCGCCCTGAACGAAGACGACAACGTGCCGGTAACCTCGCCCTATGCCGGCCGGGTGACCAAGGTGCTGGTCCGCGCCGGCGATGCGGTGAAGGCCGGCGACGTGCTCCTCACCCTCGAGGCCACGGACATGGTCCAGGCCCAGAACGACTACCAGGCCGCTCTCAACACCCTCGCCAAGGCGACCGCGCTGCTGAAGCTCGACCAGACCATCGCGGCGCGCCAGCAGGAGCTGTTCCAGGCCAAGGCGGTGGCGCTGAAGGATTATCAGTCGGCCCAGAACGACGTCATCGGGGCGCAGAGCGACCTGAAGACCGCCGAGGCCGGGCTCGAAGCGGTGAAGAGCCGCCTGCGCCTCCTCGGAAAGACCGACGCGGAAATCGCGGCCTTCGAGAAGAAGGGCACCCTCAGCCCTGAGACCCAGATCCGGGCGCCCATCGCCGGGACCATCGTCCAGCGCAAGGTCGGCCTCGGCCAGTACCTCTCCACCGCCAGCGACCCGGTCTTCGTCATCGGCGACCTCTCCACCGTCTGGCTGGTGGCCAATGTGCGCGAGAGCGAGATCCCGCGCATCCGGATCGGCCAGGAGGTGGAGGCGACGGTGGCGGGCTTCGGCGACCGCGTCTTCAAGGCGCGGGTCGACTACATGTCCGCCAGCCTCGACCCGGCGACGCGGCGCCTGGCGGTTCGCAGCGAGGTGGAGAACCCGGACCAGGTCCTGAAGCCCGAGATGTTCGCCACCTTCACGATCTTCACCGGGCCGGGGCAGACGGCGCCCGCCGTGCCCGCCGCCGCCATCGTGTACGAGGGCGCGCGGGCGCATGTCTGGATCGCGCGGCCCGACGGGGCCATTGAGGCCCGCGACGTCACCCTGGGCCTGACCGCCCGCGGGATGGTGCAGGTCACCGCCGGGGTCGCGGCGGGGGAGGCGATCGTCACGCGCGGCGCCGTGTTCATGGATCGGGCGACGAGCGGTGACAAGGCCTCCTGACCCGTCGGGCCTGGGGCCCCTTCCTCGTCCTCGGGTCTCGGCCGGAAGAACTCTGCCATGAACAGCCTGATCGTCTTCGCCCTGCGCCAGCGAGTGCTGGTCTGCCTGCTGTTCCTGGTGATGCTGGCGCTCGGCTATGCCAGCTACACGCAGCTCAACATCGAGGCCTATCCCGATCCGGTGCCGCCGCTCGTCGACGTCATCACGCAGAATCCCGGGCAGTCGGCCGACGAGATCGAGCGCTACATCACGATTCCCCTGGAGGTGCAGCTCGCCGGCATTCCCAACGCCACGGTGGTGCGCACCATCTCGCTGTTCGGCCTCTCCGACGTGAAGGTGCAGTTCAGCTACGCCTTCACCTACCAGGAGGCCCTGCAGCGGGTGCTCAACCGCCTGTCGCAGCTGCCCCCCCTGCCCAACGGCGCCCAGCCGCAGATCTCGCCGACCAGTCCCGTAGGCGAGATCATGCGCTACAAGGTGACGGGCCCCCCGGGTTATTCCTCCACCGACCTGAAGACCCTGCAGGACTGGGTGCTGCAGCGCCGCTTCAAGGCGATTCCCGGCGTGGTCGACGTCACGGCCTTCGGCGGCCGGACCAAGGAATACGAGATCGCCGTCGACCTGAACCGGCTCCAGGCCCAGGGCATGACCCTGGTGCAGCTCGTCACCGCGCTCAACAATTCGAGCATCAACGTCGGCGGCCAGACCCTGAACGTGGGCGAGCAGTCGGCGGTGGTGCGCGGCATCGGCCTCATCCGCGACATGGACGACATCCGCGACACGATGCTGACCCAGGTCAACGGCGTACCGGTGCTGGTGCGCGATGTGGCCGAGGTGCGGGTCTCGCACGCGCCGCGCCTCGGCATCGTCGGCCATGACGGCGACGACGACATCGTCGAGGGCATCGTGCTGATGAGCCGGGACGGCGAGAGCCTGCCGACCCTGGGCCTGGTCAATGCCGAGATCGACAAGATCAACGCCAGCGGCATCCTTCCCCCGAACGTGCGGGTGGAGCGCATCTACGACCGCAGCGGGCTCATCCACACCACCACCCACACGGTGATGCACAACCTCGTCTTCGGGGTGACGCTGGTCTTCGTGGTGCAGTGGCTGTTCCTGGGGAGCCTGCGCAGCGCGATCATCGTGGCGGCGACGATTCCCTTCGCGCTCGGATTCGCCATCCTGATCCTGGTCCTGCGCGGCGATTCGGCGAACCTCCTCTCCCTCGGCGCCATCGATTTCGGCCTCATCGTCGACGCCACCGTCATCATGGTCGAGAACGTGTTCCGGCACCTCGCCGAATCGGAACACGGCGAGGGCCAGACGCCGCGCGGGAGCCTGACCGGGCGCCTCGGCACGATCGCCCTCGCGGGTGCCGAGGTGAACCGGGCGATCTTCTTCTCGGCCACGATCATCATCGTGGGCTTCCTGCCGCTCTTCACCCTGACGGGCGTCGAGGGACACATCTTCGGCCCGATGGCCAAGACCTACGCCTATGCGCTGCTCGGCGGCCTCATCGCCACCTTCACGGTCTCGCCCGCCCTCTCGGCCCTGATCCTCCCCAAACACGTGGAGGAGCGCGACACCCTGGTGGTGCGGCTCCTGCGCTTCGGCCACGTGCTGATCCTGCGCTTCGGCCTGCGCAACAAGGTACTGTCGCTCCTCGTGGTCGCCGCGGTGCTCGGCGTCTCGGGCATCGCCGCCCGTACGCTCGGCCTCGAATTCCTGCCCAAGCTGGAGGAGGGCAATCTCTACATCCGCGGCACGATGCCGGCCTCGATCTCCCTGGAGGCCGGCAACGCCTACGTGGAGCGCCTGCGCAAGATCATCGCCGAGGTGCCGGAGGTGGTCACCGTGCTCTCGCACCAGGGCCGCCCGGACGACGGGACCGACGCCACCGGCTTCTTCAACGTCGAGATCCTCGCCCCCCTCAAGCCCTTCGACACCTGGCGCAAGGGGCTCGACAAGGAGGGGCTGGTCCGCGACCTCTCGGCCAAGCTCGACGAGGCCTTCCCGGGGATCGAGTTCAACTTCTCCCAGTACATCGAGGACAACGTCCAGGAGGCCGCCTCCGGCGTGAAGGGCGAGAACTCGGTCAAGATCTACGGCAACGACCTCAACGACCTGACCAAGACCGCGGAAGCGATCAAGGCCACCCTGGCGAAGGTGCCGGGCATCGCCGACCTCGCGGTCTTCGCCTCCCTCGGCCAGCCCACGGTGCGGATCGACATCGACCGGCGCAAGGCCGCCCGCTACGGCCTGTCGCCGGGCGACGTGAACACCACCGTCCAGGCGGCGATCGGCGGCCAGACCGCGGGCGATCTCTACGAGTACGGCTCCGACCGGCACTTCCCCATGCGGGTGCGCCTCGCGCCGCAGTACCGCCGCAGCCTGGAGACCATCCGCAACATCACCGTCGGGGCGGCCAACCCCGCCGGCGGCGTGATCCAGGTCCCGCTCTCGGAGATCGCCACCGTGGAGCTGGTCTCCGGCGCGGCCTTCATCTACCGCGAGAATCAGGAGCGCTACATTCCGGTGAAGTTCTCGGTGCGCGGGCGCGACCTCGGCGGCGCGGTACTGGAGGCGCAGGGCCGCATCGCCGAGGAGGTGACCCTGCCGCCCGGGTTCCACCTCGAATGGGTCGGCCAGTTCACCAACCTGCAGGATGCCGTGCAGCGCCTGACCGTCGTGGTCCCGGTGACGATCGCGCTGATCGCCCTGCTGCTCTACGTCAACTTCAGCTCCGTCACCGACATGGTGCTGACGCTGAGCGTGATCCCAATGGCGATGATCGGCGGCATCTTCGCGCTGTTCCTGACGATGACGCCGTTCTCAATCTCGGCGGCGATCGGCTTCATCGCCCTGTTCGGCATCTCGACCATGGAGGGCGTGATCCTGCTCTCCTACTACAATCAGCTCATCGACGAGGGCTGGGCCCGGACCGAGGCGGTGTGGCACGCCGCCAACGTGCGCATGCGCCCGGTGATGATGACCTGCGTCGCCGCCTGCGTCGGACTGCTGCCGGCGGCGATCTCCACCGGCATCGGCTCGCAGGTGCAGAAGCCGCTCGCCCTGGTGGTGGTCGGCGGCATCCTGCTCGCGCCGAACCTCATCCTCGTGGTGGTTCCGATCCTGATCGCGCTGTTCTCCCGGCGGGTGCCGGCCGCGATCCCGTCGGAGGGGGCCGCCCGGGCGGCGGCCCGCGCGGAGCACGCGTGATGGGCCGGTCACAGCCTCGCGCGCGCGCCGCCGGCCGCGTTGACTTCGATCCCGGCCCGGCGCCTCTACGGCCCAGGACGGCGACAGGATTCCTTGGCACCATGGTGGCATCCCCCCAGAACGCGGCGCCCGCCGGCCGGGGCCGGAGGTCGCGCCGTCTCCGGGACGGCCTGCTCGTCCTGGCGTTCACGGGCCTCGGGGGGTGCGTCGTCGGCCCGGACTACGTGCCGCCGGCCGATCCGCCGGTCACCCGCTACACCCGCGAGCCCCTGCGCAACCCCACCGCCGCCGACACCATCCGCACCGCCCATGGCGGCTCCGCCGACCAGACCTTCGTCTCCGGGGCCGACGTGCCGGGCCAGTGGTGGACCCTCTTCCGCTCCCCCGCCCTCGACCGCCTCGTGGCCGAGGCGCTCGCCAACAACCCGAACCTCGACGCCGCGCAGGCTTCGCTCCGGATCGCGCAGGAGAACGTCGAGGCGCAGCGCGGCACCCTGTTCCCGGTGGTCGGCGCCAACGGCCTCGGCTCGCGCCAGAAGGCCCCCGGCGGTGCCCTGCAGGGGCCGCTCAACGACACCCGGCAGCTGTTCTACAGCCTCTACACGCCGCAGGTGACGGTCTCGTTCACCCCCGACGTGTTCGGCGGCAACCAGCGCCAGATCGAATCCCTGGAGGCGCAGGCCGAGAACCAGCGCTTCCAGCTCGAGGCGACCTACCTCACCCTGACCACGAACGTCGTGCTGGCGGCGATCCAGGAGGCGTCGCTGCGCGCCCAGATCGACGCCACCCGCAAGGTGATCCAGGCCCAGACCGAGGTCCTCAACCTCTACAACAAGCAGCTTTCGCTCGGGCAGATCGCCGGGGCCGACGTGGTGGTGCAGCAGGCCGCCCTCTCGGTCTCGATGCAGCTGCTGCCGCCCCTGGAGAAGCAGCTCGCCCAGCAGCGCAACCTGCTCACGGCCCTGGTCGGGCGCCTGCCGAGCGAGGAGATCGCGCCGACCTTCACCCTGGCCTCCCTGCGCCTGCCCACCAACCTGCCGGTGAGCCTGCCGTCGCGCCTCGTGCAGCAACGCCCGGACGTGAAGGCGGCGGAGGCCAACGTCCAGCAGGCCAGCGCGGCGGTGGGGGTCGCGGTGGCCAATCGCCTACCGCAGTTCACCATCACCGCCAATGGCGGCGCCAGCGCGGTGCGGATCGCGCAGCTCGCGACCTCGGCCGCCTCGTTCTACGGCATCGTCGGCACCGTGGCGCAGCCGGTCTTCGATGCCGGGACCCTGTTCCGGCGCCAGCGCGCCGCGGAGGAGACGCTGAACGAGGCCCAGGCCCAGTACCGGGCGGTGGTGATCGGCGCCTTCCAGAACGTCGCCGACACCCTGCGGGCGCTCCAGTCCGACGCCAGAGCGGTGGCGGCGGCCTCGGCCGCCGAGCGGGCCACCAACGAGAGCCTCGGCCTCATCCGCAAGCAATACGCGGCCGGTGCCCTGAACAGCGCGCAGGTGCTGATCGCCCAGCAATCCTACCTCTCGGCCCTCGTCACCTCGGCGGGCGCGCGCGCAAACCAGTATGCCGACACCGCCGCCCTGTTCCAGGCGCTCGGCGGCGGTTGGTGGAACCGGGCCGACGTGAAGCCGGCCCCGCCGAGCGCGGACCCGGCGAAGTTCCTCTAGGAAGCCGGGCGCGCAGGGAGTTCCAGCCGCGCGGGCAAACCGTTCGTTACCAGGGGGTTAAGCCGCGATTTGTTGGCCTGGGCCGGCGAGATGCGCTATAGGTTTGGGCAGGACATCGCACGGTCCGGCTGAGCGGCCGGAGACGCGCGCGACAACGCCGTGAGCGAGCGGAGCCGACACGGGCCGCCCTTGCTCCGGACCCCGGACAGGTAGAGACCGAAGACCTTGGCAGAGAACGACATTCCGGGTGCCGGCACGCCGCCGCCCGCCTCCGACATCAAGCCCGTCTCCATCACCGACGAGATGAAGCGCTCCTACCTCGATTACGCCATGAGCGTGATCGTGAGCCGGGCGCTGCCGGACGCGCGCGACGGCCTCAAGCCCGTGCACCGGCGCATCCTCTACGCGGCCTACGAGAGCGGGCACCTGCCCGAGCGCAAATACGTCAAGTCCGCCCGCATCGTCGGCGACGTGATCGGTCTCTACCACCCGCACGGCGACCAATCGATCTACGACGCCTTGGTCCGCATGGCGCAGGACTTCTCGATGCGCCTGATGCTCATCGACGGGCAGGGCAATTTCGGCTCCGTGGACGGCGATCCGGCGGCGGCCATGCGCTACACCGAATCGCGCCTGGCCAAGCCGGCCAACGCGCTTCTGGCCGACATCGACAAGAACACCGTCGACTTCCAGCCGAACTACGACGAGTCGCGCGAGGAGCCGACCGTCCTGCCGGCGCGCTTCCCCAACCTCCTCGTCAACGGCGCCGGCGGCATCGCGGTGGGCATGGCCACCAACATCCCGCCGCACAATCTCGGCGAGCTGATCGACGCCTGCGTCGCGCTCATCGACGATCCCGGCCTGTCGATCGAGCAGCTCACCGAGTACGTGCCCGGTCCCGACTTCCCCACCGGCGGCTCGATCCTCGGCCGGGCCGGCACCCGCCAGGCCTACGCCACGGGTCGCGGCTCGATCATCATGCGGGCGAAGTCCCACGTCGAGGAGCTGCGCAAGGAGCGCGAGGCGCTGATCTTCACCGAGATCCCGTATCAGGTGAACAAGGCGACGCTGATGGAGAAGATCGCCGAGCTGGTGAAGGAGAAGCGCGTCGAGGGCATCTCCGACCTGCGCGACGAGTCCGACCGCGACGGCATGCGCATCGTCGTCGAGATCAAGCGCGACGCCATGGCGGACGTGGTGCTGAACCAGCTCTACCGCTTCACGCCCCTGCAGTCGTCCTTCGGCTGCAACATGGTGGCGCTGAACGGCGGCCGCCCCGAGCTGATGAACCTCAAGGACCTGCTCCAGGCCTTCGTGGATTTCCGCGAAGAGGTGGTGTCCCGGCGGACCAAGTTCCTCCTCAACAAGGCTCGCGAGCGCGCCCACGTCCTGTGCGGCCTCGCCATCGCAGTGGCCAACATCGACGAGGTGATCCGCCTGATCCGGACCTCGCCCGATCCCAACACCGCCCGCGACGCGCTGATGGCGCGCGACTGGCCGGCCCACGACATCGCGCCGCTGATCGCCCTCGTGGACGATCCGCGCCACCGGGTCTCGGACGACGGCACCTACCGCCTCTCCGAGGTGCAGGCCCGCGCCATCCTGGATCTCCGCCTGCAGCGCCTCACCGCTCTCGGCCGCGACGAGATCGGCGACGAACTGAAGAAGCTCGCCGACGAGATCGCCGACTACCTCGACATCCTGCGTTCGCGCCTGCGCATCATGGGCATCGTCAAGGAGGAGTTCGCGGAGGTCCGCGAGGCCTACGCCACCCCGCGCCGCACCGTCATCCTCGACTGGGATTCGAACGTCGAGGACGAGGACCTGATCCAGCGCGAGGACATGGTCGTCACCGTGTCCCATGCGGGCTACGTCAAGCGCGTGCCGCTCTCGACCTACCGGGCCCAGCGCCGCGGAGGCAAGGGCCGCTCCGGCATGGCGACCCGCGACGAGGATTTCGTCACCCGCCTGTTCGTGGCCAACACCCATACGCCGGTGCTGTTCTTCTCGAACCAGGGCCAGGTCTACAAAGAGAAGGTCTGGCGCCTGCCGATGGCGGCGCCGAACGCCCGCGGCAAGGCGCTGGTCAACATCCTGTCGATGGATGCCGGCACCGAGCGCATCACCACCATCATGCCGTTGCCCGAGGACGAGGCCTCCTGGGAGACCCTCGACGTCATGTTCGCCACGGCGAGCGGCAGCGTGCGCCGGAACAAGCTCTCGGATTTCGTCCAGGTGAACCGCGCCGGCAAGATCGCCATGAAGCTCGATGCGGGCGACCACATCGTCCACGTGGAGATCTGCCGTGCCGACCAGAACGTGCTGCTCACCACGCAGGCCGGCCAGTGCATCCGCTTCCCCGTCGAGGACGTCCGAGTCTTCAAGGGCCGCGATTCCACCGGCGTGCGCGGCATCAGCCTGGGCAAGGACGACCGCGTCATCTCGATGACGATCCTCAACGCCTTCGACGCCTCGCCCGAGGAGCGGGCGGGCTACCTCAAGATGCGCCGCGCCGTGATCGGCGACGGGGTCGAGGGCGAGGAGACGGCGAGTCCGGAGGCGGAGGAGGGGGTGGCCGAGGCCACCGCCATCTCCCTCGAGCGCTACAACGAGATGGGCGCCAACGAGCAGTTCGTCCTCACCCTCTCCGAGCGCGGCTTCGGCAAGCGGACCTCGTCCTACGAGTACCGGACCTCGGGCCGCGGCGGCAAAGGCATCACGGCGATGCGGGTCAATGCCCGCAACGGCCACCTCGTGGCCTCCTTCCCGGTCCAACCCTCCGACCAGATCATGCTGGTCACCGATGGCGGCCAGCTCATCCGCGTGCCGGTGGACGACATCCGCATCGTCGGCCGCGCCTCGCAGGGCGTGACGGTGTTCAACACGGAGAAGACCGAGAAGGTCGTGTCCGTCGAGCACATCGAGGGCGAGGACGAGAGCGAGGGCGGCGACGAGGCCGCGTAAGGCCGATCGCACCCCGTCAAGCGGACGGCCCCGCGGCCGTCCGCATCCCAGGGCGCGGGGGTTAGCCCGTTTTCGTGCCGGGGCCGGAGGTTCCGTTTCGGGTCGAAATGCTCTACCCCGGGCCGCGATGATCCGCACCGCCCTCTATGCCGGCTCGTTCGACCCGGTCACGAACGGACACCTCGACGTCATCCGTCAGGCGTGCCGGCTCGTGCAGACTCTCGTCATCGCGATCGGCGTGCATCCCGGCAAGGCGCCGATGTTCTCGCCCGAGGAGCGGGCGGAGCTCCTGCGCGCCACCTGCGAGCCCCTGGCCGAGGCCGAGGGCACGGCGCTGACGATCGTGACCTTCGACGACCTCGCAGTGACCGCGGCCCGGCGGGTCGGCGCCAGCGTCTTCATCCGCGGCCTGCGCGACGGCACCGACCTCGACTACGAGATGCAGCTCGCCGGCATGAACGGTGCCATGGCGCCGGAGGTGCAGACCGTGTTCCTGCCCGCCTCCACCGGCGTCCGGCCGATCACCGCCACCCTCGTCCGCCAGATCGCCGCCATGGGCGGCGACGTCTCCCCCTTCGTGCCGCCGCTGGTGGCGACGCGCCTCGCGCAGCGCTTCCGGGCGGCCTGATCTCTCCATCCACGACCAACGAAAGCATGCTGACCCCATGGCCTTTGGACTGAATCGCCGTATCGCCCTCCTCAGCCTCGCCGGTCTCCTCGCGACGGCGCCTGCAGCCTGGGCGGCGGACGACAACACGGTGTACCTCGACACCAAGGACGGCCGCGTCACCATCGAGCTGCGCCCGGAGATCGCGCCGAAGCACGTCGCCCAGCTCAAGACCCTGATCAAGCAGGGCTTCTACAACGGCCTCAAGTTCCACCGGGTGATGGACGGCTTCATGGCCCAGACCGGAGACCCGAAGGGCAACGGCACCGGCGGCTCCAGCCTGCCGAACATCCCGGCCGAGTTCTCGCCGGCGCCGTTCAAGCGCGGCACCGTCGGCATGGCCCGCTCGTCCGACCCGAACTCCGCCAACTCGCAGTTCTTCATCTGCCTCGGCGACGCCCCCTTCCTCAACGGGCAGTACACCGTGGTCGGCCTCGTCTCCTCGGGCATGGAAGCCGTCGACGCGATCAAGAAGGCGGCCCCCGGCGCGCCGGGCGGGGCGGTGCAGAACCCCGACAAGATCGTGAAGATGCAGATGGCGCAGGGAGCCAAGTAGTTTGCAGGGCGGCGTCCAGCTCGGAGCTCTCGCGGCGCTCGTCGCCGTAGGGCTCCCCGCGTGGGCGGCGCCCTCCACGGGCCCGCTGACCCTTCCGGAAACCCTGCGCGGCACGGTCCGGGTTCCCCTGGAGCAAGGCCCGCTGGGCGGCTTGGCCGAGAGCGCGAAACCGGCCGACACCCTGCGAGACCTCTATCCCACCCTCGCGGCCTGCTGGGAGGCCCCCCGGGGATTGTCCCGCTCGGCCCAGGCCGAGATCACCACCCGCTTCGCACTTCGGCGGGACGGCAGCGTCCTCGGGACGCCGCGCGTGACCTTCTCGGCCCCGAATTCAGACCCCCGCGCCCATCGCATCCTCACGGATGCGACCCTGGCGGCGGTCCGGCGCTGCACGCCAGCCCGGATCACCCCCGCCCTCGGCGCGGCCATCGCGGGGCGCCCCATCGCGCTCCGCTTCATCTACCAAGGACCTAAGGGAAAAGGAGTCTAAACCCATGGCAGAGACCGAGACCATCATCCTGGAGACCACCAAGGGCCGCGTCGTGATCGGACTTCGCGCCGACCTCGCCCCCAACCATGTCGAGCGCCTGAAGACGCTCGCCGCCCAGGGCTTCTACGACGGCGTGCCGTTCCATCGCGTGATCGACGGCTTCATGGCCCAGACCGGCGACCCGACCGGCACGGGATCGGGCGGCTCCGATCTCCCCGACCTCAATGCCGAGTTCAACGCCGAGCCGCACGTGCGCGGCACCTGCTCGATGGCGCGCACCAACTTCCCGCACTCGGCCAATTCGCAGTTCTTCATCTGCTTCGGCGATGCCCGCTTCCTCGACAAGCAATACACCGTCTGGGGCAAGGTCGTGGAGGGCATGGACGTGGTCGACACCCTGAACAAGGGCGAGCCGCCGCGCTCGCCCGACAAGATCGTCAAGGCGACCGTCGGCGCCGCCTGATCCGACTCGCTCGATCCGCGTTCGAGGGAAGTGTCCGCGCGAAGGTGCGGACACTTCTTTCGTTTCGAGGCCCGCCACGCCTTGGCAGGGCCCTCGCCAATTGGGACATGGCGGCCCATGACCGGCACGCTTCCGCTTCGCGACATCCTCCTCGCCCTGGCGGTGGTGGCGGTCTGGGGCACGAACTTCGTGGTGATCCGGATCGGGCTCGACCACCTGCCGCCGCTGCTGTTCGCCGCCCTGCGCTTCGTGCTCGCCGCCCTGCCGGGCGTGTTCCTGCTGCCTCGCCCGACAGTCCCCTGGCGCAACCTCGCCGCCTACGGCCTGCTGATCGGGGCCGGACAGTTCGGCCTACTCTTCATCGCCCTGCGCGGCCACATCGCCCCCGGCCTCGCCTCCCTGGTGATCCAGATCCAGGTCTTCGTCACCATCGGCCTGTCGATGCGACTGACCGGGGAGCGGGTGTCCGGCCCGCAATGGGCGGCCCTCGGCCTCGCCGCGGCCGGGCTCGCCGTCATCGCCGCCCATACCGACGCCGCGACGACGCCCTTCGGCCTCGGGCTCGTGGTCTGCGCCGCCCTGAGCTGGGCGGGCGGAAACATGGCGGCCAAGCGCAGCGGGGCGCGGGCGATGCTGCCCTACGTCGTCTGGGCGAGCCTGTTCTCGGCGCCCCCGCTTCTCGCCGCCTCGGTCCTCCTCGAAGGCTGGGACACCATCCGCAACGGCCTCCTGCGGGCCGACCTGACGACCTGGGGTGCGGTGGTGTGGCAGTCCGTCGGCAATACGATGTTCGGCTACGCGATCTGGGGCTGGCTGCTCGCGCGCCACCCCGCCGCCCAGATCACCCCGATGGCCCTGCTGGTGCCGGTCTTCGGCATGGGGGCCTCGGCCGTCTGGCTCGGGGAGCCGCTGCCGGCCTGGAAGCTCGCCGCCGCCGGCCTGGTCCTCGGCGGCCTCGCCCTCGGGCTGCTCTCTCCGCGCTGACGGGCGCGCGCCGCGGTCGAGAGCGCCCCGCCCTGAGGCGTCAGGCGTCGTCGTTCCCGCCAAGCCGGGCCTCGGCCGCCGCCAGATCCTCCGGCGCGTTGATGTTGGCGAAGGGGTCCGCGGGCTCCGATGGCCAGGACACCGCCACCGCGCCGTGGCGCCTCAGGAAGCCGCCAACCCGGCGCTCGCCGCGGGCCACCAGGGCCTCGCGCAGGTCCGCCCGCAGGGCCACCGGCCAGAGCGCCACGGTGAAGTGCTCGCGCCCGCCCGACGCCGCCATGGCAATGACGCCCTCCCGCCCGGCCGCTTCGGCGAGGCGGACGACGAGGTCGCGGGGCAGGAACGGCGCGTCGCCGGAGACGCTGGCCACGTGGCGCGTGGTCGGATGATGGATGGCCGCGTGGTCCAGCCCCGCGAGGATGCCGGCGAGCGGCCCCGGATTGTCCGGCACGCCATCGGGCACGATCGCGCCCGGGAAATCCGGGAAGCGGCCCGGATCGCCGTTGGCGTTGAGGATCACGCCGGCGGCGCACTGGGGGGCGAAGCGGGCGAGCACCCGGTCGAGCAGGGTGCGGCCGCCGAGGGTGCGCAGGGGCTTGTCGCCCCCGCCCATGCGGCGCGCCAGCCCGCCGGCGAGGATCACGCCCAGCACCGGCGCCATTGCGGCTACTCGATGACGATGCGGGGAGCCGCCCGCGGCGCGGGACCGCCGGTCAGGTTGCCCCAGAGCTTGGCGGCGATGCCGCGATAAATCTGCGCGTACGGCCCGTCCGGGTCCACCGCCACCACGGGGCGGCCGGCATCGGAGGTCTCGCGGATCGTCATGTTCAGCGGCACCTCGCCGAGGAACGGCACCTCCAGCCGCTCGGCCTCGGCGCGGGCGCCGCCATGCCCGAAGATGTGCGAGGCCGTGCCGCAATGGGGGCAGATGAAGGTCGCCATGTTCTCGATGACGCCGAGGATCGGCACCGCGACCTTGCGGAACATCGTCACGCCGCGGCGCGCGTCGATGAGGGCGAGATCCTGCGGGGTCGAGACGATGACCGCCCCGGAGAGCGGCGTCGCCTGCGCCATGGTGAGTTGGGCGTCGCCGGTGCCGGGGGGCATGTCGACCACGAGCACGTCGAGTTCGCCCCAGGCGACCTCGCGCAGCATCTGGGTGATGGCCGACTGGACCATGGGCCCGCGCCAGATCATCGCCGTCTCGGGCTCGATCAGGAAGCCGATCGACATGACCTTGATGCCGAACCCTTCCATCGGGGCCAGCAGCCGCTCCTCGATGACGCGGGGCTTCCCCGACAGGCCGAACAGCTTGGGCACCGAGGGGCCGTAGATGTCGGCATCGAGCAGGCCGACCTTGAGGCCCTGGGCCGAGAGGGCGAGCGCAAGGTTGCAGGCCGTAGTGGACTTGCCGACGCCGCCCTTGCCGGAGGCGACGGCCACGATGTGGCGCACGCCCGGAAGGGCCGGGCCGGTCCGCGGCGGCGGCGCGGCGGGACGGCCGGGGGCGGGCGGCTGCGGAGGGGCGGCTTGCGGGGCGTTCTGGGCCGGCTGGTTCGGGCCACGCTCGGAGGTCAGGCTGGCGAACACGCCCGAGACCCCCGGCGTCGCCAGGATCGCGCCCTCGGCCCGGCGCCGGATCGGCTCGAAGCGCTCGGCCTCGCTGGGGTCGATCAGGATGGAGAACATCACACGGTTGGTCGGATCCACCACCACCTGGGACAGGCGCCCGGAGGCGGGCAGGGTGGTGCCCGCGGCATCGACGGTCACCGTCGAGAGCACCTTCAGCACGTCGTCACGGGTGATCGCCAAGGTTCGGGCTCCTGGCCGCGTCCGGCCGGAGGGCCGAGGCGCGGCGACAAACGGGGGATCGCGGACGCTGCGGCCTCGGCCGGCCCACCCGCGACGAACCCATGCGACAGCACAGGCGGTGCCGGAGTGCAAGCGCTTCCCTGATCTGCCGGGGGCGAGACCCCTGGTCGCGGCGGGGGCCGGAACATGTCGGGACGGGGCGCCGCGCCCGGGGTTTCCATGGAGGCGTTCAGGTTTCGCTAGGCATGAGTCGACGGGACGGCCGCGGTTTTGGGTCCGCGCGGCCCGCCGCAACGTTCGATGCAACACAAAGAGACCGCCCGGCGGCGGTCTCGCCCGTTGCAGGAACGCTCATTCGTGTACGCCTGGATCCGATACAGGTTTTCCGACCCCGCGCGGCCGTCGAGACGGCACCCGCGCGGCGACGTCGCTCAAGGCGACCTGACCATGAGCCCGTATCTCCTGCGGTTCTCCCGGCCCGTCTCGGCCCGCTACGAAATCGATACCGGCCGGGAACGGGCGCTCCATCTGCGCCGGACGATCCTCATCGGCCTCGTCTTCCACAACGCCTACAACCTCACCACCGCCCTGCTGATGCCGGGCATGCTGCCCCTGGCGATCGGCCTGCGGCTGTTCCTGGTCACGCCCCTCGGCCTGCTGCTCGCCTGGTCCGTCACCCGGATGCCGGGGCCGCGGCGCGAGCGCATGGTCACCGCCACGATGCTGCTGGTGACGGCGGTGCCGATCCTGCTGTTCAGCCTGGAGCGGGAGGCGATGAGCGCCATCTGCTACATCGAGTACCCGCTCATGATGGTGTTCGCCACCATGATGCTGGTGCTGCGCTTCCCCCATGCGCTCCTCCTCACCGGCCTCAGCGCGGCGGCCTCGTTCGCCAGCATCGCCCTGCGCACGGATCTCGCCCCGGAGCTCGCCCTCTGCCTCGCGTTCCAGACCCTGGCGGGCGCCTTCTTCGTCCTCTACGGAAACCACCAGATCGAGGGCGTGCGCCGCCGGGCCTACCTCGTCTCCCTGCGCGAGATCCTGCGCTCGGCCGGCCTCGAGCAGGATCGCCGGGTCCTGACCGTGCTGTCGGAGACGGATGCCCTGACGGGCCTCGCCAACCGCCGCGCCCTCGATGCCGCCCTGGCCAGGACGGCCCGCCAGGCGCGGGGCACCGCCCTGCTGATGATCGACGTCGATCACTTCAAGCGCTTCAACGACGCCTACGGCCATCCGGCCGGCGATGCCTGCCTGCGCCGGATCGCGGAAGCCATCGCGGGGGAGACGCGCGGCGGACGCGACTGCGTCGCCCGCTACGGCGGTGAGGAGTTCTCCGTGCTCATGCGCGGATGCGACGCCCGGTCCGTCGCCCGGGTGGTCCGACGCCTGCGTGCCGGCATCGCCGGCCTGCAGATCCCGCACGTGGCCCGGGGCGACGGCCATCCCTTCGTCACCGTGAGCATCGGCGTCGCCGCGGTGCCAGCCGGACGGACGACCTCCCCGGCCGAACTCCTGGCCGAGGCGGATGCCGCCCTCTACGAGGCCAAGGGCCTGGGCCGGAACTGCCACGTGGTCCGGGTCATCGGCGACGCGGCCGTGATCCTCGATGACCGCCGCCTCGGCCGGCTCGGCGCGATGCGTCGCAAGCCCGCCCGGACGTCGCCCCCGGCCGCCCTCGCGCCGCCGGCGCCGGCCCGCCTCTCCGAAACCAATGCGGTCCTGGCTCGTTGAGCCCACGATCCGGTTGCCGATGATCGCGCCGGAAACCCTTTCGACGAGTTGGAGACTGCGATCCCATGCACCAGGGCAACCACCGCGACCACGAGGGCGCCAAGAAGCTGTTCGCCCTCATCAAGGACGTCAAGGTCGCGATGATGACCACCGCCGACCAGGACGGGAAGCTCTACAGCCGCCCGATGTGGTGCCAGGAGGCGGACGAGAACGGCGACCTGTGGTTCTTCACCAAGCTGCACTCCCCGAAGACCGCCGAGATCAGCAAGGACAACCAGATCAACCTCGCCTACTCGGATCCGTCGAGCCAGACCTACGTCTCGATCGCCGGCAAGGCCGAGATCGTCACCGACCAGGCGGTCATCAACGACAAGTGGAGCGAGAGCCTGAAGACCTGGTTCCCCAACGGGAAGGAGGATCCCGAGGTCGCCCTGCTGCGCGTCCATCCCGAGAAGGGCGAATACTGGGACAGCCCGAACGCCACGATGCTGCACATCTACGGCTACGTGAAGGCCGCGCTGACCGGCGAGTCGCCCAAGACCGAGACCAAGAAGGTCGACCTCGCCTGAATCGGACGCCCGTGTCGTGCCGGAGGGCGGCGTGCCGAAGGGCGCGCCGCCCTCTTGGTTCGTAGAGTGCCGTCTGCGGACAGGCATCGCGCCGGAACGACGCGCGTGGCCTGGCCTCATCCCGGGGGCGGGCAGGGGAGCCGCGCCGGGCCCACCGGCGACAGGCACGCGGGCTGCGTCCCTGCCGATTGCCGGGAAATCCGGCATGCGGGCTGCGGCGCGAAAGACAAGCGTCCCGTGGGACGCTTGCGCGCCTCGGTTCGAGGGGTCGCCCCGCTCGCCGGCGACGCCCTCAATTCGCCCGCGCGACCTCGACGAGATTGTCCGAGAAGGACGGTGCGTGGCCCATGTCGGTGAAGGCCCCCGACGAGATGCTGTTGACGGTCCCCTCGTTGAGTTGGCGCCAGTAGCCCAGCGTCGCGACCACGATGCCGGCCTTCACGTCGTCGGTGATGCGCGCCACGCCCTTGAAGGCGCCGCGATCGTTGGCGACCTGGACCCGGTCGCCGTCCCGGATGCCGCGGGCATCGGCGTCGTGCTGGCTGATCATGACGAACTGCTCGCCCTGGCCCTTCTGCTTGTCCTCCATGTTCGCGTAGCAGGAGTTCAGGAAGTAGTGGCTCTTGGGCGAGACGATGTTGAGCGGGAAGCGCTTGGCCAGCTCCGGGTCGTTGGTGTGGGACTCGCGCGGGCCCAGATAGTCGGGCAGCGGGTCGAGGGCCTCGCCGGGCTGGAAGCCCTCGTACATCTGACGGAACGGCGGGGCGACGAAGTTCGTGGCACCCTCGACCATCAACATGCACTTGCCGGTTGGCGTCGGGAAGTTGCCTTCCTTATGTGGCGCCCGGTCGTCCGGCGTACCGACCTTGAGTCGGGCGAAGCCGTGCGCGCGCATGTACTGGAGGTCGATGCCCTCGCAGGCCGGGGCGTTCCAGTCGACGTAGTGCTCCAGGCACTCCGTGTCGGTCCACTTGAAGTTCTCTTCCTCGAAGCCGAGCCGCGCGGCGAGCTGACGGAAGATCTCGTTGTTCGGGATCGCCTCGCCGGGCGCGTCCGCACACTTGGTGTTGTAGGTCAGGTAGAGGTGGCCCCAGGACAGGATCATGTCCTCCATCTCCGCCCCCATCGTGGCCGGGAGCAGGATGTCGGCGTAGGAGGCGGTATCCGAGATGAAGTGCTCGGCGGAGACCATGAACAGGTCCTCGCGCATCAGCCCTTCGACGATCTTGTCGGTCTCGGGCGCCTGCGTGACCGGGTTCGAATTCCAGCACATCATCGACATGATCGGCGGGTCGAGCTTCATCTCGCCGGTGAGCGCGCGTCCGATCTGCAGGTTGCTGACGACGCGGGTCCCCTCGGGGATCAGGTCGGGCCGGCACATCACGCCGAACTTGTAGGGGTGCTCCCAGACGCCGAACTGCGTGACGCCGCCGCCGACGTGGCGCCAGGCGCCCGTGAGCGCCGGAATGCAGGTGACGGCACGGATCGTCTGGCCACCGCCGTAGTGGCGCTCCAGCGCCACGCCCATGCGGATGCCCACGGGCTGCTCGGTCGCCATCTCGCGGGCGAGCTTACGGATCTCCGCGGCCGGGACGCCGGTGATTGCGGCGGCCCATTCCGGCGTGCGAGTGCTGGCCCGCTCCTTCAGCTCCTCGAAGCCGACGGTGTAATTGTCGACGTAGTCCTGGTCGACGAGGCCCTGCTCGATGATGGAATTGATCAGCGCCATGGCCAGCGCCCCGTCCGTGCCGGGCTTCGGCGCGATGTGCCAGTCGGCCGCCTTCGCCGTGCGCGAGGCGTAGGTGTCGATGACGACGACCTTGGCTCCCTTCTTTTGGGCGTCCTTGACGATAGCCCAGTGGTGTAGGTTCGTGCTGACCGAGTTGCAGGCCCAGATCACGATGTACTTGGAGTGGATGTAGCTGTCCGGGTCGAGGCCGGCGGTCGGGCCGACGGTGAGCAGCCACGCCGTGCAGGACCCCTCGCCGCAGAAGGTCCGCTCCATCACCGTGGCGCCCATCCGGTTGAAGAAGGCGTCGCCGCCGTTCAGCCCGTGCACGAGGCCCTGGTTGCCGAGATAGCTGTAGGGCGCGATGGCCTGCGGCCCGTGCTGATCGATGATCGCCTTCCAGCGCGTCACGATGGTGTCGAGGGCCTCGTCCCAGGTGATGCGCTCGAACTGCTTGGAGCCCTTCGGCCCGACCCGCTTCATCGGATAGAGAAGCCGGTCCGGGTGGTAGTGGCGCTTCTCGTAGTCCTTCAGCTTCACGCAGAGACCGCCGCGGGTCATCGGGTGATCCGGGTTGCCCCGAACCCCGATGAGTTCGCCGTCCTTCACCTCGAACAGCATCGAGCAGGTGTCGGGGCAATCGTGCGGGCAGCCGCCGAAGAAGGTTTCGGTCAGGCTCTCGGCCTCGGCGACGATCAGGGAGTCGGGCTTGACGATCTCGTTCATGTGTCCTCCACGGCCGAGCGTCCCGTCTTATTGTTCCTGACGAGCCGGCCCGATGCCCGGGCAGGATGCACTCAAGTGCGAACAATTCCAAATTCCGTTTTGGCCAAGAATCCCGTTTCGGCCAAGCATTCCGTTTCGGTGAAGGCGGGATCGCGCTCGGACCGAGATTCGCGTCCGCGCCGCGCTGCGAAGCGGCGAGGTCGGGTCGCGGGCAGTCGTTGAGAACCTGCCCTCAGCGTGGGGCACCGGTGACGTGGATGCCGCCGCGGCACCCGCCATCGCCCGAACCGGCCGGGTCGCCGCCTCGCCCACAGCCGCACCCCCAACCGCTCCGCGTCACCGATTGACTCGGCCCGCGGTGCCGTGCGCCTCTGCGGCCGCGCGGACGCCCGGGGGCGCCGCCTGAGGGGCCGTGATCCGAACCATGCTTGATCTTGCCACGCGGGTGTACAACCACAGCTTCAAGATCGACCCGATCGTCCGGTCCCTGCTCGACACGGACTTCTACAAGCTCCTGATGGCGCAGACGATCTTCCGCCGCCATCGCGACGCCCGCGTCACCTTCGGCATCCAGAACCGCTCGCGGCAGGTGCGGCTGGCCACGTTCGTCGATGCCGGCGAGCTGCGCGAGCAGCTCGACCATGCCCGCTCGGTGCGCCTGAGCCGGGGCGAATCCACCTGGCTGCGCGGCAACACCTTCTATGGCCAGCGCCAGATGTTCTCGGCCGACTTCATGGACTGGCTGGAGGGCTTCCGCCTGCCGGATTACGAGCTGGAGGCGCGGGACGGGCAGTACGTCCTGACCTTCCACGGCCCCTGGCTCGAGACCACCATGTGGGAGGTGCCGGCCCTCGCCATCCTCAACGAGCTGCGCACGCGCGGCGTCGTGCGCCACCTCGGCAAGCTCGACCTGCAGGTGCTCTATGCCCGGGCCATGACCCGGGTCTGGGAGAAGATCGAGCGGCTGCAGCGCCTGCCCGGCCTGTCCATCGCGGATTTCGGGACCCGGCGCCGCCACGGCTTCCTGTGGCAGGACTGGTGCGTCGAGGCGATGCACGAGGCCCTGGGCGACCGCTTCCTCGGCACCTCGAACTGCCTCATCGCCCTGCGCCGCGAGGTCGAGGCGGTCGGCACCAACGCCCACGAGTTGCCGATGGTCTACGCGGCGCTGGCCGACGACGATGCGGGCCTCGCCCGCGCGCCCTACGCGGTACTGGCCGACTGGCAGCAGGACTACGCCGGCAACCTCCTGGTGATGCTGCCCGACACCTACGGCACCACGGGCTTCCTGGCGAACGCCCCCGACTGGATGAACGCCTGGACGGGCATCCGCATCGACTCGAAGGAGCCGATCGCGGGCGGCGAGGAGGCCATCGCCTGGTGGCGCTCCCGGGGCTCCGACCCGCGCGAAAAGCTCGCGATCTTCTCCGACGGGCTCGACATCGACACCATCGAGGCGATCCACGCCCATTTCCACGGCCGGATGCGGATCGGCTACGGCTGGGGCACGCTGCTCACCAACGACTTCCGCGGCCTGGTGCCGAACGGCCGCCTCGACCCGATCTCCATCGTCTGCAAGGTGATCGCCGCCGACGGCCGGCCCACCGTGAAGATCTCCGACAATCCATCGAAGGCGATCGGCCCGGCCGAGGAGATCGCGCGCTACATCCGCGTCTTCGGCGCCGCGGGGCAGGCCGCGATGCCGGTCCTGGTCTGAGCGCGCTCACTCCGGCGTCTGGACGATGACGCCGTACCAGCCGAGGCCCCCATAGGTCTCGTAGCCCGGCGTGCGGTGGAAGGCGACGATCCGGCCGGTCCGGGGATCCTGGTCGGCGCCGCTCAGCCGCCCGCCGGCGGCCAGCGGCAGGGTTTCCTCCAGGACGCCGCACCCGTCCGAGGCGGCGATCACCCGGTTGCGCGCGTCGACGAGGAGCACGCGGGTTCGGGCCCGGTCCTCCTGCGCCACCCGCACGCCGTCGACGATGGCCCGGGCCTGGGCTTGCCAGTCGAAGTGGATCGCCAGGACGCCGATCGGCCCGGCCCGGCTGTCGCCGTCCGCGCGGACGCTCGCGCAGTAGGTCGCCACCTGCGCCCCGCCGAGACCGGGCTGCCCCATGACGTCGGCGGCGACGTAGGCCTCCCCGTCGGGGAGGGCGGCGGCGCGCCGGAACCAGTCCTGGTCGGCGACGTTGCGGCCGATGAGGCCGGGATAGCGGTTGGGGCGTCCGTGGGCGATCACGTTGCCCTTCAGGTCGCAGAGCCAGAGGTCCAGATAGACCGTGTAGGCGTCGAGGATGATGCCCAGTCGCCGGGTCGCGTGGGTGGCGGCTTCCGGGCTTGGTTCCGCCGCGCAGGCGACCAGGGCCGCGTCGGTGGCCCACCAGCGCACGTCGCAGGTGCGCTCGTAGAGGTTGCGGTCGATGAGTTCGACGGCGTTGAGCGCGAGGTCGATCAGCCGTTGGGTCTGGGACTCGTCGGCGAAGCTCCGGACCCGGACCTGGAGCCCGGCGATGCGGTTCGAGAGCTCGACCTCGAGGGCGCGGGCGACGGTCTCGACCTCGGCGCCGATCGCACGCACCTCCTGCGCCACCACCGAGAAGCCGCGGCCCATCTCGCCGGCCCGGGAGGCCTCGATCAGGGCGTTGAGGGCGAGCATCTTCACCTGGCCGGTGATCGACTGGATGCGCCGGCTCTTGTCGGAGGCGATGCGCTGGAGCGCCGCGATCTCGGTGGCAATGCCCCGCAGGTTGGTGGCATCGGCCACGCCGGGTCCCGTGCCAGCATCACTCGCCGTGTCGTGCACACCTGCCTCCAGCCATCGTCGGACGGGCCCCGTCCCCTCGCTGTCGAACACCGTACGCAACCAAGCTTAGAGTTCCATTAAAACCAATCGCTGCGCCTGCACATCCCAAAATAGACTCCGAAATTATCTTATGTTTAGCACATATATCCCAATACAGATATAGAATTCGCGCAGTCCAAGCACGTCTCCATGCGGCGTCGAACACGATCGGCCCATCCTCTTCGAGGCGCGATCAGGTCGAACCGCCTTCGGCGCAAGACACACCCGAGCATCGATGAAGCGCTCGTCCTCCCGCTGGCACCCGAACGTTCAGGATGATGGCGTCCAGGCGGACGGATACGCGGCAACCCCGGGCGGACGGCGCGAAGACCGGTGCGGCGCCACCGCTCAGCTATGCATCGGAGGCAGGCTCAACCCGCCTCGATCACGGTTTCGCGACGAGATAAACCCCTGGGAGGGATCGATTCGCGCGTGCGGGTCGTTCTCACCGCGTCGGTGCCGGCCACGTCGGCGGCCCGCGCGTCGCGTCTCGAACACGGAATCGGAATGGCCCTGCGATCCCCCCCGAAGCCGTCCCTCGTCCCCCCGCGACCCACGCGCATCGCGGCCGCCGGCACGCCGACCCAGGCCGTGACGTCGCCGATCATCGTCGCCGCCCTGATCATGGTGGGACTGTATGTCGGCCGCGACGTCCTCATCCCGATCGCCATCGCGATCCTGCTCTCCTTCGTCCTCGGCCCCCTGGTGAACCTGCTGCGGCGCTGGCATTTCGGCCGCTTCCTCTCGGTGGCGGCCTCAGTCCTCCTGGCGCTGGGCACCGCCGCCGCCCTGGCGACGCTGATCGGCGTGCAGCTCGCCGACATCGCCAAGGACGTGCCGCGCTACCGCAGCACGATCGAGCGCAAGATCGAGGGCCTCAACGACACGCCCGCCGGGCGCCTGGCCGGCTACGTCGCCAGCATCGGCCGGACGATGCACGAGAGCCACGAGGAACCGAAGCCCGAAACCAAGCCGGAATCCCAGGCCAATCCGGCCCCGCCCGAGAAGGCGATCCTGGTGGAGGTCAAGGAGCGCGTGCCGGGTCCGGTGACCATGGCGGGCACGCTGATCTCGCCCATCCTGCACCCCCTCGCCACCATCGGCATCGTCTTCGTGGTGCTGCTCTTCCTGCTGATGCAGCGGGAGGACTTGCGCGACCGGATGATCCGGCTCGCCGGCTCCAGCGACCTCCACCGCACCACCGTGGCGATGGACGATGCCGCCAAGCGCCTCAGCCGCTACTTCCTGGTCCAGCTCGGCCTCAACGCCTCTTTCGGCCTCGTGGTCGGGATCGGGCTGTACCTCCTCGGCGTGCCGAATCCCGTCCTGTGGGGCATCTTCTCGGCGCTGATGCGCTTCGTGCCCTATGTGGGCGCCTTCGTGTCGGCCCTGTTCCCCCTGGCGCTGGCCGCCGCGGTCGATCCCGGCTGGTCGATGGTGATCGGGACGCTGATCCTGTTCCTCATCCTGGAACCCCTGGTCGGGCACTTCATCGAGCCGATGCTCTACGGCCAGTCCACCGGCATGTCGCCCTTCGCGGTCCTGGTCTCGGCGCTGTTCTGGACCTGGCTCTGGGGACCCGTCGGCCTGCTCCTGTCCACGCCGCTGACGGTCTGCCTCGTGGTGCTCGGGCGCCACGTGGACAAGCTCGAATTCCTCGATGTCCTGTTCGGCGACCGGCCGGCCCTGACTCCAGTGGAGAACTTCTACCAGCGCATCCTGGCCGACGACCCGGAGGAGGCGCAGGAGCATGCCGACCTCATCCTGAAGACCTGCTCGCTCACCGCCTATTACGACGAGGTGGTGGTGAGGGGCCTCGAGCTCGCCGCCCGGGACGCCGCCCGCGGCGTGCTCACCACCGAGCAGAAGAACGACATCCGGGCCAGTGTCGGCGGACTGATCGAGGAGATGGCCGACCGCGACGACCTGCGCGGCGACACCGAGGCGAAGGCCGATCCCGACGCCCCGCGCCCGGACCCGGTGCCGGAAGCCTGGCGACCCGACGGCACGGTGCTGTGCGTCGCCGGGCGCAGCTTCGTCGACGAAGCCGCCTGCGCGATCCTGGCCCAGCTCCTCGCCAAGCGCGGGATCGGCACCCGGGTGGTGCCGTTCGCCGACGTGGCACGGGCGCGGATCGACGCCTTCGATCCCGGCCCGGCAAAGCTCGTCTGCATCGTGTCGATGGCGATCAGCGGCGAGCCCACGCACCTGCGCCGGCTGGCCGACCGCCTGCACCGCAAGCTCCCGGGCGCCTGCTTCGTCCTCGGCCTGTGGCAGGCGGACGATGCCAGCCTCGACGAGGCGACCCGGCGCCGGGCGGTGGAGGCCGACATCCATGTGTCGTCTCTGAAGGCCGCCGTGGAGGCCGTCGTGGCCGCCGCGCACGGGACCCGTCGTCCGGCCGACGAACCGCCCGCGGTCGAGACAAAATTCGCCCCGGTCCAACCGATGCCGGTCTGACGGCACGGTTTTGGGCTTGACCGCCGCCCCCTCCCTCCGCTTCGCTCCCCGACCATCCCGATGGAACTCTGCCGGATGGGGCTTTGTCCGGCGGGCACCGACCGGAAGAGGGGTATGCCGATGAGCGTCGTCGATCTCGCGCGGTTCATGGACGATCTCGCCGCGGCCTCGGGACAAGCGATCCTGCCCTTCTTCCGCGCCGCCTTCGGCATGGACGACAAGGCTCGGGGCGGGGCGGCCTTCGATCCGGTGACGGAGGCGGACCGGGCCGCCGAGGTGGCCATGCGGGGCATGATCCGGCGCGACCTGCCGACCCACGGCATCCTCGGCGAAGAGTTCGGGTCCGAAAACCTCGAGGCCGAATGCGTTTGGGTCCTGGACCCCATCGACGGCACCCGCGCCTTCGTCGCCGGCCTGCCCACCTGGGGCACCCTGATCGGCCTGACCCATCACGGGGCGGCGGTGCGCGGCCTGATGCACCAGCCCTATCTCGGCGAACTGTTCTCGGGCGACGGCGCCCAGGCCCGCCTGCGGTCGCCCCGCGGCGAACGCAGGCTGCTGACCCGCCGCGGCACCGCCCTCGACCAGGCGGTCCTCGCCACCACCGACCCGCGCCTGTTCGCGGACGGGGCGGAGCGGGAGCGCTTCCTCGACCTGGAGGGCGCGGTGCGCCTCTCCCGCTATGGCACCGACTGCTACGCCTACTGCATGCTGGCGGCCGGGCAGATCGACCTGGTGGTGGAGGCCGGGCTCAAGCCCTACGACATCGTCGCGCTGATCCCGATCATCGAGGGCGCCGGCGGCATCGTGACGACCTGGGACGGCGGACCGGCGACGGGGGGCGGGCGCATCGTCGCCGCCGGGGACCGCCGCCTGCACGAGGCGGCCCTGCGCCACCTCAATCCGTGAGGCGCACGGCTTTTTGACGCTCCTCGGGGCTCACCCGCCCAGTGGTCCAGCTCTGGCCCTTGGTCCTCCCTCGGGAGGCCTACAAAGAACAGTCAGCGGCAACCCGATCGAGTCGCTCCGGACGACCGCCGTCGGATCGGGAGCGGACCTTCTTCCGTAATGGGCGGATCCCTACGCGGGGAGAAGGCCGGTCGCGCGATAGTGGTCGATGAGAGTGTCGAAGAGCGAGAGATCTGCTCGACCTCTCGCCATGAGTTGGGCGCCCGCAACGGCCGCGTAAATGGCGCCCGCCCGCCCGTCGCTGTCGACCGCCTCCACCACCCCCGCTGCGGTCAAAGCGTTGCTCAACCAAGCGACGTTCACCTCGGCAAAGGCCCGCACCTCGTGCTTCACGACGTCCGGCAGATCGTCGTATTCGGCCGTCATGAAGCTCGACAGGCACATGCGGTTGTCGTTCTGCAAGGACGTGCGAAAAATCTCGGGATATCTGTGCAGACTGGCAAGAGGGTCAGACGCTTGGTTCGAGATGGCGTCGAGATCGGCGGCGATGTCTTCCCAATAGCGCTTCGCAACCGCCACACCGAGTTCGGCCTTGCCCGGGAAATGGTAGTAGACACTCGCTGCCTTGATGCCGACCTCGGCCGCAAGATCGCGGAAGTTCAAGCCAGCGTAGCCATGCGCCATCGCCGTCCGCTTCGCTGCCGCGAGGATCGCCTCCTTGTTGTCTGCCTTCATCGCGCCGCCTCGCGTTCCTTTAGTGCCTGCCAGTTGGCAGATAGGTGTTGACCGATCGAAAGGACAGCCCTAGCTCTCCGCCTGCCTACTGACAGACAGGGAGATTTGAATGACCACCGAGACCGCGTCCCGCCTTCAGCTTTTCACCTCGCCCTCGGCATTCCCGAATCCGCAACGTCTGCGCATCTTCCTGTACGAGAAAGGCATCGCGGATCACTTCGCCGAACGGGTCTACGACATGTCACCGGGCGGCGAGCAACGGCAGTGGCCGCACCTGAAGATGAACCCCTGGGGCGAAACGCCGACCCTCAAGCTGGAGGATGGGAGCGTCCTCTCGGAGACGGCCGCGATCGTTCGATATCTCGATCAGGCGTTCCCCGGTCGGCGCATCATGGGTGAAGACCCCTTGCAGCAGGGGCTCGACACGATGTGGGACAACCGCATCTGGGTGCACATCCTCTACCGGATCGTCACCGCGTTCCACGTTCTGCACCAGGGCCTGGGGCCGAAGCTCGAACTCATCAGCAATCCGGCCTGGGGCGAACACTGCCGCAAGGAAGCCCTGGCGCATGCGAGCCTGGTGAACCAGCATCTGTCGGACGGTCGCGAATGGCTTCTCGGCGGCGCGGCACCCACCTTCTCGGACATCACCATGGCGACCGCCATTGCCTTCTCGAAGTTCCCGGTCAACGCCACGCCGCTGGATGAGCGCTTCGAGCACATCGACGCATTCTGGAAGCGCTGGCAGCAGCGCCCGGCCTTCAAAGCGGCCTATGCGGACCGTCAGAGCGGCGTCGCGGAGTTGGACGACCGCACCTGATCCTGAAGCGCACGCCCCTCCTTGCTCCCGAGTCATGCGCCGCTTCCCGCTCCTGAGCTTCACGCCTCCTGCCGCACGCGCGTGTCGGTCGGTTCCGTCGCGTCGGAGCCGGGCATGAAGGCGTCGAAGGCCGCCCAGAAGTCCTGCCGGATGCTGTCGCGCTCCGACAGGATCTCGTGCCGGGCATCGGGCAGCACCAGGATGTGCCCGGCGCGCAGGCGGCGGGCGAACCGCTCGGTGGTGGAGGTGCCGCAGACGGGGTCGGCGCCTGCCGCAACGATGAGAGTCGGCACCGAGATTCGGCCCGGCACGCGCGGGTCGGCGAGGCGCTTCATCGCCCGGAAGGCGCTCGCGAGCCAGGCGATGCTCGGATCGCCCACGGCACCGGCCCCGACATCCCGGGCGGCCGCCGCGTTGCGGGCGTAGCGCTTCGGATCGCGGCACAGGCGATTGTTCGGATAGGGCTTCGTCGCGATCGAAACCGCCGAGCCGAAGGGGATGTAACGCCGGCCCCACCCGATCGCGTGCAGGGTGCCGGCCAGGAGGGCCGCCCCGGCCGGCCATCGCACCATCCGGATCGACAGCATCGGCGCCACCATGACGACGCGCCGGAACGGCAACCAGCCGTCATGGGCACCGGTCAGGGCGACGGCCCCGCCCATCGAGTGCGCGAGGCAGAGATGCGGATGCGGCATCAGGGGATGCAGGATCGCATCCGTGATCGCCTTCAGGTCGAGGCGGTAATCGTCGAAATGGGCGACGTGGCCCCGATGCGGATCGTCGACCTGCCGCTGCGACTCGCCCTGTCCGCGCCAGTCGAAGGCCACGACGGCGAAGCCCCGCCCGCGCAGGTCCGCGATCGTCTCGTAGTACTTCTCGATGAACTCGGCCCGGCCCTGGAGGAGGCAAACGGTGCCCTTCACCAGGCGGGTGGTCGGACGCCAATGGGCGGCCCGCAGCTCGAGTCCGTCATCGGTGCGCACCGCCTTCAGGGCACCGCCCGGTGGAACGGGATTGTCCGGGGTGGAACGCAGGGTCAGCATCGACGCAGTCTCGCGGCAAGAAAGGAACCGAATTTTTTGGCCGAGGCGCCGGCTGAGGCTCTTGCGAGGCTGAAACCCGGCTCCGATATCAGGCGAGCACCGGCCAATACGGCGGTGCGACTGGTCCGGCCCTCGGGCGGACCCAGAACCAGCATGTTGCTTCTTACGGAGAATATGTGATGCGTCAGTTCGACCTTGCTCCCCTTTATCGCTCCACCGTCGGTTTCGACCGCCTGTTCTCGGCCCTCGACCAGTTCGTGAGCGCCGACGCGGCCCCGACCTATCCGCCCTACAACATCGAGCGCACCGGCGAGAACGCCTACCGGATCACGGTGGCGGTGGCCGGCTTCACGGAGTCCGATCTCGCGATCGAGGTGAAGGAGAATGCGCTGACGCTGAAGGGCGAGCGTCAGTCCGAACCCGCCAAGCCGGCGGAATTCCTGCACCAGGGCATCGCGGCCCGCGCCTTCGAGCGTCGGTTCCAGTTGGCGGACTACGTCCAGGTGACGGGGGCCGCCCTCGAGAACGGCCTCCTTCACATCGATCTCGTCCGCGAGATTCCGGAGGCGAAGAAGCCGCGTCAGATCCAGATCGCCACCGGCCGCACCCCGCGGGCCCCGGTGATCGAGGGCTCGACGCAGCAGGCCGCCTGATCGGCCCAGACGGACGTTCGGAGCGCCCCGGTCCCATGGCCGGGGCGCTTTCCCATGGGGCGATGCGATCGCGTCAGAAACCGCCGTCGAACCAGTCGCTGCGGCTCGGCTCCTTGCAGCGGTAGCCGATGAAGCAGCGCGGCGTATCCTGTGCCGGCACGAAGGCCGGGACCGTGATCTCGGTGACCTCGCAGAAGCTGCGATCGCGCACGAAGCGGTCATAGGTCTGCCCGCCGGTTCCGAGCACGAGGCCGCCCCGCCGGTCCACCAGCCCCTTGGCTTGACCGCAGGACATGGCAACCGGCGAGGCCCGCTGCGCGAGCGCCGGGACGCTGCAGAGGGCGAGAACGAGGGCGGCGAGGGCGACGCGGTTCGGCATGGCGGGCCAACGCGCAGCCCGCCCGGTCGATCCCGCGAGAGAGACGCGGAACGCCCCACGCCTAGGCTCCTCGACCGCCGGGTGCGATCACAGGTCGCCGAAGATCAGCTGTCCTTGCGGGCTCGGACGCCGCGCAGGCGGCGTTCCCTTCGCCCGCTTGGCCGCGGGCTTGCCCACGGACCGGCGGGCGGCCGGTCGCTCGGCCGGCGGATCGGCGCGCAGGCGGGCCTTCGCCCTGTCGCGGGCGACCGCCTCCGGGGCGTGGGGATCGTCGTCGAGCCACTTGCCGCGCTTGATCACTTCGTTGACCCGGCCCTGGTTCACGCCGACCTTGAAGGCGATCTCCTGCTGGGTCATGCCGGTGGAGGCGTGGAGGTCGAGGATCGCGCGGGCGAGTTCCGAGGTCATCTTCTGGCCAGTCAGGCGCCGGGCCGGCTTGATCGTCCGCGTCGCCCGGTCCCGCTCACGCAGGCGCTCCAGCAGGGCGAGGGCCATGTGCATGCCGTGCTCGCGCAGGGACTCCTCGAATTCCTTCAACGTCGCCATGGTCGGCATCCTCATCGCCGCAGGGTTCCGTGAGGTCGGAACCGCGACTGTTCCATCAACGCGACCGAAACGCCAGGGTTGCTCCGGACAGGCCGTCAGGGTTGGGCCGGTTCGGGCGGTGTGACAACAGGCAAGCGCCGTCATCCACCGCTATCCGTCGGGACCGATCCGGGCCGGGACGGGCAGGGGGATCGACGACGGGCCGCCGCGCCCGTGGCCAGCGGCGCGCCGTTCGGCTAAACCGCCGGTCCCGCCGCGGTTTTCGAGGATCCCCGCCCGATGATCAGCCCGATCGTATCCGTCTCACGCGCGGGGCCGCCCCCCGGCACGCCGTCTCTGGTGGATGCCCTCGAAGGCGGCGCGGTCCTGATGTTCCCCGACCTCGACTTTCCCCTGAGCCCCTTCGAGGAGCGCTTCGTCGAGCGCCCCTTCGCCGACGGCAAGGCCAAGAACGTCAACATCCGCGGGCCGCAAGCCACCCTGCGGGGCGCGGCCGGCACGCCGGAGGAGCAGGAGGCCCTGCGCCAGGTCCTCATCCGCTACCGCGCCTTCGCCGAGGCTTTGGTCGCCGCGCACCTGCCGGCCTATGCCGGCAAGGTCTCCTTCGCGGGCACCTCCTATCGCCCCTTCGAGGTGGACCAGCGCAAGCTGAGCTGGCGGCGCGACGACACCCGCCTGCACGTGGACGCCTTCCCGTCGAACCCGATCGGCGAGAAGCGCATCCTGCGCATCTTCCGGAACATCAACCCCAACGGACAGCCGCGCCACTGGCGGGTCGGCGAGGACTTTCCGTCGATGGCGCGGAAATTCCTGCCGCGCCTGCCCGGCTACTCGCCGCTCTCGGCCCGGATGCTGGCGCTCCTCAAGATCACCAAGGCGCGGCGCAGCGAGTACGACCACCTCATGCTGCACCTGCACGACGCCCTGAAGCAGGACATGACCTACCAGGAGACGGCGCCCCAGGCCGATGTCCACTTCTCCCCCGGCCAGACCTGGGTGACCTTCTCGGACCTCGTGATGCACGGCGCCATGGGCGGCCAGTACATGCTGGAGCAGACCGCCTACCTCGCGGTGGCCGACCAGGCCCGCCCCGAGCGCAGCCCGCAGCGCCTGCTCGCCCAGGCCCTCGGCCGCCCCCTTCGCTGATCCCCCCTCGAACCTTACGGCCGGAGAGATTCATGATCCTCGAAATCGCGCAGATCGACGTCAAGCCAGGCCTGGAGGCCGAGTTCGAGGCCGGCATCGCCAAGGCGGCGGCGATCTTCAAATCCGCCAAGGGCTGCCGCAGCTTCGCCGTCCGCCGTTCCATCGAGAAGCCGCAGCGCTACCGCCTGCTCATCGAATGGGAGACCCTGGAGAACCATACCGTGGACTTCACCGGCTCCCAGGCCTGGAAGGACTACCGGGCCATGGTCTCGCCCTGCTTCGAGGCGCCGCCCAGCGTCGAGCACACCGAACTGGCGCTCCAGGCCTTCTGAGGCCGCGTCACGAGCCGGAGCCGCGCACCAGCATCTTGATGCGGTCGTCGAGCCGACCGATCCGCGCGCGGACGCCGCGCGCGGCACAGCCCGACAGGGTCTCGCCGGCGAAGAAGCCGAACTGCTCGGCGCGCTCGCGACAGGCCAGGACCGGCGGCAGCCCGATCACCAGAGCGAAGGGCGCGGTGAGCAGGAGGAGGCTGAGGAGGAGGGACGGCGCCCAGCCCAGGATGAAGGACCGGACCTCCGCGTCCGCTTCGCCGTCAAGCTCCCCGAACCGGCGCACCGTCCGGGGCGTGCGCAGGCCGTCGCGGATGATCGCCTCACGGATCCGGGCGTGCGCGGACGTGGCCGCGTCGACCGCAGGGTCGTCCCGCACCGGCGCGGCGATCGTCTCCAGGGGCATGGTCCGAGCTCCGAGCTTCACCGCGGCCTCCCGCCACGATCGCGATGGTCCGTCCCGATCACGCCGCGCTACCGCAGGCCGTTCGCGACCGTTCGAAGGTCGCTGTCGAGATGGAGAACCCGGCCGGCCAGGTCGCGGCGGGCGCAGGCTGTGCTGCGCAGGATGTCGGGGACCCAGGATCCCCGGACGCCCCCCTGGCAATCCATCAGCAGGCTCGCAGCCAGCAGGATCGTCATGGGTCCGAGCATCAGCGTGACCTTGAGCAGACGGACGATGCCGGACCCGCCGCGCCGCCCCCGGGGCCTGGCCGGCGCCCGATCCCGACCGGACGAACGCCGAAGCGGGCGGTCGTCCGGCTCGTCGTCGCGCGGACCGAACTCCTGCTCGTAATAGGCTTCAAGCTTGCTGCGCTTCATCGGTGAGCGTCCGCCGACCTGGCTCGTGACATCCTCGTCGCACGAGATACACGCCGAGAGCGATAAGCTTGGCCTAAGATCGCGGGGCGCGGGAGGCGCGACCTGTACGCGTGGTTTCGGAATACTTAGCGGTCGGCGGCGGATCGAACGCGGTCCCGGTGACATCCGCGCGCGGACTGCGTACCTAGGATCGGCAGACCGGACCGGCCCGGTCCCCCGGGTTCCGGCCGCCCCTACCACCGAGCGATCCTCGCCCATGATCCAACGTCCCCTCCGCATCGGAACGCGCGGAAGTCCGATGGCCCTGGCCCAGACCGGAATGGTCCGGGACAAGATCGTCGCGGCCAATCCGGGCCTCGAGACCGAGATCGTGGTGGTCAACACCGTCGCGGATCGCATCCTCGACCGCCCGCTCTCCGAGATCGGCGGCAAGGGGTTGTTCACCAAGGAACTCGAGCAGGCGCTTTATGCCGACGTGGTCGACGTTGCCGTCCACTCCATGAAGGACGTGGAGACATGGCTGCCCGACGGGCTCGTCATCGCCTGCATTCTGGAGCGGGATGACCCCCGCGACGCCTTCCTGTCGCCGCGCGCGTCCGGCTTCGCCGAGCTTCCGTCGGGGGCCCGGGTCGGCACCTCGTCCCTGCGCCGCGCGGCGCAGGTGTTGATGCGCCGTCCGGACCTGCGGATCGTGCCCCTGCGCGGGAACGCCAACACGCGCATGCGCAAGCTGGAGGAGGGGACCTGCGACGCCACGCTCCTGGCGCTCTGCGGCCTGGAGCGCCTCGGCATGGCCGACATGGCCCGGAGCGTGCTCGATGTCGGCGAGATGCTCCCGGCCGTTGCGCAGGGCGCCCTCGGCATCGAGTGCCGCGCGGCGGACACCGCCGTGCGCGCCCTCCTGGCCCCCCTGGTCTCGGCCACCGCCACCGCCGAGCTCGAGGCCGAACGCGGACTGCTGGCCGAGCTCGACGGCTCCTGCCGGACGCCGATCGCCGCCCTGGCACGGATCAGCGGCGACACGCTCAACCTCGACGGCCTGCTGTTCCTGCCCGACGGCAGCGCCCACTGGGCCGTCCAGCGCTCCGGCGCCGTGGCGGACGCCGCCCGCATCGGGCGCGAGGCCGGCGCCGAATTGAAGCGCGCGGCGGGCGACACCTACACACGGCACCTCCAGTAGGCACTCACGTCAGGCTTCGCTCGATGGCCTCCTCGTCGCAGATCACACTGGCCGCGCGGCGATACTCGATTCCGAGGGGCTGAGTCAGGATCGGGGCCTTCGCCCGTGTGGTGAAGGCGTCGAGGAACACCCGCATCACGTGGGCGACCGCTGTGGGCGTAACCGAACGCAGGTCGTCCTCGTAGTAGCGCGCGGCATTGGCGGTACTCGTGACGATCTCGTAGGCGGGAAAGTAGACGGCGCGCGGCTCGGCCGCGACGATCTCCTCGGCCGCGGCTCGCAGAGCAGCTTTGCTGTAGGTGTTGGAGACCAGAACGTGCCGGTCCGCGTAGGTCGCGATCAGGGGCACCGGCGAGACCGTGAGGATGACCCGGGCGGCTGGATTGACCGCGAACAGCCGCTCGAGGAAGGTCAGCATGTCGTCGCGGACGTCACCCACCCGCGCATTCACGAAGGCGTAGGCATCCGGGTCGAAGCTGCCGCCGATGACCCCGGGGGCCACCGGGAGCATCGCGCCATCCGCGCGATGCATCCAGCCCTCCGTCAGTCCCAAGGTGAAGACGAAGACGTCGAGGCTTTCGAACATCGCCCGGACCGCCGCGAGATGCCGCCGGCGATCGGCATCCACCTCGGCCGCGTCAGCGAAGCCCGCCGGCTCGATCCCGGGGCGGAACGGATCGACCAGGCGACCGTCCGGACGCGTCCAGATCGAGAGGGCAGGGGCGTAGGTGCCGTAAGCCCGGTCGAAGAGCTGCAGAAGCTGGCGGGCGGTGTAGAGGTTGCCGTAGCGGGCCGAGTAGATCCCGTATTGACGGTCGGCGGCGGTTTCGGGCGCCATGCCGTCGGGCGCGGCCTCGGCGAGATAATGCCCGAACCCTGCCCGGGTCAGGGCGCGGGCGACATGCTGGGCGAAACACGAACCAGCGGTCGCCACCCGGGACTCGGGGGCGATGGTAAAGCGGCCGCTCGGGGCGGGTGCCAGGGCGAAGGGCGCCACGCCTGCCACGGCCTTGCGCCAAAATCGCTCGGCCGGTAGATCGGCGTAAGGGTTCATCACCACGGCGGCATCTCCATCCGATCGCTCAGGCCATTGCCGCGCACGTCCACCAAGACACTGGTCCCGGACTCTGTCGCGGCCTTGGCTGCCTCCCTCGCACGCCCGGGTTCATCGTGGCGATCCTGGGCGGGAGCATGGCGCAAGCCCCGCATCGACTCGCTTGACCCGGTTCGGGACGGATCGCGGATAGCGGTCTTAGGCAACTGCCAGGCCGAGGGCGTCGCCCAATCTCTGAGACTGCTGCTTCCGAGCGCGCAGGTCCACCTCGTACCCTTCGACGGCCTCGGACGACGGTATGGCAGCCTCGAGCGCCTGAAGGCCGATCTCGCCCCCTTCGACCACGTCTTCACGCAGTTCTTCCCCGAAGGGTTCGTCGAGGGCGGCAACGTCCATGCCCTCGGCGACGGCGATCCGCGCCTCCGCCTGTACCCGACCATCCTGTTCCCGGGCTATCAGCCCGACATGGTCCTCGTGGGTGATGTCGGTGCGCTCTCCGCCTCGCGCCTCATCGCCTCGCCGACAGGTCCTTATCACTCCGCTATCGTCCTGTGCGCCTATCTGGAAGGGCTGGGACTGGAGGAGACCGTGAAGCTGTTCCGCGAGTCGGTCTATACACGACTCGGCTTCTACGAAGCTTGGAACGTCGCCGCAGCGGAGCTTCTCGGCAGCGCACGCGACATCATGTTTCCGCTGGAGCCGGAGCTCGCCCGATGGTCCCGACGCGGCTGCTTCATGCACGTCCTGAACCATCCCAAATTGTTCGTGCTGGCTGATATTGCCCGGCGGCTCGCCACCGAAGCGGGCCTTGAACCGCTTCCGGCCCGGGTCGAGGACTATCTCCCGGATGATCTGGCCGCCGACGTGGTCTGGCCCCTCTACCCTGACCTCGCGGTGCACTATGGCCTAACCGGCACGATGCTGTTCAAGGACCGGGCCCGCCGGGGCGACCCGAAGCTCTACGACTTACGGGCCTTCATTGCGGCGAGCTTCGCGATCTATCGGCGCCATGCGCCGGAGGCTCTCGGATGCATCCGGGTCGCGGGCTGGCGGGCGAACCCCGCCGTGCGGGCATTGTTCAGGGCCTGACTGCGCCCCGACATCAGCCTGTCGCCGGCAGACTCAGCGGCTCCCATCCGGCGGCGGGTTCACGCTTTAGCGAGCCGGCGAAAACAAGCACATCCCGGGTCCGGAAGGGCTTGCCAGGAAGACGCTGTCTGGCACGGCATGGCGATCTTTGCAGACGCGGGTCGACGAACAGACGACCAGTCCATCGGGATCGAGCGCGCGAAAAGCCGGCACAACGGACCAGCCGTCGATGAGGCCTGGAAGGTTGATGGCGGTGAACAGGAGTACGAAGTATTGCCCACTCCGTTCTCTGTCGCGCTGGCCTGCCGGAGGACGGCCACAGCCGCCTCGCCGCCGGAAACCGAGACCACGGCAATGCCGTTCCGCTGGCACAGGGCGGTCGGCATTTCAGGAAGCCCGTGATTGTCCCCGACGACGAGGACCTGACGCCGGTGCATGGATCGCACCAACTCTTTGCACAGTGGGCTTTGTCCGGTAGAGGTTAACCACCGATCAACAGAGGCGGTGGTTGGGCCAAGTCCCGCCCTCGACCTAGTCTGGACGACCTCATGCTGGACCATTCGACCCGCGAGGCCGAGACGTCCGCAGCCCCTGATGCGCCCGCCCCGCGGGTCGGGCCGATCTACGAGCCCCGCACACTCAAGGAGTTGGAAGACATCTTCGGCCGGGCCCGCCTAATGGATCTTCTCGACCGTTTGAGAACCGAGATCGGCCGACGGCTTCAGGCGCCGGCCTCGGAACGCATCGTCCTCGGGCAGGATGCCCACATCCTGCTTTCCGCGAGTGGGTCCCTGGGCTTCTTCGATCTCTCCCAGCGCTGTTCGGAGATGGAGCGGGCTTGCCTGGATGGAACCGATCTTGCGGCGCCCTTGGCAGCCGTCCGGCGATCCGCTGAAGCCGCGGTGACGGCGATCCGTGCGATCCGAAACCAATCCTAAAGCCCGCGGGGCTTCGTATGTTGCCATGCCGCCACGGATTGGACGCGCGTACAAACATCGACTTCAGCGTCGCGCCGATGCCGCAATCGGGGCCGATCTCCGGGGTTCGTCTCACCTCGCCGTCAATGGAGCGATCCGGAGCGGGCGTGCATGGAGACTGGGTTTCACGAGACTTTGGCCGATTTCGGCAAGATCCGTTCAAGGTTGACGGAACCTTCGCTTAACCGAGACCGCATAAGAACCGCCGCTGTGTCCCCGAGGGGGTCACATGAGGCGACGTCGTCAGCCTGATCATCAGGGATCCGGCGGCTGTGCCCGAGGAGAACAGGATCATGTCCATGATTGCGCGCTTCCGCGTGTTTCCGCTGGCGGCCGCCCTCTGCGCCGCCCTCAGCGTCGCAGCCTGCACCAACGACAAGGATCTGGCCGACGCCTCCGGGTTCGGCGCCGGCGGTGGCATGAACGGCGGCGCCAACACCCCCGGCAGTGCCCAGGACTTCGTGGTGAATATCGGCGACCGGGTGTTCTTCGAATCGGACTCCACCGATCTGACCTCGACCGCCACCGCCACCCTGGATAAGCAGGCCAACTGGCTGCAGCGCTATCCGCGCTACACCTTCCTGATCGAGGGGCACGCCGACGAGCGCGGCACCCGAGAGTACAACTTCTCCCTCGGCGAGCGCCGCGCCCAGTCTGTGAAGGACTACCTGGCCTCGCGCGGCATCGCGAATGGGCGGATCCGTACCGTCTCCTATGGCAAGGAGCGTCCGGTGGCCGTGTGCAACGACATCTCGTGCTGGTCCCAGAATCGCCGCGCCGTCACCGTGCTCGATCGCGGCGCTGGTTCCTGACGCAAGGATGCCGCGGGATCTCGGAGCCGAACCCTCTTCAGGATCCCGCGCCCGAAACGATGTGCCGCGGCATGGCCGCATTTTTGCCGCGTGGGACAGCATTTGCTATCGGCGGGTTGCGATCTTCGCGAACGCACCTCCGCTCCTCGACCACCGGTAACGCCCGTCATGCTTGCCCGCCTCCTCCTCGCGACCCGCCTCGCCGCCGCAGCCGGATCCGTCACGGGATCGATCCTCTGGGGGATGTCGGCTCCCGCGATGGCGCAGGACGCGTCCGACTTCGTCGTCCGGCTCAATCGGCTGGAGAACCAGTCGCGTCAGACCGCGGGGCAGATCGAAACGCTGCAGTATGAAAATCGCCAGTTGAAGGAGCAGCTCCGCAAGTTTCAAGAGGACGTGGAGTTCCGCCTGCAGGAGGCGAAGGGGGGCCGCAGCGGCGCTCCATCGGGGACCAATCCGGCTCCGGCCAAGCCCCAGAAGCGCAGCGACGCCTTCGATCCCGAGCACAATCTTGGCAAACCGGGCGCGCCGATGCAGCTGGGTACCGCCACGCCGAGCGGGGCGGGGGCCGAAGCGCCCCGGGCTCGCAACGTGCCTCCGGCGGTCGTCGAGGCGGATGACGAGGAGCCCGGCCTGACGCCACCTGGTCTCGGCGGCCCAGTCGACCTGTCACCGCCCGCCCGCGTTCCGACCACCGGTGCACTTCCGAATTCGCCCCGGGCCGGCAGCGTCGCTGCTACGGGGACGGGGGATGCGCGCGCCGATTACGAGATTGCCTACGCCTACATCCTTCAGCGCCAGTACGAGCAGGCCGAGATGGGCCTGCGCCAATTCATCCAATCCCACCCGCGCGACGCACTGGTGCCATCAGCAACCTACTGGCTCGGCGAGAGCTACCTACAGCGCAATCGCAACCGCGAGGCGGCCGAGCAATTCCTGAAAGTCTCCACGGACTATGCACGCTCGGCGCAGGCGCCGGATGCCATGCTGAAGCTCGGAGCCTCGCTCAATGCGCTCGGAGCCCGCGAGCAGGCCTGTGCGACCCTCGCGGAATTGGAGCGTAAATTTCCTTCTGCCAGCACCAGCGTCCGCCAGGGCGTGACCCGCGAACAGAAGCGCGCGCGCTGCGCCGCCTGAGCAAACCGGTCGACGCGGTCGAGGACGCGCTCCGCCCCTATCTGACTGGCGGAACGGTCCTCCTCGCGGTCTCCGGCGGACCCGACTCGACCGCGTTGATGGCTGCAGCGGCAGCCGTCGATCCTGCGGCGACCGTCCACGTCGCCACGGTCGATCACAACCTTCGGCCTGAAGCGGGCGTGGAAGCCGCGGCGGTCGCCAGCCTCGCCGAAGCTGTCGGTCTCCCCCACCGAACCTTGGCCTGGACCGGACCAAAGCCGTCGCGGGGGCTTCAGGAGGCCGCCCGCATCGCGCGTTACGCTCTCCTTGCCACCCATGCCGAAACCATCGGTGCCGGCCTCGTGCTCACCGGGCACACCCGGGACGATCAGGCCGAGACCGTTCTGATGCGTCTTCTGGCGGGGAGCGGGCCGGCAGGCCTCGCGGGTATGCGCACCGAGCGATCCCTGACACCTTCCATCAGACTGGCACGGCCCTTCCTGAAAATCGCGAAGGCTCAACTCGTGGACTATTGCGAGCGCCGGCACTTCGCCTTCGTGCGCGACCCATCCAACGACGACGAACGCTTCGCCCGAGCACGCCTGCGCCGGCTCATACCGGACCTCACCCGCAAAGGTCTGAGTCCGGATCGGCTCTGCCGTCTCGCGGCGCGCTGCGCTCGTGACGACGCGGCCTTGACGGAAGCGGCGCGGATCGCTTTCGTGACGGCACTCCGGCCGGAGTGCCGCCCCGGCATCCACCTGGACGGTCCCCATCTCCGCTTCCTGCCGGACGCCGTACTTCTTCGTGTTGCGAGCCTCGCGGCGGAGCAGATGAAGCCCGATAGCCCGGAGCGGCTGGAACGGCTCGAAGCCCTCGTTCTGGATGACCTTCGACCCGCCCTACATGAGGGGATTCCGGTACGCCGGACTCTGCGTGGGATATTGTTCGAAGTGACGCGGGCAGGGGATCTGGTGCTGACCTCGGCGCCACTGCGCCGGGGAAGGAAATCTTCGTAACCCTCCCATCCGATGCGGCCTTGCCGCGGCGGCATGGCCATGGCACGGCCTCCCCTTCGACTTGGCAAGGGGGGACTCGCTGCCTACATTGGCGGGGAGCGTCAGGAGCGACCCGCCCCAATTCGCGCGGCGGGCCCCGATGCCTCCAGGGATTGATCGATGAACCCGAATTTCCGCAACTTCGCCTTGTGGGTCGTCATCTTCCTGCTCGTGCTCGCCCTTGTGACCCTGTTTCAGAACCCGGGTCATCGTGGTGGCGGTTCCGAGATCGCCTACAGCCAGCTCCTGAATGATGCCGATTCCGGTAAGATTCAGACGGTTGTGATCTCCGGGCAGGATGTCAGCGGCACCTATGTCGGCGGCGGCAACTTTACGTCCTATGCCCCCAACGACCCGAGCCTCGTGTCCAAGCTGCAAAGCAAGGGCGTGCAGATCACCGCTCGTCCCCCATCCGACAACACGCCATGGTTCATTCAGCTGCTCGTGAGCTGGCTGCCGATCCTCGTGTTCATCGGCGCCTGGATCTTTCTCTCCCGGCAGATGCAGTCCGGGGCAGGGCGCGCAATGGGCTTCGGCAAGTCGAAGGCCAAGCTTCTCACCGAGGCCTCTGGCCGTGTAAGCTTCGACGACGTCGCCGGCGTCGAGGAAGCCAAGGAGGACCTGCAGGAGATCGTGGAGTTCCTGCGCGACCCGCAGAAGTTCCAGCGCCTGGGCGGCCGCATCCCGCGCGGCGTGCTTCTCGTCGGCCCCCCCGGCACGGGTAAGACCCTGATCGCCCGGGCGGTCGCGGGCGAGGCCAACGTGCCATTCTTCACGATCTCCGGCTCCGACTTCGTCGAGATGTTCGTCGGTGTCGGTGCCTCGCGCGTGCGCGACATGTTCGAGCAGGCCAAGAAGAACGCCCCATGCATCATCTTCATCGACGAGATCGACGCGGTCGGCCGCCATCGTGGCGCCGGCCTCGGCGGCGGCAACGACGAGCGCGAGCAGACCCTGAACCAGCTCCTCGTGGAGATGGACGGCTTCGAGGCCAACGAGGGCGTGATTATCATCGCGGCGACCAACCGTCCCGACGTGCTCGACCCCGCCCTGCTGCGTCCGGGCCGCTTCGACCGCCAGATCATGGTGCCGAATCCCGACGTCGTCGGCCGTGAGCGCATCCTGCGCGTCCACGTCCGCAAGGTGCCCCTGGCGCCGGACGTCGACCTGAAGGTCATCGCGCGCGGCACCCCCGGCTTCTCGGGCGCCGACCTGATGAACCTCGTCAACGAGTCGGCCCTGCTCGCCGCGCGGCGCGGCAAGCGCATCGTCACGATGCACGAGTTCGAGGATGCCAAGGACAAGGTGATGATGGGTGCCGAGAGGCGCACCCTGGTCATGACCGAGGACGAGAAGCGGCTGACCGCCTATCACGAGGGCGGCCACGCCATCGTGGCCTTCAACGTCCCGGCGACGGACCCTGTCCACAAGGCTACGATCATCCCGCGCGGCCGGGCACTGGGCATGGTCATGCAGTTGCCCGAGCGCGACAAGCTCTCGATGTCCTTCGAACAGATGACCTCGCGCCTCGCCATCATGATGGGCGGACGCATCGCCGAGGAGATGACCTTCGGCGCCGACAAGGTGACCTCGGGTGCACAGTCCGACATCGAGCAGGCGACCCGTCTTGCCCGCATGATGGTGACCCGCTGGGGCTTCTCGCCAGAGCTTGGTACCGTGGCCTACGGAGAGAACAACGACGAGGTCTTCCTGGGCATGTCGATGGGTCGTCAGCAGACGGTCTCGGAGGCGACCGCTCAGAAGATCGACGCAGAAGTTCGCCGCCTCGTGGAAACCGGCCTTGAAGAGGCGCGCCGCATCCTCGGTGAGCACAAGGACGATCTGGAGGCATTGGCTCAGGGTCTCCTCGAATACGAAACCCTGTCCGGTGACGAGATCAAGAACCTCATCGCGGGCAAACCTCCAATCCGGGACGCGGGCGATGGACCGACCACGCTGCGCGGCTCATCCGTTCCATCTGCCGGCCGTGGCCGTCCACGCGGCAGTGATGGACTGGAGCCTCAGCCACAGGCTTGAGACCTGAGATAAGCCACATCTGACATCACGAGCCCGCCACCGGCGGGCTCGTTCGTATCAAGGCCGTCCTAACGATACGATGGATTTGGTCTTCAAGGGCGGGATCCGGCAACCGGATTTTCATCCCATGGGTGAACCTAATGCCGAAGCATCATCACCGGCGGTCAGTCGGAGCATTGCGTCTGAAGGCGGACTCAGTTCCCCTACACGCGAGAACAGCAGACGGGACGCGAAAAGCATGTCGCGCAAGTATTTCGGCACGGATGGTATCCGGGGACGGGCCAACGGCGTCATCACGCCGGAACTCGCCCTGAAGGTCGGTCAGGCGGCAGGCTTGATCTTCCAGCGCGGCGATTACCGCCATCGAGTCGTGATCGGCAAGGATACGCGTCTTTCGGGCTACATGATTGAAACCGCCCTGATTGCCGGCTTCACATCGATGGGCATGGACGTACTCCAACTCGGGCCGATGCCAACCCCGGCCGTGGCGATGCTCACCCGATCCATGCGCGCCGATATCGGCGTGATGATCTCGGCCTCGCACAATCCTTTCGAGGACAACGGCATCAAGCTGTTCGGGCCCGACGGCTTCAAGCTCAGTGACGATGTCGAGCGGGAGATCGAGGCACTGATCGACGGCGAACTGCATAAGCGTCTGGCAGGTTCGCGGGACCTTGGACGTGCCAAGCGCATCGAGAGCGTGCACGCCCGCTACATCGAATTCGCCAAGCGCTCCCTGCCGCGCAACGTCACCCTTGACGGCCTGCGCATCGTCGTGGATTGCGCGAACGGCGCCGCCTACCGAGTGGCACCCGAAACCCTCTGGGAGTTGGGTGCCGAAGTGATCGCCATCGGTGTGGAGCCAGACGGCTTCAATATCAACCGTGACGTCGGTTCAACCGCGCCGGCTGCGCTTGCGGCCAAGGTTCGGGAGCTGCGCGCTGATATCGGCATCGCCTTGGATGGCGACGCAGACCGGGTCCTTATCATCGATGAGAAGGGCCAGTCCGTCGACGGCGATCAGCTGATGGCCGTGATCGCCCGGTCATGGAAGGAGGATGACCGCCTAACGCAGCCGGGGCTGGTCGCCACGATCATGTCGAACCTGGGCCTGGAGCGCTTCCTAGGTGGTATCGGTCTGAATCTGGCGCGCACCGCGGTGGGGGACCGCTACGTGCTCGAACACATGCGGGAGCACGGCTACAATCTCGGCGGCGAGCAGTCCGGACACATCATCATGTCGGATTACGCCACCACCGGCGATGGCCTCGTGGCGGCTTTGCAGTTGCTCAGCGTCGTGAAGCGTCAGGAGCGTCCGGTCAGCGAAGTCTGCCACTGCTTCGAGCCGCTGCCCCAAATCCTCAAGAACGTACGCTACCGGTCCGGCCAGCCGCTGAGTGCGGATTCGGTCGTCACGGCAATTGCTCAGGCGCGTGAGCGCCTCGGCAATTCCGGCCGCCTGGTGATCCGCCCGTCGGGCACCGAGACGGTGATCCGTGTGATGGCCGAAGGGGACGACCGGGGCCTCGTCACGGAGGTGGTGGATGATGTAGTCGAGGCTGTTGCCAGAGCTGCGGCGTGAATTCGCTCGGGTTTGACTAAAACGGCTCGGCACAGATGCTTTGGCCCGTTCGAGATGCGAGACCTTAGATCTGATCGTAAGCCGCAGGTGCGACCTCTCGCCAGGCGGCCAGGAGAGCTGCGGCCAGCATGTCCTCATCCGCCTTCCAAAGGGTGAGACAAGTCCAGCCGCGCCGACCCCAAGCGCCGTCCACCGCTTCGAAAAGATCGGGCTCGGCCTCGATCCATTCGGCCTGCAGCGTTCGCGAGAGGCGCAGAACCAACCGTTCCTCTTCCACCCACAGCGTCGCGAAGATCCGCCCAAGAACCCGAAAGTCCGGGTGTCCGTTGTGCGCCCCCTCGGTTACTTCAGGAAGTGCCCCGGCCAAGCGGCGAACATCCTCTGGTCTGCTGGGCACGGGCAGTGTTTCCCTGTCGCTTAAATTTCTACTCAAAACGAGCGTGCATTCCGCCGTAATGACGGACCAAGCGTTGTGTGACAGCCGTCAACGCATCCGCAAGGATAACATTTAACGTTAAATCCGATTTAACTCTTGGATCCCATGATGTCCCCGTCATCCCGCCGGTATTTCAGGCTTCCGGCACACGGTCGATTGAAGGACATCCGATGCGCCGCACCAAGCTGTCTGCCTTGGCGCGCTCGATCACGCTCTTTGCGAGCGTGGCAGCGCCCTGCCTCGCCCAAGCGGCGGATCTGCTTCCGCCCCTGCCGCCCGAGCCGCTGCCCCCGCCCGTTGAGATCGGCGGCGGCTGGTACCTGCGCGGCGACGTCGGCGTTGGCGCAGCCAGCGTGGGCGCCATCTCGACCACGGTCCTGAAGGGATCGCTTCCGGACGGGTACCGATACGACCAGAAGGCCATCGAAAGCCAATTCTTCGCCGGCGGCGGTGTCGGCTATCAGTTCGGCGCTTACTTCCACGGCGATATCACGGCCGAGTACCGCGGCGGAGGCAAGCTGACCTTCCAGGACAGCTATGGAGCGGATTGCCGCTCGGATGGGTGCCGCGGGGTCAACGCGTATCAGGCCAACTTGGCGTCCGTCGTCGTAATGGCGAACGGCTACATCGATCTCGGCACCTGGTATGGCGTGACGCCCTTCGTCGGCGGCGGCGTCGGCACTGCGTTCCACGACTTTTCCGGATTCAACGATCGCGGCTTCGGCAACGCGACCGGCGGGTATGGATTCGCTAAGGACAAACATTCGAACACGCTGGCCTGGTCGGCTATGGCCGGTCTCGGCTACAGCGTGACGCCCAATTTGAAGCTGGAACTCGGCTATCGCTACCTCAATCTGGGTGACGTGCGCTCGGGTGTCGTGAACTGCATCAACCAGGATTGCGGCGGCGCGGTCTACAAGGTGAAGGAGGTCACCTCCCACGACGTCCGGATCGGCATGCGCTGGCTGCTCGGTGGCATCGTCGCCCCTGCAGTCGCCGAGTATCAGCCCGAGCCGGCCCCGTTGATTCGCAAATACTGACGGAGGCGTGCCCTGCCGGGGGGCTCCCCCCAGCGGGGACAGAGACCGGATTGATCCGAAGGCCGAGGACGCGGGATGCCGCGTCCTCGGCCTTCGTCCGTTTCCGGGCGTCGGCGATCATCAAAAACCCCGTCGCGACAAAGCGTTAGGGTTAAGTCCTCTCTAACGGTTCTGTTCTACGGTGCGGCGTTGCGTGATCCGAGGCGTGCCGCGCGCGCCTTCGATCGCTTCAAATCGTTCAGCGTTCGAGAGGGTCATGGCCGCATCCACGTTCCGGTTCGTCACGGCCTTCGGGCTGATGCTCGCTGCTCTAGGGCTGGCGCCCACCGCCTCGGCGGCGGATCTTCGCCCCCTGCCACCACCGCCACCCGCCCCGGTCGCCATCGGGGAGGGGTGGTACCTCCGGGTCGACGCGACGGTCAGCGATTATGCCCGTCCCCATGATGCGACCCCAGCGCCGGCCGACGGAAGCCCCCTCAATCCCCTCACGCGCCTGAATCTCGAGACGGTTCCCGGCTATGGCGGCGGCGTCGGCTACCGCATCAACAACTGGCTGCGCGTGGACGCCACGATCGATCAGCGGATGCCCGCCCGCTACAGCGCCTATTCGTCGGGCTCGGGCTTCGTGACGGGCTACAACATCGAATCCGCTCAGCTCGACGTCCTCACGGGATTGGTGAACATCTATGCCGACCTCGGGACCTGGTGGGGCCTGACGCCCTATATTGGCGGGGGCATCGGCTTCGCCGACAAGCATCTCGGCAAGGCCTACACCCAGACGACCTGCATCCTGGAAGCCTGCGACGGCAATGCGGGCACCGGCTTGCGCGACGTTGTGCGGCGCCCGAGCCGCTCGGTCGCTTCCTTGGCCTGGGCCCTCACAGGCGGCGTGTCCTACGAGATCGGCGCCGGCCTGAGCCTCGACACCAGCTATCGCTACGTCGATCTCGGCCGCGCCAAGACAGGGCTCGACACCTACGGCTTCGATTCGCGCCTGAAGGACCTCGCCTCGCATGAGGTCCGCGTCGGCCTGCGCTACCGCTTCGCTGGCGGTCCGGCGAGCCTCCCCGGCCTCCCCGGTGCGAGCTGGAACCGAAATCCCTACGAATAAGGGACCCGGCCCGGCGAGCGCCTCGCCGCCGGGCTCCTTACCGTTCCCGCGAAGGACAGGGCAACGGAACGTTAAGGTTACTCAAGTAAAACCGAACCATAGGCTCAGCCATCTGACCCATCGGGCTCACGCCCTGAGGACGACATCGATGCGTACCGTTTCCCTCGCGCTCCTGACCGGTTTCACTGTCGGAATCGTCGTGCCGGCGTGGGGCGCGGACCTTGATTACGGCATCCTGCGCGGCTCCGACTACGAACCCGAAGTCCAGATCATCGACTGGAACGGCGTCTATTTCGGTGGACACGGCGGGTACTCGTCAGCGACCGCCGGCTTCAAGAACGCCTACACGCCGCTGGTGTCGAACGCCTTGCGCTACTCCACCGCAGAAACGACCTTCAACGCCTCCAGCCTGCTTGCGTCCCGCGGTGGCAATATGGAGGGGGCCAGCTACGGCGCCTTCGCGGGCTTCAACTACCAGTTCGACGAGACCGTGATCGGCATTGAGGCCGACTATACGCGGTTCGACCGGACAGCCTCGACGCGGGACAGTCTCAGCCGGTTCAAGGTCGGATCCGACGGTTACCTGGAGACGGTCTCGCTGACCGGTGCCGCGACCGCGCGGATCGAGGATTACGGCACGATCCGCGCCCGCGGCGGCTACGCGCTCGGGAACTTCCTGCCCTACGTTACGGGCGGCCTTGCCATCGGCCGGGTCCATACCGAGCAATCCGTCGCGATTCAGGATTACGGCTACGACACGATCGCCTACAAGGCCAACCAAGCTCTGACGACGGGCAATCCCGTGGCGGTCAAGAACTTCGGCTACACAGCGAACGGCTTCGACCCGAACAACCCGGAATCCGGAACTCCGGCCACCCAGGTGGTCCGCACTGCCAAGACCAAGACCATGGGCGGCTTCGTCCTTGGTGGCGGCCTGGAGTTCGCCCTGACGAGCAACATCCTCCTGCGTGGCGAATATCAGTACGTCATGCTCAACGACTTCCAGCAGAGTGCCGCGAACCGGATCGCCATCAGCACCGTGCGGGCCGGCGCCGCCGTGAAATTCTGAAGGCCCTTAAGCGATCGCTCGCTCTTTTCTTTTACGGTCGTCCGCGCGGCGACCACGCCGCCGCCGGGAGTTCGTTCATGCGTCGCCACATTTTACTCGGCAGCGCCGCGGCCTTGTTCGCGAGCGCTGCGGCCTCGTTCGTAGGAGCAGCGCCCGCTCACGCAGGCGGTGAACCCGGCCGGGGCGACCGGCGCCCGCTCCTCCCGCCGCACATCGCCTACCGGGATCCGGTCTACGTTGCCCCGCGACGCCCGGTCGTCCTGATTCCCGTCCGTCGCGTGCCGCGCTCTCTCGCACTACCGCTCTACAATGAGCCTCCGCCGCGCTTCCAGGCGCTCTGACCGCACTCAGGTCTCCAACTCGGTGTCCCAGTAGAGATAATCGAGCCAAGTGTGGTGATACTCCCGGTGATCGAACTCCGGCTGGCGGCGGTGCAGCTCGTGCCGTGTCGGCCGGTGCGGCTCGTGGAGCAGAGGCATGTCCGCCTCTGCCGGGGTGCGATTGGCCTTGCGCAGATTGCAGGGGGAACAGGCCGCGACGACGTTCTCCCAGCTCGACAGGCCGCCGCGGGACCGGGGCACGACATGGTCGAAGGTTAGGCCACCCGCCGGAAGGCGCAGGCCGCAATACTGACAGGAAAAAGTGTCTCGCAGGTAGATGTTGTAGCGGGTAAAGGCCGGGCTACGTGCCAGCGTCACATAGCTCTTCAGGGCAACGACGCTGGGCACGCGCAGCGAGCGAGACGGGGACCGAGCCTCGACGTCGTAGCTGGCCACCAGCGTGACTCGATCAAGGAACAATGCGGTGAAGGCATCCTTCCAGCACCACAAGGAGAGCGGATTATAAGAGAGCGGCCGATAATCCGCATTCAGTACGAGCGTTTGAAGATCCAGCATCGGCGCTACCCTCTCGACGGGTCAACAGAGGGACAACGCGCGGAGGTCGGTGGGCGCATCGTCCCAGGTTGGTGAAAGATCAAACATCTCCGCGTCCCGGAGCGTCGTGGCGCAGGCGGAAATGGGGGTAGGGCCCAGCCGCTCGACAAGCGCCGAGGAGGGGCGGGATAGCCAGGCATTGGCCAAAAGCCGTCGCATCGGGCGAGAACGCCCGGTTCGTGGCGACGCACATCGGCGCAGATGGTCGTCGCCACCTCCTCGCACGGGAACGAAAAGGCCAAGTCCATCGGGATTTAGTCTAATATCAGCGTGACACGCTTGTGAAGGTCACCCCCGCTCTCCACGAGGTCGCGCCCACGGATCGGCGATCCGTACCGACCGGCTGCCTGTATCTGCCGCACCGTCAGCCTTTCGCCCCATTGCTCGGCGATGGGGCGGTTTCCGGTCGCTCCCCGTGCTTCCGAGTCGTGCAGGTTCTACCCGTCCGGTTTGGGCATGTGGGTTGCCAGTGGCCCAACGAGGCGAGGCGCGACAGCGCGCCAGAACCGCGCGACGGCGCAGCGCGAAAGGATCATCATGGGCGGTATCCCGAGAGGCCAGACGACCCGAGGCACCCGAGGTGCGGCACTGATCGCCGCTTGGCTGGGTGTCCTCGTCCTGGCTCCTGCGGGCGCAGTCGGGCAGGGCACGCCCACGGCGGCGCCCGCCGCGGCCCCGACGAAGGCTGCCCCGGCCCCTGCGCCAGCAGCCCCCGCAGATAGCAAGCCGGCCCCCAAAGCGGCGGCCCCGAAGCCGGCCGTTTCGGAGCAGATCCAAAACGTCCGCGACCAGCTCGACAGCGCCAAGGCGGATTTGGAGCAGCGCGAAAAAATCCTCACCGGACCGAATATCGGGAGCGGCGACCTGACCCGCGCCCGCGAAGGCATCGAGGTGATCGCGGACAAGATCCGTCACGTCATCGACATCACCACCCCGCGCCTCGATGCGGCCCGCGAGCGGCTGACACAGCTCGGTCCGAAGCCGAAGGACGGTGAGGAGGGCGAGGACGTGGCGCGCGAGCGGACGGAGCGCGAGCACGCCGTTGCGGAGATCGACGAGACCCAGCGACTTGCCCGCTCCCTCCTGGTCCAGAGTGACCAGATCGTCGATCAGGTCTCGAACCGCCGTCGCGCGGCCTTCACTCGCGGCCTGTTCGAGCGATCGACCGCCCTCGTGAATCCCGACCTGTGGATGAGGATCGCGGCCGACATCCCACGCGACGGACGCGCCTTGCAAGGCGCTGTGGAGGATACGGCGGCCCTGTTCGCCCGCAACGGCACCATCGGAAACCTGCTGCTGCTCGGGATCGCCTTCGGTATCTCGATCGCCCTGTATTTCGGGCGTCGCAACATCGCCCCACGCCTCGGCCGGCGCGATGCCAAGGCCGTCGACCCCTCGCAGCGCCGGAAGCTCCTCGCGGCCTGGCGCGTGTTCCTCCTCGGCACCATCCCGGCGTTCATCGGCAGCTACGCGGTCTATTACGCCCTCGATGCCACCGATCTCCTGCCCCTGCGCCTGTTGCCGGTGGCGGGCGCCATCCTGGGTGGCCTCGCCTTCATCGCCTTCGTGGAGGCCCTGGCCGACGCGCTGCTCTCACCCGACAAGCCGTCCTGGCGCGTCGCGACCATGAGCGACGCCGCCGCTGCGCGGGTGACCCGTCTGGCCGTCGGCATCGCCATCGTCATCACAGTGGTCAAGTCGATCGAGGCCCTGAACTCGGGGATCTCGGCGGCGCTGCCCATCTCCATCGCCACGCGCGGCATCGGCGCGCTCGCCACAGCGCTGATCCTCGCCATCGGACTGCATCGCTTCGCCGATTCGGCCGAGCAGGAGGAGGCGTGTTTCGGCCCCTACGTGGCGCCGGAGGCGACCACCGGGATCGGCGGCCCGGCGCGGCTTCTCGGCTGGGCGGCGGTGGTTGTCATCGCCATCGCCCCCCTCGTCGGCTACGTGGCCTTCGCGGCCTTCGTCATCGACCAGCTCGTCTGGACGGCGGGGCTCTTCGTCCTGCTGTTCCTGCTGATCTCCAGCGCCGACACCTTCATCGGGGGGACGCTCTGCGATGACACCAAGATCGCCACCGCGCTCCAGGCCAATACCGGCTTGCGCAAGCGCTCGATCAATCAGATCGCCGTGCTGGCGACCGGCCTCGCGCGAGTGGTACTGGTCCTCGTGGCCGCGCTGCTTGCCCTGGCGCCCTGGGGCCTCGACTCGACCGACGTGTTCAGCTCGGTTCGCAGCGCTTTCTTCGGCTTCAAGGTCGGCGACGTCACGATCTCGCTCTCCACGATCGCGCTCGCCATCGGTCTCCTGCTCCTCGGCATGGCGGTGACGCGGGCGATCCAGCGCTGGCTCGAACAGACCTACCTGCCGGCCACCGACCTCGACGCAGGCCTGCGCAATTCGATCTCGACGATCGCGGGCTATATCGGCTTCCTACTAACCCTGGCGCTGGCCTTCTCCTACCTGGGCCTGAGCCTGGAGAAACTCACCATCGTGGCCGGTGCCCTCTCGGTCGGTATCGGCTTCGGTCTCCAATCTATCGTCAACAATTTCGTCTCAGGCCTGCTTCTTCTCTGGGAGCGCCCGATCCGCGTCGGCGATCAGGTCCTGATCGGAGACAGCGAAGGCATCGTGAAACGCATCTCGGTGCGTTCCACCGAGATTCAGACCTTCGACCGCTCGGCTGTGATAGTGCCGAACTCGAACCTGATCTCCGGTATTGTGAAGAACCGGGTCCGTGGCGATCGGACCGGCCGCGTCAGCATCACGGTCAGCGTTTTGCGCAACCAGGACCCCGTTCACGCGGCCGAACTCCTGATGGGCTGCGCTCAAGCCCAACCGGACGTGCTCAAGGAACCGCCGCCCCGCGTCGTCTTCCGCAAGATCGGCGATCCCTTCCTGGAATTCGAGCTGATCGTCATGATCGTCGACGTCAGTCTTGGCCTGAAAGTGCAGAACGATTTGAACCTTACGGTCTTTCAGACCTTGTCGCAGGCTGGAATGATCCCCGCCCTCGGGCCGGGGTCCAGCGTGGTCACGGTGCAAGGCTTGGATTCTTTCCAGAGCGCCGTAGGGCAGATCGCCAGCGCGTTCGCCCAACCGCAACGCTCCGGAGACCAAACCGCGCCGCAGCGCGTTGAGGACCGGCTCGACGAGGCCGAGCCGATGCGCTCCGCGGAGGCGGGGAGGCGGCGCGCGGGGAGCTGACACGGTGCGTAGGGAGACCGAGGCGTGGGGCGGAGAACGGTACTGATTTTCGGAGCCGGCGTGATGGCCGGCGGTCTGGCTCTGCTCACCGGCTGCGCTACCCCGGAGCCTGTAAATTCTACGCTTCCCAGCCTCTACTGGCCGATGACGACGCAGTCGGCGCAGGTCGATACGGCGACTGCACGTGACATGATCTCGGCCTACCGCGCGCGAAACGGCGCAGGGCCCCTGCGCCTTGATCCTGACTTGCAGAAGCTGGCGGAGGCGGAGGCGGCCTCCATGGCCGCCGCCGATCGACCGAGCCGGGCCCAGACCGTCAAGAATGCGGTCGAGCGGCTCGGCTTCGAGTCAGCAGAGGCCAACCTGTCGGCCGGGTATCACACCTTGGCCGAGGCGTTCTCCGGGTGGCGCGACAGTCCGGCACACAACGCAGCGATGCTTGCGCCCGGTGTGCAGCGTATGGGCATCGCCACCGCCTACGCACCAGGATCGAAGTACAAGGTCTATTGGGCCCTCCTATTGGCACAGTAGGCTTTATCCAGAAATAGCTTGTCCCGGACGGAAGCTGGCACAGCCACCGGACGTCAGACTGCGAGCGCGTTTTCCGGGGGGTCGGGGGAGAGAGGCCTCCCCGGATGGCTGGGCGAGAAAAACTTTTCCGTTGCCGATAACGCCTCTCGATCGAGCCAGCCGTCAGGCCGGACGGTGCACGAGGCGCAGGCTCGGCGGCTCAGGGAAAGTTCTTCATGCGAGGCGTCGGTGACGTTTCGCTGAGGAGCGTCACCGTCACCCGGCGATTGGCCGGGAGGTAGGGATTGTCCGGAAACAGCGGCTCCGTATCGGCTTTCCCGGTCACGGATGCGAAACGGTCATCGGGTACGCCGCTGCCGGCCAGGATCTCGCGCACGCTGATCGCGCGATTGGCCGAAAGCTCCCAAGGCGGAGCGAGAGGTCGCGTTCCGGGTCTCTCCGTCGCAGTGTAGCCCGTGATGGCGATGCGATTAGGCATCTTGCGCAAGGTCCCGGCGATCCGCTCCAAGAGGCGTCGGGTACGGGCATTGGGTCGACTCGATCCATCGGGGAACATCGAGGTGCCATCTTGGTCGACGATCGACACGTCGATCCCGCGTTGCGAGGGGGCGACGATGATGTTCTTCGACAGCTCGGCGACCTCGGGCATGTCCTGCAACGCCTGACGCAGGCTCGCTGCCGCGAGACCGGCGCCGTCCGGGTAGCCCTTGTCCGGCATACCCTCGTCAACGTTGCCGTCGACCGCGGGCGGGGTGGTGTGATCGGAGGCAAGGTCAGGGGGAATGTCGCGCTTGTACTTGACCTTGTCGGCGTGGGCGAGGCCGTCCTTCTCGATGATGCCAGCAAAGCGCGACTCCTTGTTGACGCCGAACGCGTCGCGCATGGAGCCGGCCACCGCCTGCATCTTCTTCTGGTCCTGGGTCGAATAGGCGGCGATCATCACGAAGAAGCTCATGAGAAGCGCCATCAGGTCGGCGAAGGTCACGAACCAGCCGTGGCCGCCATGCGCGCCGCCGCGCTTCTTCTTAGCCATCGGCGCCGTCGCGCGTGATGCGGGTGCGCGCCATCACGCCGGCTCGGCCACAAGTTCGTCGCGGTGGTTGTGCGGGAGGTAGGCGATGAGCATCTCGCGCACCAGGGAGGAGCTCTTGGCGTCGCGGATGAGCAGGATGCCGTCGATGATAAGCGAGCGCGACACATCCTCCTCCTCCAGCTTCACGTGGAGTTTGTCGGCGAGCGGCAGGGTGATCATGTTGGCGATCAGGGCGCCGTAGAGGGTGGCGAGGAGGGCAGTCGCCATAGCCGGGCCCAGCTTCGAGGGGTCCGACATGTTGGCGAACATCGTCACCATGCCGAGGATGGTTCCGATCATGCCCCAGGCCGGGGCGCAGTCGCCGAAGGCGCGGTAGATCTTCGAGCCTTCGTCGAGGTGCATGAGGAAGTTGTCGCGGTCGCGCTCCATGGTGTCCCGGATGAACTCGCGGTCATAGCCATCAGCGATGTAGCGTGCCCCTTGGGCCAGGAAGGGATCGGAGATCTCCATGTTTTCCAAGGCCATCGGGCCGGACTTCCGCACCACGTCGGCTATCTTGGTGATCTCCTCGATGAGGTCGCGTGGCTTGATGGCGCGCATCGAGAAGGCGTAGCGCAGGCCCATCGGGAGCCCGTGCATCATCGTCGAGAAGGGGAAGCGCATCATCGTCGCGGCGGTGGCGCCGCCAAAGATGACGATGACGGCGTGCTTGTCGAAATAGGCGGCAAAGTTGCCGCCGTCGATCATGATCAGGACGAAGACGACGGCGAAGCCGCCGACGAGGCCGATACCGGTTGCGAGATCCATGATCACTCGAGCCTGAGCGGCTGCCCGCATGCCGCGTTGGCGCCGCACGACGAGGCGCCGTCCCCACCGTTATGGATTCAGGTTGAACGAACCGTAAAAAACACCGCCGGACTCTGGCCAAACCCGAGGGGTTCGCGTCATGCACCGTTCAGGGAGCGCTCCGCATAAGGCACGCAACGCCAAGGATTTGGCGGCCTCCGCCGGGACGCGTTCGCGCAACCCGGTCAGGGATCGGAGCACACGGTATCATGTCGTTGGTTCGTCTTTACGTACGGGTCATGGGTCTTCTGGGCTCCGACCGCCGTCTGGCGGCGGTCCTGGCCTGCGCCAATGTGGCCCTGGCGGTGGCGGCGTTCGCCGAGCCGCTTCTGATGGGCCGCATCATCGACCAGCTCACCCACCTCAAGAGCAGCACCAACGCCTTCACGACGCTGGCGCCCCTGATTGGCGCTTGGGTGGCCTTCGGCCTGTTCACCATCGCGGCCGGCGTGACGATCGCCCTGCACGCGGACCGGCTGGCCCACCGCAACCGTTTGACCGCCATGGCCAACTACTTCGAGCACGTGCTCGAGCTGCCGCTCGCCTTCCACTCCTCGAACCATTCCGGTCGCGTCCTGAAGGCGATGCTGGAGGGCTCAAACGGCATGTTCTGGCTCTGGCTCGGCTTTTTCCGCGATCACTTCGTGGCCTTCGTCTCCCTGATCGTCCTCCTGCCGATGACCCTGTTCGTGAACTGGCAGCTCGGCTCGATCCTGGTTGTGCTCGTGCTGGCCTTCACGACCCTGACCACGATGGTCATGCGTCGTACCGAGACCCTGCAGGGCCGGGTCGAGGCCTACCAGTCGGGCCTGGCCGAGCACGCTTCGGACGCGCTGGGTAACGTCGCCGTCATCCAATCCTTTACCCGTGCCAAGGCCGAGAAGGACGCGATGCACGACATCATCCGCAACCTGCTCGCCGCGCAGATCCCGGTTCTGTCCTGGTGGGCGCTCGCCAACGTTGCCACCCGCGCCTCCGCGACCCTGACCATGACGGCGATCTTCATCACCGGCATCGCCCTGCACCAGCACGGTCAGGCGAGCGTCGGCGAGGTCGTGGCCTTCATGAGCCTCGCGACCATGCTGGTCTCGCGCCTCGACCAGGTTGCGACCTGCATCAACGGCCTGTTCCAGCAGATGCCCAAGATCGACGAGTTCTTCGAAATCCTGGACACCACACCAGCGGTCCACGACCGTCCGGGTGCCCAGCACGTCACGCGCTTCGACGGTGAGGTCGCTTTTGAAGGCGTCGGCTTCTCGTACAACGCTCGCCGCAAGGCATTGGAAGATGTTTCCTTCATAGCCCAGGCCGGCGAGACGATCGCCCTGGTCGGCACCACCGGTTCGGGCAAGTCGACCACGCTCGGCCTTCTGCACCGCGCCTTCGACCCGGACCACGGCGCCATCCGCATCGACGGCAGCGATATCCGCGACATCGGACTGTCCAGCCTGCGCCACAACATCGGTGTTGTGTTCCAAGAGCCGATGCTGTTCGCCCGCTCGATCCGCGAGAACCTGCAGGTCGGCCGCCCGGACGCCACCGATGCCGAGATGCTCGACGCCCTGGAGCGGGCTCAGGCCACCGAGTTCATGGCCCGCCAAGCCGACGGCCTCGATACGGTGATCGGCGAGCGCGGACGCTCGCTCTCCGGCGGCGAGCGCCAGCGCCTCTCCATCGCCCGCGCGCTCCTCAAGAACCCGCCGGTGCTGATCCTCGACGAAGCCACCTCGGCCCTCGATGCCACCACTGAGCGCAAGCTGCAGGGTGCCCTGGAGGCCGTGATGGAAGGTCGCACCACCTTCGTCATCGCCCACCGCCTGGCGACGATCCGTAACGCCGACCGCATCCTCGTCTTTCATGAGGGCCGGATCGTCGAATCGGGCAGTTTCGACGAGCTCGTCGCTCAGAACGGACGCTTCGCCGATCTCGCGCGAGCCCAGTTCATGGCGGGGTCCGAGCCGCAAGGCATGCCGCTCGCGGCGTGATCCGCGCAGCGCAAATCGACAACCAAAAGCCCTCGCCGGTTCTTGGACAAGGGCTTTTGGTTTTCTTGCCAAGGACTTAGACGGCACCCTGAAAGTTATGGCTTCACGCTGCGCTTGCGTCTGAACGGTATCCGCGTCCCGCTCGATGCGGCGTCTTCAGGTGCAGGCGATCAATCCGCCGCGGCGGACGTCGCGCCGTCCTCCGCCCAAACCCGGAACTTCGTCAGGCGGTTCGGTCCGAAGGTATGGGTCAGGGGCACGTCCGCCGCATCGCGCCCACGGGCCACCAGGATCCGGCCTCGGCGCGGAGCATTGTTGCGCGGGTCGAAGACGTGCCAGGCGCCACCGAGATAGACCTCCGTCCAGGCGGCGAAGTCCCCCGGGGCATGCGGCTCGGGCTCGCCGATGAAGCTGAGATAGCCGGTGCAGTAGCGGGTTGGGATATTCAGGGCCCGGCAGAAGGCGACGAACAGGTGAGCATAGTCGCGACACACGCCGCGCCGACTTGCGAAGGCATCGGCAGCGGTGCGGTCGACGTGGGCATACCCATAGCCGAAGGTGATGTGTCCGTGGACGTAGTCGCAGATCGCCTGCACCCGCGACCAGCCGGGCTCGAGGTCCCCGAACAGCCGCCAGGCCTCGCTCGAGAGGAGATCGGATTCGCAGTAGCGGCTCGCCACGAGGAACGGCAGCGCCTCTTCCGGCAGATCCTCAACCGCGTGCTCCTCGGCTTCCGGCACCACCGGATCGAGGGCGCCGTCGTCCTCCGTCTCCGCATGCACGCTCAGGGTCAGGGCACCGGCGGGAGCCATGAAGCGCACGGTCCGATTGCCGAAGACATCGCGGAAGGTGCGCAGGGGCAGCGGTGGATCGAGGGTGAGCACGTCCGGCGGTACGGCAGCCAAGCCGTTCACCGGATAGGAGTTCAGGCGGGCGATGACGGGCGTCGGCTGCGGAAAATCATAGCCCATCTCGCAACCGAACCTGATCCGCATCGAAGCTCCCCCGGGCCGGCCGCCGCGCCGCCGCTTGCGCCATCACTGCCCGTGCCCGAACCGGGACACTAGGCCGCCAGGGTCACAGGCGGATGTCATCGCGCGCCCTGCGCGCAGATGAAGCAGTACAGACTCAGAGCCCCCGAGCCCGGGCCTGCTTCTCCTGCATCCGCGCCTGAAGCCGCACGCGTCGCGCTGCAATGACGGTGCCATTGATCTCGCCACCGAACAGGAACATCGCGGCCAGCCAATACAGGAAGACCAGAAACACCATCGCGGTGGCGAGGCCGCCATAAGTGGAGGCGTAGGCGTTGGAGAAGCGGTCGAGGTAGTAGCCGAAACCGAGGCCGGCCAGGAACCACAGCAGCAAGGTCACCGCGATTCCGGGGACCACCGCCAGGACGGAGCGGCGCCCTGTCGCGACAAACTTATGAGCGATCACGAGTACGGTGAGGAGCAGGAAGGCCGTGATTCCGATCCGTCCGATCGCGACGGTCAGGCTGAGGGGCTCGAGCCCCGGCGCCACGTTGATGACTTTGCGCCAGATCAGGGGGCCAAGCACCACCAGGAGGGCGAAGGCCAGCATGGCGAAGGCGCCGCAGACGACATAGCCGATGGATTCGAGACGCGTCAGCCACCAGGGCCGCACCTCGCGCAGGCCGTAGGCACGATTCAACCCGACCCGCAGGCTCTCGACGCCAGAGGAGGAGAAGTACAGCGCCAGCAAGGCACCCAGTGTCAGCACGCCTCCGCGCTGCTCGGTCAGCACCCGGTGCACCTCATTGACGATGGGCTTGGCCACTTCGCGCGGCCAGGCATCGAAGATGAGGACGCTGGCCTCGTCGGCGAGCGACTTCGTGCCGAACAGACCAGCCAGGGCGGCGAGCAGGATCAGAAACGGAAACAGCGCGGTCAGGCTGGAAAGGGCGATGTGGCTGGCGATGGCCCAGCCGTCATGGGCGACGAAACGCTGGGCGGCGACGCCTGCGATCTCGAAAGGTTTGCGGAAACGTCTCACGGGGCGGGGGTTCGTCCTCGAACGGGGCAGGCGGGCGTGTCTTCTAAACGTCACGCGACCGGTTCGCGCAACGTGCCGTGCGCGAGGCGGCGCCCTACCCGCTTGAATTTATCGCGACCCTGTGATGCGTGGCCACCATCATGCCCGCGCCCGTTCCGTTCCTTGTCCCCGCCCTGTTCGTTCTGATCTGGGCGACGGGCTTCGTCGCGGCCCGCTTCGTGGCTCCCCATGCCGAGGCCTTCACCTTCGTGGCGATCCGGGTCGCTGCCGTCGCGCTGGTGCTGGCGACCCTGGCGCTCCTGCTCCGAGCCCGCTGGCCGCGCGGCCGCACCGGCTGGCTCCATGCCGCGTTCGCCGGCGTGCTGATGCAGGGGGTTTACGTCATCGGCGTGTTCTGGTCGGTGCAGCATGGCTTGCCGTCCGGCATCGCTGCCCTTGTCGGCAGCCTGCAGCCCCTGTTGACCGCGAGCCTGGCAGGTCGCGTCCTTGGGGAGTCCGTGAGCCGGCGGCGCTGGCTCGGTATCGGCATCGGCTTTTCCGGTGCGCTTCTCGTCCTGGCACCGAAGATCGGCGCCTCGGATCCTTCCGGCATCCCGGTTCCGGCCCTGACTGCCTGCCTTTGCGCAATGGTGGCGATGACGGGCGGAACCCTCTGGCAGAAGCGACATGGGGCTGGTGCGGATCTCCTCAGCAATGCCGCCATTCAGTTCGCGGGCGCTGTACTCCTTGCCGTTCCAATCGCCCTCCTGTTCGGAACGGGTGGATTCGATGCTTCCACGCCCCTCTGGCTCGGCCTTGCCTGGTCGGTCCTCGTCAACTCCGTCGGTGGCATCCTCCTGCTTCTGATGCTGATTAAGCGCGGCGCCGTGGCGGGTGTCGCGTCGCTGTTATTCCTGGTACCGCCGGTCTCGGCCGTCATGGCGTACCTCCTGTTCGGAGAGTCGCTCGCGCCGGTCCAGATGGGTGGCATGGCCATCGCTACCCTCGGTGTCGCTCTAGCCAGTCGCGGATGAGCCCCCGCCGGTAAGGCGATGACTTTTTCTTTGAGAAGCGTCTCAATAAAATTCATCATCCCTTGGTTAGCAAAGAGAAATAAGGGTTTTTCACGCCCACGGATAATGAATTCAGGCGGGATAGTGCCGCAGTGCGGCGAGACGCCTCTACAGCCGTGACAAACCTGCCTATAATGGACTGCAAAGTATCGTTCCTTTGCCAGCGAGTTTGCCATGTCAGCCTCTCCCGTCGTCTCGACTGAACCGCAGGATCTCGTGACTTTGGCCCGTGAGGCCGCCGAGGCCGCGAAGGGTCTCGTCGCCGAGGCCACGCGGCGCGTGCGCGCCACGATCCTGTCGGACGAGGGCAAGATCTCGGCCGAGAAGATGGAGACCCAGCAGCACGCCACGCATGGTCTCGCCTGGATCGCGACCTATGCCGAGGGCGTGCGTGAGCTCGGCGCGTACGCGCAGCGTCTGACGGAGACTGGAGAGTTCGGCGAGACCGAGAGCCTCCTCGTCCGGATCGGTCTCGGCGAGTACCTCGACCAGATGTTCTCGGGCATTCCGATGAGCCAGGGCGAGATGGTGCGGCCGACAGGCTCCCTCGGCCTTGGCACGCGCGAAGTCGCCAAGTTCCGCACCGAGGCGGTCGAGACCCTGATCGCCGAGGGCAACACCCCCGAGAACCGGGCCGCCCTCGTGGCCCGGATCCGCGACAACGGCGGCTCGGCCACCATCGGCAAGTCCGGTCTCGACGAGGACATGGAGGCGATCCGCTCCGAGATGCGTCGCTTCGGCCTCGCCGAGGTCGTGCCGCACGCGCACGAGTGGCACAGCCAGAACGCCTACATCCCGATGGAGATCGTCACCAAGATGGCCGAGCTCGGCGTCTTCGGACTGACGATCCCGGAGGAGTACGGCGGCATGGGCCTGCCGAAGATCTCCATGTGCGTGGTCTCCGAGGAGTTGTCGCGCGCCTATATCGGCGTCGGCTCCCTCGGCACCCGCTCGGAGATCGCCGCCGAGCTGATCCTGTGCGGCGGCACCGAAGAGCAGAAGCATCGCTTCCTGCCCGGCATCGCCTCGGGCGACACCCTGCCGACCGCCGTGTTCACCGAGCCGAACACGGGCTCCGATCTCGCGAGCCTGCGCACCAAGGCGGTCAAGGACGGCGACGTCTGGAAGATCTCGGGCAACAAGACCTGGATCACGCACCCCGTGCGCGCCGACATCATGACCTGTCTCGTGCGCACCAAGCCAGAGGAGAAGGGCCACAAGGGTCTGTCGCTCCTCATCGCCGAGAAGCCGCGCGGCACCGACGCCGAGCCGTTCCCGGTCCAGGGCTTGTCCGGTGGCGAGATCCATGTGCTCGGCTACCGCGGCATGAAGGAGTACGAACTCGCCTTCGACAACTTCGAGGTCCCTGCCGGCAACCTCCTCGGCGAGGTCGAGGGCAAGGGCTTCGCCCAGCTCATGCAGACCTTTGAATCCGCGCGCATCCAGACGGCGGCTCGCGCCATCGGCGTGGCGCAGAACGCCCTCGACCTTGGTCTGCGCTACGCCGAGGACCGGGTGCAGTTCGGCAAGGCTCTGATCAACTTCCCCCGCGTGGCCGACAAGATCGCCATGATGGCCGTGGAGATCAACATCGCCCGCCAGCTGACGTATTTCTCGGCTCGCGAGAAGGATGAGGGCAAGCGCTGCGATCTCGAGGCCGGCATGGCCAAGCTTCTGGGCGCCCGCGTGGCCTGGGCGGCGGCCGACAACGCTCTGCAGATCCATGGCGGCAACGGCTTTGCGCTCGAATACGCCGTGAGCCGCGTGCTCTGCGACGCCCGCATCCTCTCGATCTTCGAGGGTGCCGCCGAGATCCAGGCCCAGGTCATCGCCCGCCGCCTGCTCGAAGCCGCCTGAGCCTCGCACTCCGACGCCGGAACGCCGGGAGATCCGATCGCCCCGGCGTTCCGGTATTCACAGAGGGTGTCGTCGAGGTCGCGCTACTTGGTCACCTTCACCGAGACGGGATCGCTCGACGGGAAGGTCTCCTCCAGCGCCTCGTCGAGGCGCGCGTCGAGTTCGCCCTTCTGGTTCTCGGGGCGGTTCTTATCCGACCCCTTCGGGGCGGCCTGGCCCGTGGTGGAGATCGTGTCGCTCTCCGGTGTCTTCTGGTGATCGGCCATGCGGGCACTCCTTCGGTTCGGGGATTCAGCGCCTTCTTCGGCACGTCGTCCGAAACAACGCCGGGCGCGCGTGGGGTTTCCATTGGGGGATCCGGGCCCGATGACCGGATCGGTCCACCCAAGGGTCGACAGGCCGGCCCAAACGCCCAACCCGGTTCCGGACATCCGTCATCCGGGCCATTCCATCGCGGTCGATGGATCTCGGCCGCTGTCTCAGGATACGGCCGGAAGCTGAGAGCGCGTGGCGACGCGGCCGGCCGGCGCGCCCGCGGTTCGGGCCTCGCGCAGGACGAAGTCGTAGACCTGCATCAGCCGGTCGAGATGCGCATCCGACGTCAGCGGTGCCGCCCAGTAGCGCTCGTAGGCCGCCCGGCTCATGCGCTCGGCGAGGCCGTCGTCGGAGAGTCGCACGAGATGCGCGGCGAGCGAGTCCGGGTCGCCGGAGCGGAACCAGAAGCCGGTCTCGCCGTCCTCCACCGCCTCCCGGCCGGCACAGGCGTCGCTGACGATCACCGGCGCGCCGCAGGCGAGGGCCTCGTAGACCGTGAGGGGCTGTCCCTCGTACCAGACGCTCGGAAAGACGAGGGCGCGGGCCTGCCGCATCAGGGCCTGGACGCCGGCCTCGTCGCGCCAGCCCAGCATCACGGCCTCGGGATAGCGCGCCGCGAGGTCGGCGCGGGCCGGCCCGTCCCCGACGAAGACCGGGCGAACGCCGGCGCGGCGGGCCGCCTCGGCGAAGATCGGCGCCCCCTTCTCGGTGGAGATGCGCCCGACGAAGAGGAAATCGCCCGGCGCCCCGGAGCGAAGGGGCGCGTTGGCCACCGCGATCGGGTTGTCGACCCTGTGGAAGCGGGTCGCGCTCGGCAGATGGGGGGCGACGACCCGTTCCTGCAGGGCGCTGAGGGTGACGATGTGCGGGAACAGGGCCTTCAGGCCGGCCACGTGCTCGAGAGCGAGGTGGCGCACCACCCGCAGGAGCTTGCGCGGGTAGCTGCGGGCGTCGCAGTTCGTGGTCAGGCAGCCCGGGGACATCGGCGTGCGGTGGCAGATCCGGGCGGCCGGATACTCGTAGAAGCCGCCGTTCGGGCACACGAGGAAGAACTCGTGCATCGTATAGAGCAGCGCCAGTCCGGACGCCGCGAAGCTGCGCCCGATCGAGGGCGAGAGCGCCTTGGCGAAGGCGTGGACGTGGACCACGGTGTCGCGCGGGTCGAGACCGCGCAGTTCCTCCGCCAGGCGCCGGGCGGCCGGACGGTTCCAGATCGCCTGCGCGGCGAAGGCGAGCTTGTTCCGGGTCGTGCCGATGTCGTCCTGGCCGAGGCAGACCACGCGGATGCCGGCCGCCTCCAGGCGAGGGTCGGCGGGGCCGACGGCGGCGAACACCGTGACGCTGTGGCCGCGGGCACGCAGCCCGAGCCCCGCATCCAGGGCCACCTTGGCCTGTCCGCCGTTGATGAAGGCGTGGTCCACGACAAGGACGAGGTGCATGGTGAACTGTCCCGGCCAGCGACGAGGTCTTCCCCGATCTTTACCGAACGTACGTTGATCTCCGGTAAATCCCGGTTCTTGCGGTGGTCGTCGGGTCGTCCGCTGCGAATTCCTCAGGCATCGGCACAGTCTCGGACCTCCCATGCAGATCGTCGTGTTGGCGGAATTCGCGGTGGCGAGCGGCGGTGCCGAGAAGGTGGCCGTCGAATCGGCACGGGGCCTCGCCGAGGCCGGACTCGACGTGACCTACATCTCGGCCATCGACGGGCCGGTGGATGACCTCCTAGACCATCCCCGCATCCGCCGGATCGGCCTCGGCAACACGGACATCTGGCAGCGTCCGGCGCATCGCGCCGCGCTCAACGGGCTCTGGGACGCGGAGGCCGCCGCCCGTCTCGGCGCCGCCTTGGACGCGCTGCCGGTGCGGCCGGACCTGATCCATCTGCACCAATGGACGCGCAGCCTGTCGCCCAGCGTCTTCCCGGCGCTGTTCGCGCGGGGTCTCCCGGTCGTGACGACCCTGCACGACTACTTCCTGGCCTGCCCGAACGGGGTCTATTACCGCTTCGATCAGGCCGAGCCCTGTGCTCTGAAGCCTCTCTCGGCCGCCTGCCTCGCAGCGCCCTGCGACGGCCGGAGCCGGCTCCACAAGCTGGTGCGCGTCGGCCGCTCGGTCTTCCTGCGCGCGGCCCTGAAGCGGCAGCGCCTCGACGTCATCCATGTCTGCGACGCGAGCGTGGCGCGGATGGGTACGCTCCTGGAGGGTCTGGCGGTCACCCATCACCGGGTGGACAATCCGGTGCGCGTCACGAAGCAGGTGCCGGCCGATCCGGCACGGGGCGATGCGCTGGCCTATGTCGGCCGCCTGACCCGTGAGAAGGGCGTCGACCTCGTGGCGGACGCCGCGCGGGCCGCCGGGCTTCCGGCCCTGTTCGTCGGCACCGGTCCCCTGGAGAACGAGCTTCGTGCGCGCCCCGGGGTCGAACTCGTGGGCTGGCAGGCGCCGGACGCGGTCTGGTCTCTCCTGCGCCGCCGGGCCCGGGCGATCGCCGCGCCGTCCCGCTGGTACGAGACCGGGCCCCTGACGGTCTACGAGGCCTTGGCCAACGGCATCCCGGTGATGGCGTCGAACCGATCCGGAGCGTCCGAGAAGATCCTCGACGGGGTGAACGGTTATTCCGTTTCGCCGGAGCCCGAGGCCTGGGCCCGGGCGGCCGCGACGCTCCACGACGACGCACGCACGGCCAGCCTCGGCGCCGCCGCGCATGCCCGCTACTGGGCGAGCCCGATGACGCTGGGGGTTCATACCGATGCGTTGATCGCGGTCTACGAACGCATTCTCGCAACCCGGGCCGTCGAACGGCTGCCCGCGGACGCGGCTGCCTCGGCCGCTTGAAGGCGGCGCAGAAAGTTGGCAAAATTCTGCATCTTTCCGGGCCGATGATCTTGACGTTCATGTTGCATCGCAACATAGATTTCCCGCGATGCATCGAACGAGTCGGTGCAGCCTGGAGAGAAGCGAGATGACCGGTCAGACCTTCGAAATCCCCGCCGAGATGCGCGCCTTCGCCGAGAAGAGCGTCGATCAGGCCCGCACCGCCGTGAGCACCCTCATCGGCACCGCGGTCAAGACGGCCGAGCAGATGCAGACGACGTCGAAGTCGGTGCAGGAGTCGATGCAGACCGTCGTCGCGAAGGGTCTCGACCAAGCTCAGGAAAATGCCGCCGCGACCTTCGACTTCGCCCAGAAGCTGGTCCGGACCCGCGACGTCCGCGAGGCGATGGCGTTGCAGGGCGAATTCATCCGCAGCCAGATCGCCACCCTGCAGGCCCAGGCCAAGGATCTGGGCGCCCTGGCTCAGAACACCCTGCGCCCCTCCGCCTGAACCCGGCCGAAGGCCCGAAACGCGCGGCCGGCCCCCTTCAGCGCCTCGGGGTGCCGCCCGCCCGCGCGGCGCCCCGCAGACATCCCGCCGTTTCGGGTTATTCTTCCCCTCGAAGCGGCAAGGAGACAGAAGCCATGGCAAGACGGCGCAGACCCCCCTCCAAAGCGCAGGACCGAGCCGGATCGCTCCCGCAGACCGCCGGCAGCCAGGAGGATGGACCGATGAACATCGACACCGTGCAGGCCGTCGAGATGGGTGACCCGAACGATCCATCGGGGTCGGACCATGTGCCGAACCTCCATGACGCGCTCCTCGAAGGCGTGTCCCCGGACGCTCTGGCGGCGGCAGCCGGAAGCGACGGCGCGCCGGTCCCGGTCGTGACCGAGTCCGCCACCGCGACGACCGAGACCTCCGAACGCGTCGAGGATCTCACCGTGGTCCCGGAAGAGACGGCGGCACCGGGCGAAGGCGGGCGGGAGACGGTCCAGGCCGCGGCCGACGCCGTCGAAGTCGCGACCGACGCCGTGGAGACCATCGCTCAGACCCTGCCCGCGACCATGGCCGAGCCCCTGCCGGCGGCGCGGTCCGTCCTCGAAGGCTCCCAGGCTTCCTTCGGCAAGCTCGCGGACCTCGCAAAGTCGCCGCGGATCTCCGAGGTGATGGGTGAACTCGGCGAGGTGAACACCACCGTGCTCACCTATCTTCGCGGCGAGGGCGCCGCGGCGGTGGCCCACTGGCAGGCTCTCTCGGGCGCCAAGACCCCGGCCGATGCCATCCGCCTCCAGGTCACCGAGATGCAGCGCGCCGCCGACGCGTCGCTGAGCTGCTTCGCGGCCCTCGCCAAGCGGGCGAGCCGCTTCACCGGCACGATCGGCCGGCGCTGAAAGATCCGGCTCCGGCGCCCCTCGCGCCGGCGGCTCGACGCGTCTAGATATCCGGGAATCCGTCGCGGCGCCGTCCCAGACCGGGGCAGGGCCGCCGCGCCCTCGCCCCGGGAGTTCCCATGCCGCGCACGTCCCTTCTGCTCGTCCCGCTGCTGACCGCGACGCTCGCCGCCGCGCCCGCCACGGCGCAGATGATGAAGTCGCCCGCGGTCCCCGAGCCGGGGGCGCCGGAGAAGGTGGTGCCCCTCGCCAAGGGCCAGGTGCAACTGTCCTTCGCCCCGGTGGTGAAGCGGGCCGCCCCCTCCGTGGTGAACGTCTATGCCTCGCACGTGGACACGCGGGGTCAGAGCCGCAGCGCCATGGACGAGTTCATGCGGCGCTTCTTCGGTGACAACGGCGCGGGACGCGGGCGCGGGGGCGCGCCGGGCGAACGCGCCCAGAAGTCCCTCGGCTCCGGCGTGATCGTCGACGAATCCGGCCTCGTCATCACCAACAACCACGTCATCGAGAACATGAACGAAGTGCGCATCGCGCTCGCCGACCGGCGCGAGTTCGAAGCCACCATCGTGCTGCGCGACCCCCGCACCGATCTCGCCGTGGTCAAGATCAAGAGCCCGTCCGGCGGGCTGAGCCCGATGGCCTTCGGCGACTCCGAGTCCCTCGAAGTCGGCGACTTCGTGATGGCGATCGGCAACCCGTTCGGGGTCGGGCAGACGGTGACGCAGGGCATCGTCTCAGCGCTGGCGCGCACGCAGGTCGGCTCCTCCGACTACCAGTTCTTCATCCAGACCGATGCGGCCATCAATCCCGGCAATTCGGGCGGTGCCCTGGTCAACCTCCAGGGCCAACTGGTCGGGATCAACACCGCGATCTACTCGCAATCGGGCGGCAGCCACGGCATCGGCTTCGCCATCCCCGCCAGCATGGTCCGCGCCGTGGTGGAGACCGCCAAGGGCGGGGCGAGCGCCGTGCGGCGTCCCTGGCTCGGCGCCCGCGTGCAGAGCGTGACGCCCGACATCGCCGAGAGCATGGGCCTGGATCACCCCACCGGCGTGCTGGTGGCGAGCCTCCAGGCCAAGAGCCCAGCGGAGGAGGCCGGCCTCAAGCGCGGCGACCTCATCCTCACGGTGGACGGCAAGAGCGTCGACGACCCGGAAGCCTTCGGCTACCGCTTCGCCCTGAAGGGTCTCACCGGCCAGACCCAGTTCGGCATCCTGCGCGGCACCGGGCGCTCGACCGTGGCGGTGAAGCTCGGCCCCGCACCGGAGACGCGTCCGCGCGACACCCTCAAGGTGCGCACCCGCTCGCCCTTCCTCGGCGCGACCCTGGTGAACACGTCACCCGCCGTGGCGGAAGAGCTTCAGGCCGACTTCCCGTCGGACGGGGTCGCGGTGGCCAGCATCGACGAGGGCTCGATCGCCGCGCGCGCCGGCCTGCAGAAGGGCGACATGATCGTCGCCATCAACGGCATGCCGATCGCCACCACCAAGGACCTGGAACGGATCACCCGCAACAGCCTCAACATGTGGGAGGTCTCGATCAACCGCGGCGGCGAGGTCATGACCTCGATGTTCGGGGGCTGATGGCCCAGCCGGCAGGGGAGGCCGCGATTTTCCCGGTTGCGGGCGGCGGACACCCGCGTCTTTGATGCGCCGATGTCCGACCTGTTCGCCTCCGCCGGCTTGGCCAACACCGCCCCCCGTCCCCTCGCGGATGCCCTGCGTCCGAAAACCCTGGCGGAGGTGGTGGGACAGGAGCACCTGACCGGCCCCGACGGGGCCCTGACCCGCCTCCTCAATGCCCGCTCCTTCGGCTCGCTGGTGTTCTGGGGACCTCCGGGCACCGGCAAGACCACCGTGGCGCGGCTCCTGGCGCACGAGACCGACCTGCATTTCGAGCAGATCTCGGCGATCTTCTCCGGCATCGCCGAACTCCGGAAGGTGTTCGACGCGGCGCGCGGGCGCCGGGCCATGGGGCGGGGCACCCTGCTCTTCGTCGACGAGATCCACCGCTTCAACCGGGCGCAGCTCGACGCCTTCCTGCCCGTGATGGAGGACGGCACGGTGACGCTGGTCGGCGCCACCACGGAAAACCCGTCCTTCGAGCTGAACGCCGCCCTCCTGTCCCGCGCCCGCGTCCTCCTCTTCCGGGCGCTCGACGACGCAGCCGTCGCCAAGCTGCTGGTGCGGGCGGAGGCGCTGACCGGCCAGCCGCTTCCCCTGGACGCGGAGGCGCGGGGCGTTCTGGTGCGCATGGCCGACGGGGACGGGCGGGCCGCGCTGACCCTCGCCGAGGAGGTCTGGCGCTCGGCCAAACCGGGCGAGACCTTTGACGCGGAGCACTTGCAGGCGATCATCCAGCGCCGCGCGCCGATCTACGACAAGTCCCAGGAGGGGCACTACAACCTCATCAGCGCCCTGCATAAGACTGTGCGCGGCTCCGACCCGGACGCGGCGCTCTACTATCTCTGCCGGATGCTCGACGGCGGCGAGGACCGCCTCTTCATCGCCCGCCGCCTCGTGCGCATGGCGGTGGAGGATATCGGCCTGGCCGACCCGCAGGCCCTCGTGGTGGCCACGGCCGCCAAGGACGCCTTCGACTTCCTCGGCTCGCCGGAGGGCGAACTGGCCCTGGCCCAGGTCACGGTCTACCTCGCCTGCGCGCCGAAATCGAACGCGGTCTACGAGGCCTACAAGGCCGCCACGCGGGTGGCGAAGGAGCACGGCTCGCTGCCACCGCCCCGCACCATTCTCAACGGCTCCACGAAGCTGATGCGCAAGATCGGCTACGGCGAGGGGTATCGTTACGACCATGACGAGCCCGACGCCTTCTCGGGCCAGGATTACTGGCCGGACAAGCTCGGGCGCCAGCACTTCTACGCGCCCACGGATCGCGGCATGGAGCAGCGCTACACCGAGCGATTGGCCCATTGGGAAGCCCTGCGCCGGCAGCGACGCGCCGACGAGGACTGAAGCCCGCGTCTCCTCCGTCGAAAGTTCGCGACGCGTCGCGCGCCCGCTGCCTCAGGCAGACGAGGGGAATCTAGTCGCTCGAGACGAGGCGCAGATGAAAGCCGTCCCGGATCGCACTCGGGACCGGCCCCGTGAACTCCGCCGGATCGCCGACGCGCAGGGCGAAGGCCATCTCGTCGGTGGGCAGCGGCTTGGCGGAGACGGGCGGCATCGCCTGCGCGAGGCAGGTGCCGAGACCGATGGCCGCAGCGACCTGACCGCCGATCCAGGGAAGCAGCGTCCGGTGGAGGGAATGGGGCCTTGAGCCGGCCGACGTTCCGTCCAGCATCCGGGCGGGCACGTCCGGGACAGCCGCCGCCCGGGAGGTCGCGGGCGCTGCGCCGCTCGGCGCCAGCGGGAATGCGCTGAAATCGAAGGCGGCGGAGTCGTCGCTGAGCGGGACAAGCACGGGTTCCATGTCGCTCAAACTGGACCGAGTCCGCTAACACCGTCTTAACTGCCCAGGCCGGAGCAGATCTGGTCTGGCCGGGCCGGCGGCCAGTCTTGCGGGGCGTCCGACGTCTCGGCTCGGCGCGAGGCGCCGGAGCTGCGCGATGGCGTGGCCCGGCCTTGCAACCGGGTGGCCGCCATGGTGGGATTCGCGTCTCCGGTCTCGCCGCGCGGCCGGGTGCGTGACACCCCGGACCGACGTCCCAGCGGTCCTCGGTCACGCTCCGTGCCCCGGCCACGACCCAGCAGGCCCCTTCGAGCCAGCATGCAGACTTATCCGATCCTCTCCGCCCGCTTCGCGCGCCTCGGCGCCCTCGGGGACGCCGCGGGGCTTCTCCATTGGGACCGCCAGACGCTGATGCCCGCGGGTGCGGCCGACATGCGGGCCGAGCAACTCGCCCAGCTCGCGGTCATCGGCCACGAGATCCTGACGGCCCCGGAGACCGGCGACCTGATCGCCCGGTCACTCGACGACGTCGCGAGCCTCGGGCCGTGGGAACGGGCGAACCTGCGGGAGATGCGCCGGGCCTATCTGCATGCCGCCGCGGTTCCGGCCGATCTCGTGGCGGCGAGCTCGAAGGCGTCGTCCCAGTCGGGGATGATCTGGCGGGAGGCGCGGGCGCGCGCCGATTTCGCCATGCTGGCGCCGGCCCTGGGCGAGACCCTGCGCCTGCAGCGGGAGGTCGGCGCGGCGAAGGGGTCCGCCCTCGGCCTCGATCCGTACGACGCCCTCCTCGACGGCTACGATCCCGGGATGCGCCGCGCCACGATCGATCCGGTGTTCGCCCACCTGCGCGCTGCGTTGCCGGATCTGATCGCGGCGGTTCAGGCGCGTCAGGCGCGGGAGCCGGCCCCGCTGCCCCTGACCGGCCCGTTCCCGGTGGAGGCGCAGAAGGCGATCGGGGAACGGCTGATGCGCGCCGTCGGCTTCGATTTCGAGCGGGGCCGGCTCGACGTCAGCCTCCACCCCTTCTGCGGCGGCGCCACCGACGATGTGCGGATCACCACCCGCTACGATGCCGCCGATGCCACCGGCGCCCTGATGGGCGTGCTGCACGAGACCGGCCACGCCCTCTACGAACAGGGCCTGCCCGCCGCGTGGTATCACCAGCCGGTGGGGACGGCCCGCGGCATGACCCTGCACGAGAGCCAGTCGCTGCTGGTGGAGATGCAGGCCTGTCGCTCGGGTGAGTTCTGCGCCTATCTCGCGCCGATCCTGGCGGAGGCCTTTGGCGGGGAGGGACCCGCCTGGAGCGCGCAGAACCTCTACCGGTGCTACACGCGCGTGGCGCCGGGCTTCATCCGGGTCGATGCGGACGAGGTGACCTATCCGGCCCACATCCTCCTGCGCTACGAACTCGAGACCGCGATGATCGCGGGCGATCTGGCGCTCGCCGACCTGCCGGGCGCCTTCAACGACGGCCTGCGCGATCTCCTCGGCCTCACCGTCCCCGATGATCGGCTGGGCTGCCTGCAGGACATCCATTGGCCGAGCGGAAGCTTCGGCTACTTCCCGACCTACACCCTCGGCGCGATGGCGGCGGCGCAGCTGTTCCGGGCGGCTCGGGACCAGAGGCCGGGCCTGCCGTCCGATCTGACCAGGGGCGATTTCACGGCCCTGCGCGAATGGCTGCGCGAGGCCGTCCACGCCCGCGGCTCCCTGCTCGAGACCGACGACCTGCTCGTCGCCGCCACCGGCAAACCCCTCGGCGCGGAGGACTTCATGGCTCACCTGCGGCTCCGGTATCTCGGAGAGGGCTGAGACGCCTGCGCCGGGCGATCGCCGCCCTGTCCGCGCGGGGCTCGCGGCGGCGGCCGAAATGCACCGGCGCGCGGCGAGGCCGTCGCCGAAACCGCCGCCCGGCTCGGTTCGCCGACCGCCTCGCGCCAGCGCGGTCCGTCGTTTCGGGTTCACGGACGGTGGACCGGACGCGGGTCAGCCTGTAGGCCGGCGGCCCCTCCACCAGCGGACCTGACGTCCGGAGATCCTCATGGCGGCCTGCGGCCTCGATTTCGGCACCTCGAACACCACCCTTGGCCTCGTCACCGGACAGCGCCCGCAGCTCGTGCCCCTGGAGGGGCGGCACGTCACGATCCCCAGCGCGATCTTCTTTCCGCCGGGGCAGGCGCCCTTCGTCGGGCGGGCCGCCATGGCCGAGTACCTCGAGGGAACGCCGGGCCGGTTGATGCGAAGCCTCAAGTCGGTGCTGGGCTCGTCCCTCCTGGAGGAGACGACCCCCGTCGGGCGCGAGCGCATCAAGTTCCGCGACGTCATCGCCCGCTACCTCGCGGCCGTGAAGACGCGGGCGGAGACCGAGACCGGCCGCGTCCTCGATACCGTGGTCCACGGCCGCCCGGTTCACTTCGTCGACGGCGATCCGGAGGGCGATGCCCGCGCCGAGGAGGCCCTGCGCGCGATCGCCACCAGCATCGGCTTCCGCCACGTTTCGTTCCAGTTCGAGCCGATCGCGGCCGCCCTCGATTACGAGCAGCAGGTCCGCGCGGAGGAGATCGCCCTCATCGCGGATATCGGCGGCGGCACCTCGGACTTCTCCATCGTGCGCCTCTCGCCGGAGCGGCATGCGCAACCCGATCGCAGCGGCGATATCCTGGCCAATGACGGGGTGCGCATCGGCGGGACCGACTTCGACCGCCGGCTGAGCCTCGGCACGGTGATGCCGCTGCTCGGCCTCGGCAGCCCGATGACGCGGGGCGATATCGATGTCCCCACGGGCTATTTCCACGACCTCGCCACCTGGTCGAGCATCAACCGGCTCTACAATGCCAAGACCCTGCGCGAGATCGAGGAGGTCCGCCGCGACGCGCGGCGTCCCGACCTGCTGGCGCGGCTCCACACCGTCGTCGAAGCCGAGCGCGGGCATTCCCTGGCGATGGAGGTGGAGGGCGCCAAGATCGCGACCTCGGAGGCCGGTCAGGGCAGGATCGCCCTGGACTGGGTCGAGGCGGGGCTCGAGGCCGAGATCGACCGGCGGGGCCTCGTCGTCCATACGGACGAACTCGCGCGGCGGATCGCCGAGCGGATCGACCGATGCCTCGCGCAAGCCGGCCTCACGGCGGACCGGATCGACGCCCTGTTCCTCACCGGGGGCTCCACCGGCTTGCCCCATGTCCGCGCCGCCCTGACCGCCGGCGTCCCGAACGCCCGCGTGGTCGATGGCGACACCTTCGGCTCCGTGGGCACCGGGTTGACCCTCGAGGCGGCCCGGCGCGCGGCCTGAGGCCGGATCGGAGCCGAGAAAGATCGACCCGGTCGGGCGACACGCTCCGTGTGCCCTTTGTCGGGGCGCCCGTGGGTGTTACGAGCAGGCCATGACCACACGACCACCTTCACGCGGCGGCTCCGGGCGCAAGGGCGCCGGCACGGGCCGCGGCGCACCGCCCGGCCGCTCCCCCCGGCCGGGCAAACCGGGTGCCTTCCGGCGGCCGGACCGCGAGCGCACGGGGCCGCGCACCAGTGCCCTCGATGCCGCCCAGCGCGCGGCGCAAGGGCGCGGCGATGCCGCGGCCAAGCACGCCCCCTGGCGCCCCGGCCAGGAGGCGAGCGACCGCGAGGCCGGCCCCCAGGACGGCTTCGAGACCATGACCGAAGCCCCCCGGCGGGCGCCGCGCACCCGCGCCGAGCGACCGGCGCCGGCCGGTCCCGCGCCGGCGCGTCGCCCGGGCGCGGCCTCGCGCGAGACCGCACCGGCGCCGGAGGGACCGACCCGGCGCGAGCAGCGCGCGGCCGCCTCCGCCACCCTGGCCTCCGGCGTCCAGACCCTCACGGTGGAGGAGGACGAGGCCGGGATGCGGATCGACCGCTTCCTGACCACGCGTTTTCCCCAGCTTCCCTTCACGCGCGTCCAGAGCATCGTGCGCAAGGGCGAGCTCCGGGTCGACGGCAAACGCGCCAAGCCCAACGATCGGCTCGATCCGGGCATGAGTGTGCGCGTGCCGCCGCTCAAGCTCGAGGCCCAGGGCGAGCGTCCCCGCTCGGCCGCGAAGGACGCCACGGACGCCGACTTCATCCGCTCGCTCATCCTCTACGAGGATGCCGAGATGATGATCCTGAACAAGCCCTTCGGCCTTGCGGTCCAGGGCGGCTCCGGCACCGTGCGGCACGTGGATGGCCTCCTGGAGGCGCTGACGGGCAAGGACGGGCAGAAGCCGCGCCTCGTCCACCGACTCGACAAGGACACCGCGGGTTGCCTCATCGTGGCCAAGACGCGGCTGGCCGCCGCGACCCTGGCCAAGAGCTTCCGTTCGCGCTCGGCCCGGAAGGTCTACTGGGCCCTCACCGCGGGCGTGCCGCGGGTGGCGCAGGGCCGGATCTCGACCTACCTCGCCAAGGAGGAGCCCACGGACGCGGATGCGCGCATGCGGGTGGCCAAGCACGGCGACGAGGGCGCCGCGCACGCCCTGACGTATTACGCCATGGTCGACAACGCGGCCCAGAAGCTGTCGTGGCTGTCGCTGAAGCCGGTGACCGGGCGCACCCATCAGTTGCGCGCGCACGCCGCCCATATCGGGCATCCCATCGTGGGCGACCCGAAATACTTCAGCATCGAGAACTGGGAGCTGCCCGGCGGCATCCAGAATCGGCTGCATCTCCTCGCGCGACGGATCGTGATCCCGCATCCCCGGACGGGACAGCCCGTGGACGTCACGGCCCCGCTTCCGCCGCATATGGCGCAGAGCTGGAACCTGCTCGGGTTCGACGCATCCCGCTACGATCCCATCGTGGAGGCGCCGGAAGCCTGACGCCCCCTCCCGCGCTCGGGAGGTGCGGCACCTCGCCGGAGGACGAGGCGGCAGGGCGCCACGGTTGCACCTTGGCAAGCGCCCGCCATGCCTTATCCTCTCCATCCATCCCGGCGGGCGCGTTGCCACCGGCCAAGGACCGTCGCGCCACGATGCATCGAGACACGATCCTGACGCCGGCGATCGGCTTCGCACTCCTGGCACTCGCGGCGATCGGCGCGGGCAGCACGCTCAGCACCGCCGCGACAGCGCAGGCGACTCCACCGGCCCAGACCCAGACAAGGGCGCAGCCGCAGACGCCGGCGACGCCGCAGAATTCAGGACCGCAGCCACAAGCGGCACCGGCCGTCCCGCTTCAGGGACCGGGCGCACAGGGGCAGGGATCACGGCCGGCGGGAGCCAGTCAGGCGGTCGGTACGGCCGGAGGGCGCGGCGCGGCACAGGTCGGCCGGCCCCGGAGGCGGTCCTACGCCGCCTGCAACCGGATCTCGCACACGCGCGGCCTGCGCGGCGGAGCCCGGCGCCGGTTCCTCGTCCGGTGCAAGCTCGGCTACGATCGCCCCCGGAACGGTCAGACCCAGGGCCCGCGGCAGCCGTGAGGAACGCCGTTCGCAGCACGAGCCCGAATCCGTGAAGCTCATCGTCTTCGACGTCGACGGAACCCTCGTCGACAGCCAGCACCTCATCGTGGCCGCGCAGGGCATGGCCTTTGCCGAGCATGGCCTGACGGCGCCGAGCCGTACGGACTCGCTCTCGGTGGTGGGGTTGTCCCTGCCGCAGGCCTTCCGGCGCCTCGTCGGTGACGACGGCCCGATCGAGGGGTTATCCGAGAGCTACAAGCGCGCCTTCAACATCCTGCGCCTCGACCCGAACTACGAGGAGCCCTTGTTCCCCGGCATGGAAGCGCTGCTCACACGCCTCCATGCCCGCGACGACGTGCAACTCGGGATCGCCACCGGAAAAGCGCGGCGCGGGGTCGATCGCCTGATCGAGACCCATGGCTGGCGGGGATGGTTCGCCACGACCCAGAGCGCCGACGACGCGCCCTCCAAGCCCGACCCCGCCATGCTGCTCCAGGCCATGGCGGAGACCGGGGCTGCGCCGGACGCCACCGTGATGATCGGCGACACCACCTACGACATGACGATGGCGGTCAGTGCCGGTGCCGCGGCCGTAGGCGTGGCCTGGGGCTACCATCCCGTCGGGGCGCTGTTCGGTGCCGGCGCCTCCATCGTCGTCGACACCGCGGATGATCTCGGGGCCCTCTTCTCCGGGGATCCGCGCGCACGGGCGGCGGCTCAGGCCTGACCCCGGCGCCAGACGCGAGACGCCGCGTCTCGCAGCCTGCGCCGCGATGCTCTATCTGCAGGACCATGAGCGACGATTCCAAACCCGATTGGCTCGGCGAGCCTGGACACCCCACCCAGCCCGATCCGACCCGTGCGGCACGCGGCCCCGGCAAGCCCGCCCTGCCGAAACGGTTCTACGGAGAGGCCGGCCTCGCCGCGCACGGCGACGGCTTCCGGCTGACCCTCGACGGGCGCCCGGCGAACACGCCGGCCCGCAATCCTCTCGCCCTGCCGACGCGCGCCCTCGCGGAGGCCGTGGCGGCCGAATGGGCGGCGCAGGTCGCGGTCATCGACCCCGCCACCATGCCGCTGACGCGCCTCGCCAACACCGCCATCGACGGGGTCGCGCCGCGCCGCGAGGCCGTGGTGGACGACCTCTCGGCTTATGCGGGCACCGACCTGCTGGCCTACCGCGCCGGCGATCCGGAGCGTCTCGTGCGCGCCCAGGCCGAGGCCTGGGACCCGATCCTCGACTGGGCGCACAGCGATCTCGGCGCCCGCTTCATCCTCGGCGAAGGCGTCATGCACGTCACCCAGCCGGATACCACCGTTGTGGCGCTGCGCCGGGCGATCGGCGAAACCGAAGGCCCGTTCCGATTGGCCGCCCTTCACACGTTGACGACGCTGACCGGATCGCTCGTCCTCGCCCTCGCGGTGTTGCGCGGGCAGGCCAGTCCGGCCGAAGCCTGGGCGGCGGCCCATGTGGACGAGACCTATCAGGCGAGCGTCTGGGGCCGTGACGCGGAGGCTGAGGCGCGTCACGCCCTTCGGCAAGCCGAGTTCGAGGCCGCGGCCCGGCTGGCACAATTGAGCCGTTAAATCGATTTTCGCGGAAAGCGCCGCGTGCTAAGGCCGGTTCAAATCGCGACCGCCAAGGTTACCGCTCAAGTTCGTGCGGGACGCGACCCCATCTCTCCAACCAGGGCCGAGCGCGCATGAAGGACATTCTCGAGAAGCTGGAAGAGCGGCGCGCCCAGGCCCGCCTCGGCGGCGGCGAGAACCGCGTCGTGGCCCAGCACAAGCGCGGCAAGCTGACCGCGCGCGAGCGCATCGAGCTCCTCCTCGACCACGGGTCGTTCGAGGAGTTCGACATGTTCGTCCAGCATCGCTCCACCGATTTCGGCATGGAGAAGCAGAAGATCCCCGGCGACGGCGTGGTCACGGGCTGGGGCACCATCAACGGACGCACGGTCTTCCTGTTCTCGAAGGACTTCACGGTGTTCGGCGGCTCCCTGTCCGAGGCGCACGCGGCCAAGATCGTCAAGGTCCAGGACATGGCGCTGAAGATGCGCGCGCCGATCATCGGCATCTTCGATGCCGGTGGGGCCCGCATCCAGGAAGGCGTCGCGGCGCTGGGCGGCTACGGCGAGGTCTTCCGCCGCAACGTCGCCGCCTCGGGCGTCATCCCGCAGATCTCGGTGATCATGGGCCCCTGCGCGGGCGGCGACGTCTACTCGCCGGCCATGACCGACTTCATCTTCATGGTGCGCGACACGAGCTACATGTTCGTGACCGGCCCCGACGTGGTGAAGACGGTCACCAACGAAGTCGTGACAGCCGAGGAGCTCGGCGGCGCCAAGGTCCACACCACCAAGTCCTCCATCGCCGACGGCTCCTTCGAGAACGACGTCGAGGCGCTCCTGCAGGTCCGCCGTCTCGTCGACTTCCTGCCCGCCAACAACATCGACGGCGTGCCGGAGATCGAGAGCTTCGACGATCCGCTGCGCCTCGACATGAGCCTCGACACGCTGATCCCGGACAACCCGAACAAGCCCTACGACATGGGCGAGCTGATCCGGCGCGTGGCCGACGAGGGCGACTTCTTCGAGATCCAGGCGACCTACGCCCGCAACATCATGACGGGCTTCGGGCGCATCGAGGGCCGCACCGTCGGCTTCGTGGCGAACCAGCCGATGGTGCTGGCCGGCGTGCTCGATTCGGACGCCTCCCGCAAGGCGGCCCGCTTCGTGCGCTTCTGCGATGCCTTCTCGATCCCGATCGTCACCTTCGTCGACGTGCCGGGCTTCCTGCCGGGCACCGCGCAGGAATACGGCGGCCTGATCAAGCATGGCGCCAAGCTGCTCTTCGCCTATTCGCAAGCGACGGTGCCCCTGGTGACCATCATCACCCGCAAGGCCTTCGGCGGGGCCTACGACGTGATGGCGTCCAAGCACGTCGGCGCCGACCTCAACTACGCCTGGCCCACCGCGCAGATCGCCGTGATGGGCGCCAAGGGCGCCGTGGAGATCATCTTCCGCAGCGAGATCGGCGATGCCGAGAAGATCGCCGAGCGCACCCGCGAGTACGAGGACCGCTTCCTCTCGCCGTTCGTGGCCGCCGAGCGCGGCTACATCGACGAGGTGATCATGCCCCACTCGACGCGCAAGCGCGTCGCCCGGGCCCTCAGCATGCTGCGCACCAAGGAGATGGAGCAGCCCTGGAAGAAGCACGACAACATCCCGCTCTGAGGGCGGGGACCACCGGCCCGGCGCCTCGCCGGGCCGGCGTCGCGCAACATTCCGGTGGCCTATTCCCGGAAGGCTGCCATGATCCCCCAACCACAATCGGAAGGAGACAGGTCATGGCGGCGGAACAGAAGCGCGGAAGTCGCGAGGCGAAGAAGCCCAAGAAGCCCGTGACGAAGACGATCGCGGCGGCGCCCTCGACCAAGGGCACGGTGGTCGCGGCACCGAAGGCCGGCAAGAAGTAGGCCCACATGGCACCGGTGCGGGCCCGAGCCCGCGCCGGGGTGCCCCCGAGGCGCGTCAGCCCTGGATGAGCCCGGGTCCCTGAACGGTCTTGCCCGCCGGATCGGACGCGCTTCCGAGATTCAACAGGACGATCTCCGGGGGAACCCCCAGGCGCACCGGAATGCGGCTCACGCCGAACCCCCCCGAGATGATCATCTGGCGGCCTTTCCGGACCACATGGCCGTAGGCGAAATCGTTGTTGCCGTGGATCGCCGCAATGGCCGGCGAATAGCCGAAGAGGCGAACCTGACCGCCATGGGTGTGGCCCGCGAGGGTCAGGGACACGCGGTCCGGCACGTCGAGGAACAGGTCCGGCTCGTGGATCATCAGAAGGACGGGCGCGGAGTCGGTGATCTTCGCGAGCGTGCCCGGCAGGTCGTCGCGCCCGCCCTCGTCATCTTCCACGAGGAACGGAATCTGGTCGCCGACGCCCGCGATCCAGAACGGCTTGCCGTCCTTCACGAGACGCAGGGCGTCGTTCTCCATGACGGGAATCCCGACATTCTCCAGCGCCCGCTGCGCTTCCACGGGCCCGTCGCGGCGCGCCTGCGCCTGCTTGTCGTCCCACCAATCGTGGTTGCCGAGGATCGAGTAGACGCCGAGCGGGGCGCGGAGCGCCGACACCACCCGGGCGAATTCCGGCAGCGGGATCTTTCGGTAGGTGACGCTGGGTCCGGCCGGGTAGTCCCCCAGCATCAGGATGAGATCGGGCTTCAGCGCGTTCGTGGTGTCGACGATCTCGGCGATCCGGTCGAGGGGCATGAACGGCTCGCCGACATGGAAGTCGGCCAGCACGGCCACACGCAGCGACAGGCCGGGTGTCCAGTTCGGAAGGACGGGGGCGTAAGGCGTGACCACGAGACGGTAGAGCGGCTCGATGCCGAAGGCGTAGACACCCGTCGACCCGACGACACCCGCACTCGCCCCGAGCCCGGTCAGGAACTGCCGGCGGCTCGGCAGGATCAGCATGGTCAGGCTCCTCGGTCGCGCGAAGGACGCGGCGCGTCCCTCTCGCCACAAAAGATGACGAAAGCGAGGAGCGTGCCGCGCTCAGCGTGACCGTTAGGCCCGAGGCGTTGAGGAAGGACTACCGCAGGGGTGGACTCGCGCCCCTCGACGCAACCCACCGTCGAGACGTCAGGACAGTGGCGTGTCCTCGTGCTCGAAGCGCGCGGAGCGGGTGCCGCTCAGGAGCCCCGTCCGGGCCAACTTCTGCGCCTTGGACACGGCCTGTACGGCCGCTGCCAGGGCCGGAAGTGCGACGGGCCGGAACGTCTCAGCCTGATGATCGACGATGATGGTGGAGCGGTCGGAACGTCGAGCGGTGCCTGAAGTCTGTGGGCGCGGGTGCATGTAACGGGTGTCCTGTTGTGCTCGACAGGCTCTGTCAGGTTCTCGTGCCTAATCTTGAGCCATGAACGTCTCGCGGGCACCGTTTGGTTTCACCCGGACGCCGATCGAGCGACGTGACAACCATAGAGCCGCCGCCAACCTGAATGAAAGCTTAAGGCTCTCACGATCCCTTGACCAAAGCCCAAATCGACCGCGCGTCCCATCTCGAGAACACTTAAGCAGGGCCGCGCTTGCAGCGCAAAAGACATCATGCACTGCGAAGAATACCTTCGCGGTGCAATCTTGATGGTCAAGCCACGGGACGCGGAGCGGCTTCGAGCTTCTGCTCCGCGATCCAGGCCGAAGTCCGGTCGAGGGCTCGCGTCAGGCGGTCGAACAGGGTGTCGATCTCGGAGGGCGTGATCACCAGGGGCGGGCAAACCGCGACGCGGTCCCCGGCGAGGAACCGTACGATCAGCCCTTCGGCCTGGGCGAAGGCGACCACCCGCGCCGCCACGCCGGCCTTCGGCTCGTATTGCCGGCGGGACGCCTTGTCCGCCACGAGCTCGATGCCGCCGATGAGCCCGATGCCGCGTGCCTCCCCGACGAGGGGGTGATCGCCCAGCGCCGCCAGGCGCGCCTGGAACTGCGGCGCCTTCTCGGCGACCCCCTCGACGATGCGGTCGCGCTTGTAGATCGCGATGGTCTTGAGGGCGACGGCGCAGGCGACGGGGTGCCCCGAATAGGTGGTGCCGTGTCCGAAGGTCCCGAGCTTGGCGCTCTGCTGCACCATCAGACGGTAGAGCGGCTCATCGACGGAGATGCCGCCGAGCGGCAGGTAGCCGGAGGTGAGCGCCTTGGCGAAGGACAGGCTGTCGGGCCGCATCCCCATCGCCTCGGATCCGAACCAGGTCCCGAGCCGCCCGAAACCGCAGATCACCTCGTCGGCGATGAAGCGCACGTCGTGCCGGTCGAGCACGGCCTGGATCTTGGCGTAATAGCCCGCGGGCGGGAGAATGGCCCCGCCGGCGCCGAGCACCGGCTCGGCCACGAAGGCCGCGACGGTCTCGGGGCCCTCACGGAGGATCACCGCCTCCAGCTCGGCGGCGAGGCGGGTGGTGAAGGCCTCTTCGCTCTCCCCCTCCTGCCCGAAGCGATAATGGTGCGGGCAGCCCACATGCAGGAAACCCGGCAGCGGCAGGTCCCAGTCGGCGTGGTTGGCGGGCAGGCCCGTCATCGAGGCCGTGGCCACCGTGACCCCGTGGTAGCCCTTGATGTGCGAGAGGATCTTCTTCTTGCGGGGTCGGCCCAGCGCATTGTTCATGTACCAGGTCAGCTTGACCTGCGTGTCGTTGGCTTCCGAACCCGACGAGGTGAAGAAGATCTTCGAGGTCGGAACCGGCATGAGCTCCTTCAAGGTCTCGGCCAATTCGATCGCCGGGTCGTGGCTCCGCCCCGAAAAGAGGTGCGTGAAGGGCAAGCGCGCCATCTGCTCGCTGGCAGCCTCCACCAATTCCTCGTTGGAATAGCCCAGCGCCGTGCACCACAGGCCGGCCATGCCCTCGAGATAGGGTCGGCCGTCGCTGTCGTAGACCCACACGCCGTGGCCGCGCTCGATGACGAGCGGCCCCGTCTCGCGAAAGGTCTCCAGGTTGGTGTAGGGATGGATCAGGGTTTCGACGTCGCGGGTCGCGAGGTTCGAGAGCATAGTTTTGCCTGACGGTTGGCCGATGGCCGACATGGGTGCGAGACTGTAACGAGGGGCGCCCGCCGTAGAAACCCGCGCGACGTCGCAACCGGACCCGAACCCATGCTCGACCCCGCCACCATCGTGGCTCAACCCGCCCCCGGCCGCGCCTGCGGAACCTGCACCCTCTGCTGCAAGGTCTACGACGTCCCGGCGGTGGAGTCCGTTGCCGGGCAATGGTGCCGGCACACCCGGCAGGGGCGGGGCTGCGCCATCCACGCCACCCGGCCCGATCATTGCCGCGCCTTTCACTGCCTCTGGATGACCGAAGGCTGGATGGGCCCGGAATGGAAGCCCGAGCGCGCCAAGATGGTGCTGAGCCTCGATCCGATCTCGCGCCACATGAACGTGCAGGTCGATCCGGGCCAGCCGAATGCCTGGCGGCGCGAGCCCTATTACGGCCAGCTCAAACGCTGGGCGGTGTCGTCGCTGGCCCAGAAGCGCCACGTCCTCGTCCATCTCAACAGGACCACCACCGTGGTGCTGCCCGACCGCGACGTGGCCCTCGGCGTCTTCGAGCCCGGCGACCGCATGGTGGCGCGCGAGCGTATGACCCCGCAGGGGGTCGTGATCGAGGTCGAGAAGGTCCGCGATGCGGCCTGAGATTCTCGGGACCACGATCCGCGGGATCCTGTTCGACAAGGACGGGACCCTCGTCGATTTCGACCGGACCTGGGGGCCGGCCGCCTATTCGGTGATGTCAGACCTGTCGGGCGGCGACCGGTCCCGGCTGGATGCGCTCATGCGGGTGAGCCACTACGACGAGGTCGGCCAGCGCTTCGCGCCGACCTCGCCGCTCATCGCCGGCTCCTCGGCCGGCTACGGCCCCCTCTGGGCCGAGGTCCTGGGCCGGCCCGCCGGCCCGGCGCTCTATGGCGAGATGGACGCGTTGTTCCGCGCGGCCGGCCTCGCGGCGCTGACGCCGATCGGTGCACCGTCGGACCTCGCCGCATGCCTCGTGGCCGGCGGCTTCACCCTCGGGATCGCCACCAACGACGCCGAGGCTTCGGCGCGGGCCCAATGCGCCGCCCTCGGCCTCGCATCGCACTGCGCCTTCGTGGTGGGCTATGATTCCGGTCACGGCGCCAAGCCGAAGCCCGGAATGGTCACGGCCTTCGCCGACCATCTCGGGGTGCCGGCGAAGCGGATCGCCATGGTGGGGGATTCCCCCTACGACCTCGCCGCGGCCCGCGCGGCCGGGGCGATCGCGATCGCGGTGCTCAGCGGCCCGCTGGGTGCCGCCGCCCGGGACGAGCTGGAACCCCTCGCCGACTACATCCTCGACTCGGCTGCGGATTTGCCGGCGCTGCTCGGGCTCTAGCCCGCTTCGCCGGTGACCGGCTGCTCACGGGCCAGATCGCGCCACTTCAGCACGAGGCGCTCGAAATCCGCGATGTCCTGGGCCGGCAACTGCCCCAGGGTGCGGGCGACGTACGCTTTCTGCGCGACGATGCCGCGCGTGGCGAGGTCCGCTCCGGCGGGGGTGAGATAGAGGGCGTGCGAGCGCCGGTCGCCCGGGATCGGACGACGCTCGACGAGGCCGGCTTCGACGAGACGATCGATCAGCCCGGAGACGTTGCCCTTGGTCACGTAGAGCCGCGCCGCGAGGTCCTGCTGCGTCATGCCCTCGCGCTCGGTGAGGGTGGAGAGGGCATCGAATTGTGGGATGGACAATCCCAATCCGCGCAATTCCCCGGCCATCGCGGCGGTCACCCGACGGTTGAGGCGGATGAAGCGAAACCAGACCCGCAGAGGATCGGCAGCCTCGGCGGGGGTCGGAGCGGGTGGGGGCGCAGGCATCGTCGGGCGGCTATAGCAGACACGGCGCCACTCCCGGAAGCTTCGCGACACACAGCCCGGGTGGCGCCGGGGAGCGCGGACCGGTAAAGCTCCAGGCATACGGCCCCGCGGATCGTCCGGACAGCGAATCTCGTCACAGCATGCGTCGTCTGCCCTACGAAGATCCCATCACCCGCGCCGGCCCGGTCTCGCGGACCGTCGCGGTGCTGGCCCTCCTCGTCAGCCTCTTCGCCCTCGTCCTGGTGCGCGATCCGCGCGCCGAGGCGGGCCCCGCCCTGGCGACCCTCGGCGCCGGTCTCGTTCTGGCGGGGGTCGCGGTGTTCCTGGCCCTCGTCGCCTTCGTCCGGGTCTGGCGCGAAGGCGCGCGGGGCCTCGGGGCGGCCCTGGCGGGCCTGTTCCTGGCCGGTCTCGTCCTCGCCTATCCGGCCTACGCGGCCCTGCGCGCCCTGAGGCTGCCGGCGCTCGCGGACGTGACCACCGACACCGACAATCCCCCGGCCTTCTCGCGCTCCCGCACCGCCTTCGCTGCCCGCGAGGGTCGCTATCCGCCCGATCCAGGCCCCGCCGCCCGCGCCGCGCAACGCGCGGCCTATCCGCAGATCGCGCCGCTGACCCTCGACCTCGATGCCGACGAGGCCTTCGAGCTCGCACGCAAGGCGGCCGTGAACCGCCGTTGGCAGATCGTCGAGGCGATCCGCCCCGGCGGACGTGTCGGGAACGGCCGCATCGAGGCGGTGTCGCGCGGTCCCATCCTCAACCTCGCCGATGACGTCACCGTTCGGGTCCATCCGCGGGCGGACGGGGCCCGCATCGACGTCCGCTCCGCCTCGCGTCTCGGCACGCGGGACTTCGGCAGCAACGCCGACCGCATCCGCGCCTATCTCGACGAAGTCGCCAATCTCGCCATCGCGGTGAAGTGAACGGGCGTCAGGCCGGTGCGTAGCGGCTGTCGAGCCGGGCAGGGCCGTCGCTCCGCACGACGCCGCGCTCGACCAGATCCTCGAGGTGGGCGAAGACCGACAGGGCGGCCGCTCCGCGCAGGGCGGGGTTCAGGCCCTGGTAGATCGCCGCGACGATGGCGCGGATGTCCCGGTCGCCCGCCTCCAGGCGCCCGCGGATCGCGCTCTCACGCTGACGGCGATGGGTGGCGAGACCGCGCACGAAGCGGCGCGGGTCGCGGACCGGTCCGCCATGGCCGGGCCAGTAGATCGTCTCGTCACGGTCCCGCAGAGCCTCGAGGGACTCCATGTAGGCGCGCATCGCGCCATCGGGGGGCGCCACGATGGTGGTCGACCACGCCATCACGTGGTCGCCCGAGAACAGGGCCGTCTCCTCCCGCAGGGCGAAGGCGAGGTGGTTCATGGTGTGGCCCGGGGTCTCCACGGCCTCGAGGGTCCAGCCTGGCCCCGCGACCGTGTCGCCCATCCGCAATTGCCGGTCGGGGACGTGGTCCCGGTCGGCGCTGGCATCGAGATGGGGGATCTCGCCCGCGCCGAGCGTGCGCGCCGCCCGGTGCGGACCGCAGCCGAGGATCGGCGCGCCCGTATGCGCCTGGAGCAGCCGGGCTCCCGGCGAGTGATCCCGGTGGGTATGGGTGACCAGGATGGCCGTCACGGGGGCCCCGGCGCAGGCCGCGACGAGCGCCGCGATGTGCCCCTCGTCCGCCGGGCCTGGATCGACGATCGCGACGGCCTCGTCGCCGACGAGGTAGCTGCAGGTGCCGGTCGCCGTGAACGGTCCGCCGTTCGGTGCGATCCGCCGCCGGACCAGGGCGGAGAGCCGGACCGTCTCGCCGCTGGGAGGCGGCGATCCGTCGAGGTCGGGATCGGACTGCGTCTCGCTCACAGCGGCTCCTGAGCGGGTGGGATCGATCCGGCCCCTCCGCCGCCATCGGCCGAGGGACGACGCGCGGCACGCGACCGGCCGCCGATTCAATAGACGAAGGGCGATGCCATCACGACCCGGGTCGGCGCCCGGACCGCACCGAAGCGCGGCTCGACGTCGATCGGCAGCGGCCCCGGCTCGAAGCCGTCGGACGCGGCGACCCGGACACGGAGCGCCCGATCGGCTCTGCGGACACCCTGGCGGAGGGCTCGGGCATCGGCCTCGCGGCGGACCACATCGACCTTGGCATCGATGTCGCGCCGCGCGCGGCGCGACAGGCCGCGCGCCTCGCGGAAATCGACGACGGTGAAACCGCCGGCGCGGGCCGGTACGACGACGGCCGCGCTCGCCTCGGTGGCGACGACGTCGCCGGCGCGCACGGTCATGTCCTGGAGAATCGAGAGCGGCGCGGCCACGCCCTGCTCGGGCTGACAGCTGCACTGCTCCACCCGTTTCGTCCGATAGAGGTTGGCCACGGCGAGGCTGCGGTAGGGCTGTCCGTCGAGACCGACGGCGCGGTCGAATTCGGTCTCCCCCGCCCCCAGGGTGAAGAGACGCGTCGGCGTGTTCGGGCAGGCCGCCGCGCAGGCGGCCTCGTGAACCGGCAGGTCGGACCGGGCCCCGAGGCGTCCGAGGGGGAAGACGTAGCCGTCGCAGGATCGCACGCAGACGGTGCGGGCCCCCAATACGGTGCGCGCGGCGGCCGGCACAGCCGCCACCTGGTTTCTCGCGGCCGGACCTCGGGGATGCCGGATCCGGATCGGTCGGGCCGCGGTCGCCTCGACGAGGGGGCGCGGCGTTTGGCGCATCGGCCGCACGGCGCTCACCCGCCGGGCGTCGGGAAGCGAGACGTAATGCCCGGGCCGGCGCGCGGGAATCGATGCCGCCGGCGGAGGGGCCGGCTCACGGAACAGCGTCTCGAGGAAATTGAAGAGGCCCCCCCGCTCCGAGGCCCTGACCATCGTCGTCCCCGCCGTGACCCCACCGAGACCCAGAAGAAGGCCGGCCAGTGCCGTCCCTATCATCTGCTGTCGCGTACCGGCCGGTGCGAGACGCTGCCACTTCATACCCGCCGGCTCCGCTTCCGTCGCTGAGATCGTTTTGGCCGCCTCTCACGGGGCACGGCTTCCTCAGGTACACATCATCGCGGACCCGGCGCAACGGCGGCAAACAACCGAGACGGGCGCGCGTGACGACGGAGCGGCGGCATCCTGGCTGGTTTCGAGGGCCGGCAGGGCGGTGCAGTTTCAACGACGCACAGCCGTGCCGTCGAAACATATTGCTCGATGTTCCTCTGTGGCGTGATCGATGGCGTCGTGCCCGATCGCCCTGTTGGCAATGAAACCGCGGTGAAGGACCGACCGCCGATCGCAATCCCGGTGTCGCGGGAAGGCTACGGCCATGCGGTCTTTCATCGAAACCTCGACATCGGCTCACGGCAATCGGACGGAACCGGCGACATCCGGGTCGCGCGGACGAACAGAACGAGCAATTCGCCCAAACAGCTAAGACTGCTCTTCCCTCAAAGCTAACCTTTGATGGAAACCCGGACTACAGATTTCTCCGGATCATCACGGGGATTTTATCTACGGTTTTATTCGGATTTAAGGCTTTCCGGCTTCAATCGGTGTGCACCGGGGAGGGTGCCGGCAGCGGTTCCCACGCTGTCGTCGAAACACCCCGCAGGGGATGTCGAGCGCTCCGGATCGTCGAGTCGACAGCACAGTTCCCTCGAGGAATCGCGCCGCGCTTCCTCACCGGTGGTCGGGCCCGTCCCACGGGTACCCCGGAGGGCGCAGAGGTGTCCGCACGGCAGTGGAACGCATCGCAGCCGAGGATTGGCCCATGACATTCTTCAACACCCGCACCGCGGCAAAGCTCGAGGCGCTCGACCGGTCCCAAGCCGTGATCGAGTTCCTTCCCGACGGCACGATCGTGACCGCCAACGAGAATTTCCTGAAGACCGTGGGCTATGAACTCGCGGAGATCAAAGGCCGGCACCATCGCATGTTCGTCGACGCGGCGGATCAGGACCGTCCGGCCTACGAGGCCTTCTGGGCCGCTTTGGCCCGAGGAGAGTTCCAGCGTGCCGAGTACAGGCGGATCGGCAAGGGTGGCCGCGAGATCTGGCTGCAGGGAACCTACAATCCCATCCGGGGACGGGACGGCCGCGTGACCAGCGTGGTCAAATTCGCCACCGACATCACGGAGGAGAAGCAGCGGAGTGCCGATACGCGGAGCCAGATCGAAGCGATCGGCCGGTCGCAGGGCGTGATCGAGTTCGACCTCGACGGCACGATCGTGAATGCCAATCGAAATTTCCTCGATGTGGTGGGATACAGTCTCGAGGAGGTGAGGGGCCAGCATCACCGCCTGTTCGTCGACGGCCCCGAACGGGACAGTGCCGCCTATCGTGTCCTCTGGGAGGGATTGGCCAGGGGCGTCTTCCAGAGCGGCGAGTTTCGGCGCATCGGCAAGGATGGCCGCGCGATCTGGCTGCAAGCCACCTACAACCCGATCCTCGACTTGGCCGGGCGCCCGGTCAAAGTGGTCAAGTTCGCCACCGACGTCACGGCCGAGAAGCTGCGGACTGCAGAGCTGCAGGGCCAGGTGGAAGCGATCGGCCGCTCGCAGGGCGTGATCCATTTCGATCTCGCCGGACACGTCCTGGATGCGAATGCGAATTTCCTCGCCGTTCTGGGCTACGATCTCGCTCAGATCCGGGGCCAGAACCACCGCATGTTCGTCGACCCAACCTATGGAGCCTCGGCCGAGTACAATGCGTTCTGGGCCGCCCTGCGCCGGGGCGAGTTCCGCAGCGGAATCTTCCAACGCGTCGGCGCAGGCGGCCGCACGATCTGGATCCAGGCCTCCTACAACCCGATCCTCGACATGAGCGGCCGGCCGTTCAAGGTGGTCAAGTACGCCACCGATATCACGGCGCGGATGCGCTCGCAGATCGAGGCCGCCGGCGCCTCGTCGCAGACCCTCGTGAATGTCCAAGCGGTGGCCTCGGCCGCCGAGGAATTGAACGCCTCCATCGGCGAGATCGCCAGCAGCCTTGCCCGGTCCCGCCAGGAGGTGGACGAGATGGACGAGCGCGCGCAGAGAGCCGACCGGTCGACCGGCCAGCTCGCTGACGCCGCCGCGTCGATGAACGGTATCGTTCAGTTGATCCAGGGCGTCGGCGGGCAGATCAATCTGCTGGCCCTCAACGCTACGATCGAGGCCGCCCGCGCTGGCGAGGCGGGGCGCGGCTTTGCCGTGGTGGCGGGCGAGGTGAAGAACCTCTCCAACCAGGTCACGAACGCCACGGCACGGATCGCCGAGGATATCAAGACGATGCAGACGGTCTCCGGCGACGTCGTCGTCTCCTTGACGGCCATCGGACAGGCGATCGACGTGGTTCGCGGCTTCGTCACGGGCGTGGCCTCTGCGGTGGAGGAGCAGAGCGCCGTCACGCAGGAAATCTCGATGAGCATGCAGACGGCGGCTCACGGCGTGGCCGATATCGATCGCAACCTGCAAGCTCTGGCATCCTGACGGCCTGAGGGTCCGAGAGGAGCAACCATCGCGTCGGGTCCGACTTAGCCGTTTGCTCTTTTTATAGCTCCTGCTATAAAGCGGTGGGCTGCTTCCAGGCGCCCGGCGGTCCTCTTCCCGGAAACACGCGTGGGCATGGCTCGACACGAACCTCTGACGGCTCCGATGCCCGTCTCGGCACCGGAGGGTACCCTGGCGAACGGAACGCGCACGGAAGGATCCTGGCGCTTCAGCCGAGAGACTCTTGACCACCCGAGCCTCGGACGCATGAACGGCAGCGTTCCCGTTCAGGCGACAGGCACCTGGTTGCGGCGACTGCTGGCCTTCATCGGCCCCGGCTACATGGTCTCAGTCGGCTACATGGATCCCGGCAACTGGGCGACGGACATCGCCGGCGGTGCCCAGTTCGGCTACACGCTGCTCTCGGTCATCCTGCTGTCCAACCTCATGGCCATCGTCCTCCAGGCGCTCGCCGCTCGGCTCGGGATCGCGACGGGTCGCGACCTCGCCCAGGCCTGCCGGGATCATTACCCGCGCCCCATCAGCCTGATGTTGTGGCTCGCCTGCGAAGCGGCGATCATCGCCTGCGACCTCGCCGAGGTCATCGGGACGGCCATCGCCCTCAAGCTCCTGTTCGGCTTGCCCCTCGTCGTTGGCGCAACCCTCACGGCGCTCGACGTTTTCCTGATCCTGCTCCTGATGCGGCGGGGCTTTCGCGCGCTCGAGGCCTTCGTCATCGCTCTGTTGGCCGTGATCTTCGTGAGCTTCGGGATCCAGATCGCACTCGCGGCACCACCACTCCAAGCGGTGCTCGGCGGCTTCCTGCCCACATCCGAGATCGTCCGGAATCCGGCGGCGCTCTACATCGCCATCGGCATCATCGGCGCCACCGTGATGCCGCACAATCTCTACCTGCATTCCTCCATCGTGCAGACGCGGGCTTATCCTCGGACGGACGACGGCCGACGTGAGGCCATCCGCTTCGCGGTGGCCGACTCGACGATCGCGTTGATGCTGGCCCTGTTCGTGAATGCCGCCATCCTGATCATGGCCGCCTCGGTGTTCCACGCCCAGGGACGCACCGACATCCAGGAGATCGAGCAGGCCTACGAACTGCTCTCACCGCTCCTCGGAGCCGGCATCGCCTCGACGCTGTTCGCGGTGGCGTTGCTGGCCTCAGGCCTCAATTCCACCGTCACGGCGACGCTGGCGGGACAAATCGTGATGGAAGGATTCCTGCGCCTGCACATCCCGGACTGGGCCCGACGCCTGGTCACCCGCGGGATCGCCATCGTGCCGGTCGTCGGCGTCACGGCACTCTATGGAGAACAGGGTACGGCGAAGCTGCTCGTGCTGAGTCAAGTGGTGCTGTCGATGCAGCTCCCCTTCGCGATCATCCCCCTGGTCGGTTTCGTCTCCGACAGAGGGAAGATGGGGGTTCACACGATCAAACCCTGGCTCAAGGTCGCGTCCTGGGCCATCGCGGCCCTGATCGTCGTCCTGAACGGCAAGCTGCTCTTCGATACCGTGCTGGGCGCCTGAAACGACGCCCTTCAGGCAGGCCTCAGCGGCGACGGTCGGCGCGGACACGCACCGGGATCGGCTGAGGCGCCGGCATCGGCCCTTCGAGGATCGCACCGATCAGCGAGCGACTGGCCTCGACGACGGTTTTGATCAGACGTCGCGCGATGGAGGCGACAGTCGATTGTCTCATGACGGGCTCCTGACCGACGGGCTGAGGACGAACGTCGCATCCCGGGCCGGGTTCCGGTTGCGATGAGACACAGATAGCAACATCAGTGTCGCTTGCTCAGGGGTCGAGGGCAATCGGCCGCATCGGTGCGAAACGCGCAAAAAAACACCGGCGCGATGACGCCGGTGCCCAGACCCGATGCAGGCGGAGGATGGTGGAGTCGTAGGGTCCCGGGGACCCTACGGCTTGCCGCGCTTCGCCATGAGCTGCTCGATCAGCGAACCGCCCTTTTCGATGGCAGCAAGTTCCTCCGCGACCGCGTCCACGGTCTCGCGGATCTGTTCCGGCGTATGCTCCGAGGTGATGAAGAAGCGCAGGCGCGACGCTCGTTCCGGCACGGCCGGGTGGATGATCGGCTGAACGTTGATGCCGCGCTTGAAGAGGCGGTCCGACAGCGTCACCGACTTCAGGGAGTCGCCGACGATGACGGGGATCACCGCGAGGCCGAGGCTGGTCCCGGTGTCGAGCCCATGCTTCTTCGCGCAAGACAGGAACAGGTGGCCGTTCTGCCGCAGACGCTCCACCCGGTGCGGTTCGGCATGCATGATCTCGAGCGCCGTTTCGGCTGCGGCCGCGAGAGGCGGCGAGATGCCAACGCTATAGATGAAACCGCCAGCCGTGCACTTGAGGTACTCGATCAACGCCGCCGGTCCGGCCACGTAACCGCCGCAGGTGGACAGGGTCTTCGAGAGGGTGCCCATCCAGATATCGACCCCGTGGGGATCGACGTCACAATGTTCGGCCAGACCGATGCCGGTCCGCCCGAGGACGCCGAGCCCGTGCGCGTCGTCGACCATCAGCCAGGCGTCGTAGCGCTGCTTCAGGGCGATGAGTGCCGCGAGGTCCGGCGCATCGCCGTCCATGCTGTAGAGGCCTTCCACCACGATCAGCGCCCGGCGATGCTCGTGGCGCGTGGCGCCGAGCAACGTCTCCAGGGCGTCGAGATCGTTGTGGGAGAACGAGCGGCGCTGAGCGCCGGAGAGCTGAGCGCCGGTGACGATGCTGTTGTGGCTGAGGGCGTCGTGGAAGATCACGTCGCCCGGCTCCAGCAGGGCGCCGATCGTGGTGACGTTGGTGGCGTGGCCGCTCACCATAACCACACAGGCCTCGGTGTCGTAGTGGTCGGCCAGGGCCTTCTCCAGGGAGAGGTGTCCCGGTCGCTCACCGGCCACGATCCGGCTGGCCGACGCCGACGTGCCGTAGGTTTCGATCGCACGGGCCGCCGCAGCGTTGACGTCGGGATGCCCGTTCAGACCGAGGTAGTCATAGGACGAGAAGTTGACGAACGACTTGCCGGCGATGCGCGTCGTGGCGCCGGCCTTGGTCTCGTGCACCCGGAAGAACGGATTGCCGAGGCCGATCAGATCGGCCGCCGAGCGCTGGAGGCGCAACTCCCGGTATCCCGGCAGGGACTCGAAGTTCTGTACGGACGCATCGCCCGCCGGGCGCTGCGCCGGACGGGCGGGAGCCGTCCGGTTGGCGTTTCGCCCGAGGCGGTTCGTGACGAAGCCCGCCAGGGCCGCGCGTCCGCCGTCCGGTCTCGCGGAATTGCTCATGCGGCATGCCTCAAGGGGGAATCGCTCACGGGAGGATTTCTTTGATCGCGAGGCTGTTTTCTTCGACCATCGCGTGGAAGGGCTCGAGGGTGCGGACATCCACCCCCTCGCTGGCGTGACGCTGGGCCAAGCTCATCACGGCCGCCGCCGCCTCGTCCACCGGAGCCGCGATCGACTGGATCAGGGTCTCGGTGAGTTCGTTGACGGTGAGGCCGGAGGAGATGCCGGACGGCGGCGCCTCGAGGGCGAAGCGCTCCTGCAGGCTCGCGCCGAGTTCGACGCCCATCAACGAGTCGAGACCGATCTCGGAGAGGTGGCGCACGCGGCTGATGTCGTCCTTGGGCAGGCGCAGGATTCGGGCGATGTCCTCCACGATGGCGTCGGCCACCGTCTTGCGCACCGAGTCGATGTCCTGCGTCTTCAGGAGCAGGCCGATATTGATGGCCGCCACCGTTCCGGCTTCCATCTGCTGGTCCGAACCGAGCTCGGCGTAGCTCGGGCTCTTCATGGTGGCGAGACGCTCGCGCGCCTTGCCCCAATGCATCGACGCGATGGCGATCACGGCGTCGTCCGGGCTCGACCCCTGGCCTTCGAGCGCGTCGGCCATGAGGTCGAGGCAATGGCGGGCATCCATCGGCGTCACGCCGACGCGACCCGCCAAGGTCTCCATCACCGCACGGTTACGGGCCAGCACGCCGACATCGCCGATGGCCCCCCAGGCGACGGCCAGCGCCGGCAGGCCGAGCTTGCGCCGGCGGCGGGCGAGGCCTTCCATGAAGCCGTTCGCGGCCACGTAGGCGCCCTGTCCGGGGTTGCCGATGAACGTTGTGGCCGAGGAGAACATCACGAAATAGTCGAGCGCGCGCGCGCGCGTCGCGGCGTCGAGATGCTCGGCGCCGATGACCTTCGGACGGATGACCGTGTCGAGGGCGGCGGCGTCGATGTTGGCGATGAGGCCATCCTGGAGCACCATCGCGCCGTGGATCACGCCGGCGAGCGACCGGCCCCCGCGCTCCACCTCGGCCAGCAGCGCATCCACCGCCTTGCGGCTGGTGATGTCGCAGGCCATCGCGACCACGGCGACGCCGCGGGCGCCGAGATCGGCCACGACCTGCTTGGCCTCGGGGCTCGCGGCCCCGTTGCGGCCGACGAGGACGATGTGCTTCGCACCCCGGTCCGCGAGCCAGCGCGCCGCCTCGATGCCGAAGCCGCCGAGACCGCCGGTGACGAGGTGGACACCCTCGGGAGAGATCGTGAAGGCGGACTTCTCCGTCTGCATCACGCTGCCGGGCTTCGGCGGTGCGATGACGATCTTACCCACATGCCCCGATTGCTGCATCAGCCGGAAGGCGTCCGAGACCTCGTCCGCCGTAAAGGGCTGGAAGGGCAGAGGCTTCAGCCCGCCCTCCTTGAACAGGGACATCACCTCCCGGAACAGCCGAGCCCCGTCCTCGCCCTGGTGCTGGAGCACCTGGTCGAGATCGACGCCGAAATAGGACAGGTTCCGGCGGAACGGACGCAGGCCGATATGGGTGTTGGCGACGTAGTCGCGCTTGCCCAGCTCGATGAAGCGGCCGAAGGGCTTGAGGACGTTGAGGCTGCGCTCCATCGCCTCGCCGAACAGGCTGTTCAGCACCACGCCGACGCCGTCGCCGGTGATGCGGCGGACATCGTCCACGAAGGCGAGGGAACGCGAGTCGAGCACGTGCTCGGCCCCCAACGCCTTGACCAGGGCGCGCTTCTCCCGCGAGCCGGCCGTGGCGATGACCCGCGCACCCTTCATCTTGGCGATCTGCAGGGCGGCCAGACCGACGCCGCCGGCTCCGCCATGGATCAGGACCCACTCGCCGCGGCGCAGGCGGGCGCAGCTGACGAGGCCGTAATAGGCCGTGAGGAAGGCGACCGGCACGGTGGCGGCGGCCTGCGGATCGAGGCCGGGCGGGCTCGGGGCCACGACGAGCTCGGGGACCAGGATGTGGGTCGCGAAGCCCGACTGCGCGAAGGCGACGACGCGATCACCGGGCTTGAAGGCGTCGACGCCCTTGCCGACGGAGAGGACCCGGCCGGCCACTTCCAGCCCGAGGCGCGGACCCGCGAAGCCATCCTCCAGGATCTCCTCCGGCAGCATCGACAGCGCCCAGAGGACGTCGCGGAAATTGAGACCCGTGGCCTCGACCGCGATCTCGACCTCGCCGCGCTCGGGAGCCCGGCGGGTCGCCGGCCCCCAGGCCATCTCGTTGAGGCCGCCGGTGTTGCTGCGTTCCAGGCGGGCCGCCTCGGCCGGAACCGCATCGGCGCCGGGACGACGGGAGAGCTGGCCCGGCGAGAACCGGATCACGCGGGTCCGGTCGGCGTCGAGGATGATCTCTGTCTCGAGCGTACCCGAGAGGATGAGGTCGCGCAGCCGCTCGGCGGCGGCCTTGGTCGAGAGCGCCTCGGCGAGGTCGATCCGACGCACGTCGAGATTCGCCACCTCGTTGGCAAGCGTCCGGCTGAACGCCCAGACGCCGGCCTCCACGGAGCCGGTCGGATCCCCCGCATCGCGGGTGGCGCCGGGGCAGACCACCCAGAGCCGGGTCTGGCGGCTGCCGAGATGCTCGACGCAGCGCTTCAGGCTCAGGCAGCGCTCCCGCAGGCGGTCCGCCGCGGCACCGGCATGGTTGAAGGCGCCTGCGAGGAAGACGACCGTGTCGGGGGTCTCGCGTTCCAGTTCGAGCAGCGACTGCTCCGAGTCGAGGATGATCGAGACGTGGACGCCGCTCGCCACCAGCAGGGTCGCCAGGGACGAGGCCGTCTCCGCCGCGACAGCGTCGTGCGAGCCGATCACGAACGCGAAGGTCTGGCCGGGCGCCGGCTTGGCGCGCACCGGCGCCTCGGCGATGAACAGAAGATCGTCCCCGTTGGCGGAGACGGCGCGATCGACGGCCACCCGCACGAGGCCGGTGTCGCTCAGCGCACGCTGCCACCCGGTGATGTCGTCGAGACGGCCCACCGGCAAATCGGCCGTGGCCTCGAACCAATCCGGGGTCAAGCCGAACACCAGATCGCGGAACAGCGACGCTCCCGGCTCGACGGCGACGAGGAAGCCTCCGGTCGCGAGCGCGTCGGCGACCTTGCCGAGCAGGGCTCGCTCGGAGCGATGCAGGACGTTGCTGGCCAGGATCACATCGAAGCTGCCTGCCGACAGCTCGGCCGTATCCTCGATGACGGTGAGGCCGCGCGGCAGGGCGAGGCGCGCCCGCTCCGCCAGGCGACGATCGGCTTCGAACACGGTCAGCTGCGCCTCGATGCCGTCCGTGAAGGCGGCGGCCTGCGCCGAGAGCGGTCCGAATCCGACCTGAAGCACCCGCAACGCACGGTCGCGGGGCAGGGCGGCACGGCCAGACTCGACGAGATCCGCGATCACGTCGGCCGCGGCCCGGGCCGTTGCACTGCGCAGGACGAAGGCGTCGAGGGCATTCTGCGAGAGGGTCGGAGCCTCCGTCAGATCACCCGAGAGCAACCGGCCGACGACGGCGCCGATATCGGCGGTGAGCACGAGTTCGGCCGAGAGTTCGGGGTGATCCGCCGCGATCCAACGCATGATCTCGTCGGGTGCCGGCAGGGACACATCCTTGCGCAGGGTCCAGCGCTCGCCGTCGAGGGTGGCGAGGTCGCTGCTCTCCAGGGCGTAGAGGGCGTTCAGGAGCCAGGGGCGCATCGCCTCCGGCACGCGGTCGTCGATCGCCACGGTGCCGGAGCGCTGGAGGCCCTCCGCCAGGCGGTAGGCCATCGACGTCGCCCAACCTTCGAGAAGGAGGTGCCCCGGTGCCAGCGGCGCCTCGGCAGGTGCGACGGCGGCCTTGCAGGCCGGACGGATCGCGTCGGCGACGCGCTTTCCGCGCTCCATCGCGATGGCGGTGGGTTCGGTGGCAAGCTCGGGCCGCTGCGCGATGGCGTACGCGGCGAGATCGCTGCCGTTCTTGGAGCGGAGCGCCTGAAACCGCCCCTCGCGCAAGGTGGCGATGACGGCGCCCTCGGCATCCACTAGGGTGAAATCGGCCAGGATGCTGCGCTCGTTGGCACGCCGGGTCCGAATCATCGCCCGGGCGATGACGGCCCCCGGCTTCACGAGGCGGATTTCGCCGAAGCGAACCGGGACATAGGCCTTGGTCGACCCCTCGCCCATCAGACCGGCGAAGAGCAGGATGAGGCCGTGGAAGCAGGAATCGAGGCGCGCGGGGACGAGCCCGAAGCGCCCGTCGGCCTCGGCGGGCAGGAGCTCCGAGACGATGGTGGTCTCGTCGAGGCGCGCACTCGCCGCGACCTGACGGAAGCTCGGGCCGAAGCCGAGACCCGAGGCGGCGGCCAGGCGGTAGAGGCTTTCGCCCGCCACCGCGTGTTCGGCGGGAACGTGCAGGTCCACCGGGGCGGGCGCCGGGAAGGTCCCATCGATGATCTTGGCCGCGGCGTGGAGCTGCCAGGCGGCCTGGGTCAGGCGTGGCCGGCTGAGAATCTGGATGGCGTTGCCCGAGCCGGCGACCCGCACCGCGACCTCGCGCAGGGATTCCTCGCCGAACACCATCGGCGACTGGATCTCGAAGTCCGCGAGCGTGACGCTGTCCGTCTTCATCGCCTCGCGGGCGACACCGAGGGCCATCTCGATGAAGGCCGCGCCGGGCAGGATCGCCTGCCCGTCGATGCGGTGATCATCGAGGTCCGGCACCGTCGCGATGTCGACGTGGCCGTGCCATTCGAGGCCGTCCGGTGCGACGCGGGAGCCGTAGAGCGGATGATAGGGACGCGGCGTCGCCGCACCGACACCCTCGGTGGTCTCCGCGAGCCGGAAGGAGCGACGCTGCCACGGATAGAGCGGCAGCGACACGTCGCCCGTCGGATTCGCCCCGAAGACCGTCGCCTCATCGACGGCGGCGCCCTGCACAAGGGCGGCCGCGACGGTGCGGGCGATCGGATCGCCGCCCGCCGGCTTGCGGTGGAGGACGCCGATGGTGGCGTTCTCGATGCCGAGGGGCTCGATGGCGTCGCCGATATGCGACAGCAGGGTCGCGCGGGGCCCCACTTCGATGAAGACGCGGGCGCCCTGTCGGGTCGCCTCCTGAACGGCCTCGCAGAAGCGCACCGGTTCACGGATGTTGCGCCACCAGTAACCGGCCCCGAACTGATCTCCGGCCAGCACCTTGCCGGTGACGGTCGATACCATCGCGGTCGTTGCAGCGTGCGGCTTGAGCCCAGCGAGGTCCCGCAGCAGCGGCTTCTCGGTCGGGTTCATCAACCGGCCGTGGAAGGGGTACTCGAGGTCGAGCTTGCGCCCGCGACGACGCTTGCGCGTCAGCGCCTTCATGGCCGCATCGATATCCTCCACCGGGCCCGCCACCGTGATGGCCTTGGGGCTGTTATAGGCGGCGATGTCGAGGCTCGGGTAATCCTTCAGGAACAGTTCGATCTCGTCCGCAGGGGCGAGCAGCACGGCCATCGTTCCGAAGCCGCGCGTCGTCTCCTGGTGCTTGCTCCGGTAGAAGATGACCTTCACGGCCTGTTCGAGGCTCAAGATCCCGGCGGCTTCCGCCGCGGCGATCTCGCCGACGCTGTGGCCGAGGACGTAGCTCGGCTTGAGGCCGTGGGCCCGCAGCGCCGTCGTCGAGGCGCTCGAGATCGCGAAGATCAGGGGTTGCGACACCCGCGTGAGGGCGAGGCGCTCCTCCAGATCCTCGGCGAACAGGGCCTCCTTCAGGGACCAGCCCGAAAGGGTGTGGAACAGGCCGTCGATGCGGTCGAAGGCCTCGCGGAAGACGGCGTTCTCGTCATAGGCCTCACGACCCATGCCGGCCCACTGACTCCCGTTGCCGGAATAGACAAAGGCGACCTCCGCCGCGCGGTCCACGGCGGTCCCCAGAAGGGCGTCGGGGGCATCCTCGGCCTCACCGACGGCGCGCAGGACCCCCGGAAGATCGGCATCCAGGGAGACGGCCAGGCGCGAGGACAGACGCTCGCGGCGATGGGCGGCGGCCGCGGCGATCCGGGCGATCTCGGCCTTGTCGGCGCCGTCGAAGCGCTCGGCGTAATCGAGGGCGAGTTCGTTGAGGGCGGCACGGCTCTGGGCCGAGAGCAGGAGCACTTCCGGCATCCGGGCCGCATCGGGGGCGACCGAGGCGGCACGAACCGGCGGGCCGTCCGTGAGAACGACGTGCGCGTTGGTGCCGCCGAACCCGAAGGAATTGACGCCCGCGAAGCGCGCCTTGCCATCGCGCGCCAGCGGCAGCGGCTTGTTCGTCACCGACAGGTTCAGGTCCCGAAAGGGGATCTCGGGATTCAGTTCGGCCGCGTGAAGCGAGGTCGGGAAGAGGTCGTGCTCGAGAGCGAGGCTGGCCTTCAGAAGACCGGCAAGGCCCGAGACCGGCTCGGTGTGGCCGATGTTGCTCTTGATCGAACCGATCGGCAGCGGCGCCTTGCGGGGACGACCGAGCTTGCTGCCGATGGCACTCGCCTCGATCGGATCGCCCACCGGCGTACCGGTGCCGTGGGCCTCGACGAAGACCACCGCGTCGAGGTCGATTTCGGCCTCGCGGTAGACCTGCTCCAGAAGCGCACCTTGGGCATAGCCGGAGGGCAGGGAGATGCCGGTGGTGCGCCCGTCCGAATTGACGCCGCTGGCCGCGATGACGCCGCGCACGGTACTGCCGTCGCGCAGGGCCGCTTTCGCGGATTTCAGCACGAGCACCACACCGCCCTCGGAGCGCACGTACCCGTCGGCGCTCGACGAGAAGGCCTGGCACAGGCCGGTGCGCGAGAGCATCTGCGCGTTCGAGAAGCAGATGAAGTTGAAGGGGCTCGCGAGAAGGTTCACGCCGGCAACGACCGCCGTGTCGATCCGACCGCTGGAGATGGCCGCCACCGCGGCATCGAGGGCGACGAGCGAGGACGAGCAGGCCGTGTCGACGGTGAAGCTCGGTCCCTTCAGGTCGTAGATGTAGGAGATGCGGTTCGACAGGATCGAGAGCGTGTTCCCGGTGGCCGCGTAGGCGTCCCCCGACGAGGTGTCGAGGACGCGCAGGTTGCCGTAATCCAGGGAGGAGGCGCCGACGAAGACGCCGATCTGGGTCCCCGCCACGTCCGAGGGGCGCAGCCCGGCATCTTCCAGGGCTTCCCAGGTGAGTTCCAGCAGCAGGCGCTGCTGCGGATCCATCTGCTCGGCCTCACGGGGCGAGATGCCGAAGACACCCGGGTCGAACGACCAGATGTCGTCGAGGACGCCGGCGGACCACGTATAGCTCTTGCCACGCTCCTGCGCGCGCGGGTGTCCGAACCGCTCCAGGGACCAGCGGTCATCCGGGATGCGACCGACGGCGCATCGCGCCTCGGTCAGGAGCTGCCAGAGCCCGTCGACGCTCGAAGCGCCGGGAAGCCGGCAGGCACGGCCGATGATCGCGATGTCTGTACGTTGTGTCACGTTCGATTCGCACACGCTCTTGAACGGGGGACAGGACCGACTTGTACCACCGGTGGCAACCAGCCCGATCCTTAGTATGGCTCCAGGCTACTGTCCAACCGGAGCGCCGGGAATCAGGGCAATCACCGACCGGACACAGGGACCCTGTTGCACGTATTCATCGATCATTCCGGCAAGATGAGGGAGCAAAGTGCCGCGCCTCACGACGACGACTGCTCGATCACATGCAGGAATTCCAAACAAATGCCACAAACCGAGACGGCTTCCCCGACCTGACTTATGGACCATCGCCGACCGAAGTAACCGGCCCGTTACGCCGGCATCCTGGCAAGGGAGGGACCTGGAGGCAGGAAGGATGCGGACCAGCGTCGCCCCCTGTGATTCAGACCCCGCTGCCACCCTGTTTCGCAACGGTTCATCGCTGTGCCGAAGCCATCCAGGGAAGGCGGATAGACCGGCTGATTACGGCGACTTTGCGGTGCGAGGGGATGACGCTGCGCCGCAACATCAGAGCCGATAGCGCGCGGCGATCTTCGAGAGATTGGGATTGTAGTACGGGTCCGCCCGCAGAACCGCCCCCCATCGGTCTTGCATCACCCGGACCTCGCGCTCGAACCGGGCCAGTTTCTCGGGTGTGTCCTCCGCGCCGCGGCTCTTCGATTCGTGGTGGATCAGCCGCGCATGCGGTGTCCACACGATCCGATACCCCTGCGCGCGCAGCCTGAGGCAGAGGTCGACGTCGTTGAACGCGACGGCGAGGTCGTTCGCGTCGAAGCCCCCGCCCTCCGAGAAGACCGACGCCCGGAGGAGCAGGCAGGCGCCGGTCACGGCCGAGACCTCCTGCGTCAGGACCATCCGGGCGAAGTACCCGGGGTCGTCCTCGGACAGCCCGGGATGGCTGTGCCCAGCCACGCCGCCGATCCCGAGGACGATGCCGCCGTGCTGCAGCGTGTGGTCCGGGTAGAGCAGTTTCGCGCCCACCGCGCCGATGTCCGGCGTCAGCGCGATGGACACCATCTCGCGCAGCCAGCCGGGCTCGATGACCTCGACGTCGTTGTTCAGGAACAGGAGCAGCGGCCCCCGGGCCGCTGCCGCGCCTCGGTTGGAGAGGTCGGAAAAGTTGAAGGGTCCGGGCACCGACACGACACGAACGCGCGCGTCGTTCGAATAGCGCGCGAAAAGGTCGCGCGTGCGGGGCTCCCGGCTGTCGTTGTCGACGATGAGCACCTCGATGGCCGGATAGTCCGTCGCGTCGAGAACACCCGCGAGGGCCACGGCGAGCAAGTCCGCGCGGTCGCGCGTCGGAATGACCACCGAAACGAGGGGAGCCGGCTCCGGGACCGGACGGACGAGCCGGTTGAACCCGAGGGGGCCGCGCACCGCCGTCGCCCGCAGGGGGGCGGCCACCTCGGCCAGCGCGCGCAGCCGCGCCACCTCGCTCCGCTCCAGGGCCCGGTCCGAGAACGTCCCCGAGCCGCCGGCGGCACGCCAGTGGTAGAGGATCCGCGGAATGTGCCGGATGCGATCCGGCGTCAGACGCGCCGTGATCCGCAAGAGGAGATCGTGGTCCTGGCTGCCCTCGAAGCCCGGGCGCAGGCCGCCCACGGCCCGGATCGCCTCCGTGCGGATCACCGTGAGGTGATTGATGTAGTTCTGGCCGTAGAGCAGCTCGCGATCGAACCCCGACTTGAAGTGCGGCTCGAAGCGACGCCCACGCCCGTCGATCTTGTCCTCGTCGCTGTAGATCAGAACGAGATCGGGCGCGGCACGGATCGCGGTCGAGACGTGGTAGAGCGCCCCCTCGGCCAGCACGTCATCGTGGTCGAGGAAGGCGACGAAAGGACCGGTCGCCTGCGCGAGGGCGTCGTTGGTGGCGCGGGCGATGTGACCATTCTCCGCACGCCGGACGACGTGAATGCGGGGATCCTGCTGGGCGTGACGGGCCAGGAGGCGTGGGATCGCCGGATCCGTCGAGGCGTCGTCGACGATCGAGAGCTCCCAGTTCGGATAGAGCTGCGCGCGGACCGACCGGATGGCGGCGTCCAGAACGCGCGGGGCGGGATCGTGCACCGGCATCACCACCGAGATCCGCGGCGCGTCCGGCCAGGCATCGATCGCGTCGCGGATGCGCCGCCGATCGGCCTCGGAGAGGGTATCGAATCGGGCGATCCACGTGGCGTAGCCGGTCTCCGTCCGATCGTGGAGGGCCCGCAGGAGCAGCGCCCGCCCGCGAACCTTGAGGCCGAGGGCGCGCCAGTACAGGGCGCGCGCGGCGAGGGCCGGGTTCCGGCGCAGGGCGCGCGCGACGAGGCCGATCCGCCGGACCCGGCGGATCGCGAAACCGTCGAGGTGGAACCCCGTTTCGCGGGCGAGGGGCGCCAGGTGCAGGGCTCGCAGCCCCTCGGGCAAGCGCCCCGTCCAGACGAAGCGATCCCCGCCCTCCGCCTCCTCGGAGAGGGCCACGATGCCGGGCCGACCGTCCGGGCCGAGGACCCGCGCGCTGAGGACCAGCCGGCAGACGCCCGCGCTCCCGACGTCCCGGAACCGGATCGTCGCCCAGGTCCCGCCGAGACCGGCATCCGCGAGGTCGAGGTCGAAGCCGGGGCCATCCGGGACGAAGCGCCGCGTCGAAGCCCCCCTGCGAATCCGGGGGAGCGAGACGGCCGGCAGCGAGCCGGACCGGTTCGGGGTCTTCATCCCTGGCTCACTCCATCGCGGACCGTACCCGAGGCAGCAGGGCCGGACCTTCCCGCGAGCGTCATCGAACGGCGGGACACCGCAGGGCGGGCCCGATCGTCGCCCCCGCTCCCCCGGTCGGCGTCGCCGCCCCAAGCGCGAACGGCCTTTCCGCGCTCACCCTCGTTCACGCCCCACATCGTTCCACCGTAAGCCCCAACCCGCCTGTTCCGGCCGTCGGCCCCGGTCGGCGCACCGGACCGGCCCGCGCCACCGGAAGGCGACCAGACCCGGCTTACCGCATTTTCGCGGGTCACACAGGGCCGATGCCGGGGCCGGGGATCGCCCGACCGGCAGGCCGAACATTCGCGCGGCGAGGGCCCTTGCGTACCCCGAAACCCCAGGCTATAGCCCCCTCCACCGGCGCCGAGCGGCACCGGTGAGGGCGCGTAGCTCAGCGGGAGAGCACTACCTTGACATGGTAGGGGTCACAGGTTCGATCCCTGTCGCGCCCACCATCTATCTCTCTGATGTCACAGGTTTTTACCTGCTGAGAGATAGGCCTACGGTTACTGATCGTAGGTTCAGCGAACCTGATCGAGGTTCGATACGGCTCCACCGCAGGTTCGCGCTTCATCAGAACCCGACGCACAAGAGCCGATGCCAGCCCCCCCCAAGCTCGTTCCAGCCGATCCCGCAATCTGGCGTAAGGCCTTCCTCGACCTGCGCCCCAGCGTGTCACCCTGCCCAGGCCTGACCGGCACGAACTGGATGGCCATGCACGAGGCCGCGATCGAGTTCCTCGACCGATACGCCGATCAAGCGGTGGCGCTCGGATGGTCGACGCTGGATCTGTTCGGCGTCCACCCCCAGGCCGGTACCATCCGACCCGATTACTGCGGCGCCATGGTCCTCAGCGGCGAAAAGGTGTCGTCCGTGCTCGCGGACCGGATCGTGTTCGAGCGAACCACCCACAGGCGGGACAAGCCGGGCCGGCCCAGCGGCGCGGTGCCGCTGTGGACGTTCGGCCGGTGACGCGGGCCCGGCGCATGCTACTTCCTCGACATGGCTGAGAATCCAACGACCGGCGACCTCTACAAGGCGAAGACCATCCTCGAGGCGGACGTCGCCGCCGCGGTCGACGCCTACATGGCGGATCCAACCAGCACGGCCTTCCTCTTCGGCGACGGCTACCGGATCAATCTCGCCGATGCTGTGAGCAGCCACGAGTGGTCGAAGGTGACCGTCGCGAACAAGGACGCCACCGAGCACCTGAAGCGCGCTGCGGTGCGGACCGCGATCCTACTGGCTCGGCCGGATAGGCCGTGAGCGGCGAAGCGCCGTCCTGGCGCGAGATCACCACCGACGAATACGCGCCGCGCATCTTCCCAGAGACGTCCGGCAGCGCGCAATGGATCGCGTCGAGTGACCGCGTTTACGAGCTGCTGAAGGGGCAGCACGAGGGGCAGTACAGGCTCCGGCTGATCCTGTGCGAAGCGGTCGACCTGAAGCGCGGCCCGAACGCCAACGCGCTCTGGTACTGGGACTATGACGCCGGGCCGCCCGCGATCACATGCGTGGCCGAGACCTGGATCCAGGCCAAGGACGGGCGGCGGCGCCGGGTAGGCGAAAATGGGTTCGCCCGCTGAACAAGCGAAGGTCTCGCAGAAGGGCCCTCAGCGCTCGCTACTTGCGTTGATGAGCGTTCGAAGCCTGTTCGTCCGACGAACAAGAGTTAAGCGCGGCCGCTTCTCCACCAACGCTCCCACGGCCATGCACGCTTCTGCGATCGCTCTGTGCGCGGGCTCGTCCCTTCCACGACTGCAAACGCCCCATTCAAATGAAACGAGACTGACCGATCTGTTCGCTCAAGCGCTGAGATGTGTCCCCAGACGTTACCGATATGGAACTCTCCTGGAACACTGACCCGGTGAGGTCCTGCAAATCCCGCCCCTTCGTCCCGAACATGCCGACCCATATCGAACCCGTTTTTAACGCCGTTCCAAAGGAACAGGCGCCAAGAACCATCGGAGGCAGTCAGTCCACGTGCGAAGGTCGTCCAGGGCCTTTCGAGATCCACGTCAGACCAGAGAGTGCTCTTTGGGGAGGCATGGTAGGCGTCCGCAACCAGATCCATCGTTTGCTGATCGATTGACCAATTCGATGAAACCATCCGTTTCTTGAAGCCAGGAAGGTCAGGTCCGAGGATCACGACACCAGCGGCTTCTGCCGCTTCTACCAGCCGGATAGCCTCTGCCGAGAGCGCTTGCCCGGACGGGATGATCAACAAGCGCATCCTTGCGAGATGGTCAGCGCACCGCTGGGTCGAGGCGACTCCGACATTGAGGCCGGCTGCGCTTGCCGCCAGAAAAGCGCCGCGGACCGAACTGAAATCCTGGCTGCGTTGCATGGCATCGCTATCAGACAAGCAGAGAACGTCGAAGTCTGACTGCAAATCCGTCTGTGTCGTGTGCTGCTCGTCGCCTTCTATGCGAGCGCGCATCTCATTCAGGCTGCCAACGTAGGCTTGGTCGATGCGCCCTCTCCGTGACATCGGGAAATAGACATGGACGGGATCGCCATGTGCAACGATTGGTGCCGTCTCGTGGATCAGCTGAGGAACGCTCTTGGGATATTTTCTGCCGCCACCTTCGGGCTCTGCATAGAGAGGCACGACGAGATCGCGACGGATATCAGCGCGTAGCAGTACCGCTGTCTCGATCCATGCTTCGAGCGCTCCATAGAACGGCGGCAAGTCCGATGTAACGAGATTAAGCCCAATCGGTGGTGCTGTTGGATGTCTGAAGGTGAAGGCCAGATTGACGGAGCTTAGTAGGCGCTTGTCGAGCTTGCGAAGAAAAGTGCCCAGTTCACGTAGGTATGCAGTGTAAGTTTCTACAGTCAAAAGGCGGTGCTCTTCCGGAGACAACGTTGAGAGTGCGGTCTCGCCTCTTGTTGGCCATCTTAGTTGAGCAGCACGAGCGCGTGGTTCACTTATGCTTTCGCCAACGGCCCAATAATCGCCATCGAAGAAGAAGCTGTCGGGTTTGTACTTTTTGTAGATCTCTGAGAGTACCGGCTTCAGCCACTTCGCAAGGTACGGCGATGTGTGATCAATCTTGCCAGACGTAGCTCCATCGAGACGATACCGGACCCACGCTGGCTGCTCTGTCAATAGAACGTCATTACGAAGAGTGCTGACGTAAATACCAAATGCGATGCCACGCTTGCGAGCGACATCTCTCCAGAAACCAACTAAATCAAAAGGTAAGCCAGGTGCAACTTTCGCTAAATTTGAGGGATACTGCGCTAGCCCGTCATGCCCAATCGCGAAGACGGTCAACCTAGAAGGACGTACCGAGTCGATGAACTGCTCGATGTCAGATGCTGCAAAATCCGGCAGTCTGTACGCGTCCATTCCGGCATGTAGATGGTTGTCAATCAGGACATTGACCTTCACGCGCCGTGCTCCGTTGTTACTGCTATCTGCAACACGGCTGCGCTTATTCCACCCTCAAGCTTTAGGATTACATCGCGGGCCACGCCGGTAAGGATCGCAATCTCCCTCGCAAAAGCCGAGGTCGATGGGTCAGTCGCATTACCGACTTCGATTGGCCCGCTGATAAGCGGAAGCTTATTCGTTGGCCCGTGCAGGGCAGGCCAGCCGCGTGCGATCCCGCTCCCTCCCGAGTCCGCGAATTGGCGGCGATCGTAGACAGCAACGAAGGCTTGCCCCTCCCTGAATGATACTGCGCAGGGTAAGCCGCACGAGCTCAGTCTAGCGCCGCCAGAAACGGATGAGCAAAACACATCCAGGACGAACAGTGCATCTGGATCGCCGGTCTCAATCCAATCCTCCGCGCTGGATGTTGCGAGCAGTATCTCAGGCCGGCATTTAGGACGTCCGATCAAGACATTCTCGTAGATCGCGATCAGATGCGCCGCCCAGTAATCCGGACGTGTGATGATCATCTCCCAGAAGTTGCTCCCTCGATCGGGCATCAGGGGGGCCTCGAACAACTCCCTGTAAGCGAAGGCGTCTGTGGCCTCATTCCCCACCGGCAGGCCTGTGAGCATCAGGGTCGGAATGGAGTGGCTTAAGATTATGCCGCGCCGGCCTTCGGCCCAATTCGAATCCTTAAGGCATCTTCGAGCAGCATCCGTCGAAGTGACATCGTATCGGAGAGGGCCAACGATCACGCTATCGCTGCCATGAGCAGGATCAAGGCGTGCGAGAGAGCAGATGGATGCGCTTACTCCTTGTCGCAGCAAAGCGGTCCATACCCCCCTTATTGTTAGCCAAAATTGTTCGTGAGGCGAGAAATAGCTTTCAAGCAACAAGAATTCCGACTCTGATATAAGAATGGCTGTTTGAGAGATTGTCCCCGAGCAGCTATCGCGCGCAAATATAAATTCATTGAACGTCGGGAAAGACTTGCCACTAGAGGTCACGTCGGGCGCAGACCATGCGAGGCGCGCGACTCGGTTTGGCAGGTCTCCCCGGTGCTCCCCGAATGCATCAACGATCACACGAGATAAAGCCAACCCTTCCTGCCGAAGGTTGAATTCGATGTTCTGCCATGAGGCTCCGATGAAGCGAAACTGCAGCTTTGTCAGATCGGAGGTGATGAGATGAGCGGGCAATTCAATACGATGATCTTCGTTATGCCATCGGCTCCCATCATGGGAGCGAGGAAAGGATGCGACTACTTCGTCCTCGATAAGGATCTCGAAATCAGTCGTTGCGTGAATATTAAACTGAATACAGTGGGGATAGTAAGCAATGGTCGGCAGCTGGATTGTTGCACCGTCGAAAGCCCAGCGGAAGGCTTTATTGTTGAACCAATTGCCAAAACAAAGTCGCCCCTCGCGGTATGACCATCTATCGCCGATTAAAGCTGAGTCACTGGATGCGCCAATCTGTACTTCGTACCTGTACGCATGGCGTCGGTGCGATGTCAGGGATATGTTGGCATCGACAGCCGGCAGCTCTTCTACCAGATACGGACTTGATGGGATTAGAAGTATACGGCGGTCACGAGGAAAGTTCAGATAAATATCTGGATGTTTATATGTAGCGTCGTTCTGTGTAATTACACCGACCAATCTACCGGCACCGAGTGAATACACTGCCCATGCAAGATCATGGCGATGGGATATCCGATCGCTTAAGGATACATTTGATAGATAATGCTTTGTATTGAGTGAGAATACGACTCTGTGACACCCAGCAGGAGCGACTTCGAATTCAAAATTAATAGGATTTGAATAAACATTGCCTATCCCAAATTGGGATCCTGGTACGTGCTCCGTTGAACTATGGTCCTTCGAACTCACCATTGATAACTTTCTGTCCGCTGCAGCTAGGATATAGCACGGTTTAACGACCAGAACCTCGAAATGCCATCGCGTGTTTCGTTCGGTAAAGCACGCTGTGGTGCTTCGCACTAGCATTCGCAAAACTGACAGTTCGAAACGACAGAAGCCCCGGAGCCGAAGCTCCGGGGCGCTGTGGACGACGGTGAATAGCGGGGATCAGCGTCGAGATGGGGGTCGCCCGAGGATTGCATCGAGCATTTCGCGGCGCGTCTCCTGCATCTCTTCGCGCACTGAACTCACCATGTCGTCAATCCGTCGTTCGAGGCGAGTGATGACGTCGCCGGTGACGTAGGTCCGTGCGACCTCCACCTTGAAGGCGTTGAGGGCATCGGCCTGACTCGCGACCTGGATTTTTACAGCGGCCATGTCGATCGTTAGCGGCGAGACGGCGGCGGTCTCTCGGGCCTTGAGCTTGCCGGCGATCCAGTCCCAGCCCTTGATGAGCAGGACGAGGAACAGCGCGAAGCCGATGAAGGCGCCCCAGGTCATAGGGCCGCTGGCTAGGAACGAGACATCCATGATGGTGGCCCCCCAAGGCCTGATGCGCGCCGGTGTCCGGTCGCGCGAGAGAAGATCAGCGCGCTAGGTCGCGGCGAACGCTGTCGATCCAGAACAAGGCGCGGGCGCCGCAGGCGGTCTTGGCGCGGTCGAGGGCCTTGGCCTCGCCGATAAGCTGCACCACGTCGCGCTTCGTCAGGGCGCGGTCCGGGATCTTGGGGAAAGACCGGCGCAGGCACTCGGCCACCCCGTCAGGGGCGGGCGGGAGCGCGACGCGGACGTCCGGCCCCGCGCCGCTAGAGTGCTCGCAGGCGCCGAGCGTCGTCGCGAGTAGTGCAGCGGCGATCCCGCTCAGGATCCTTGGCCAGCGCATCGTTGATCTCCTGGAGCTTTCGGTTCGTGGCTTCGGCCGCGGCGAGGTCCCGCACGGCCTGAATCGCCACACGGTCGGTGATGTCCTTCGCGACCTTGGTGCGGGTCTGTTCGGCCGCCAGGGCCCGAGCCGCCTCGCGGGCGAAAGCCTCGTGCGCGCCCCTGGCCCGCCCTGCCTGGAACAGGGCGGCCCCGACCATAAGAGCGAGGCCGGCGCCGATCAGCGGCCGGCGCAGGAAGCCCGGCAGGTAGGCCGTGCCGAGCAGGGCCAGCAGGATCAGCCCGAGCCCGCCCGCGCCGGCCAGGAGCGAGACGAGGGAGAAGGCGGTCCAGCCGTTCTGGAGGATGGTAAGGAGGGCGGTCACTTCAGGCCCTCCAGGCAGAGGGCCGTTTCACGGGCTCGACGATCGGCGAGGCCCGGGACGACCCGGCCCCCGGCCTTGTTCCAGTAGCCCATGGCCCTGCACGCGCCCGGCCGGTCGCCGGCATTGTAGAGCCGGACCGTGGTTGAGCCGCAGAACCCGCCTATCCCGACGTTGTAGGCCATGGACGTGAAAGCCACGAGCGTCCGGTCGCTCATCGGCGCCTTCACGCAGTGCTCGACCTTGCCGGCAAACTCGTCGAGGCGGCGCAGCAGCAGCGCGTCGCATTCCGGCTTCGTGTAGGTCCGGCCCATCACGGCACCCTGGGTCTCGCCGTAGCAGTAGGTCGGGACCCCGACGATGTCCTTGTACGTGCGCAGGCGCAGACCCTCGTCCTTGCCCACGTTCACGATCGCCATCAGCCCGGCGGCCGTGGCGGCGAGCGCTCCGCCCCACATGGTCTTGCGCGCGAGCCGGCTCATTCGCCCCCCGGCAAGGCTTTCTGCGAGACGAGGCGCGCCACGGCTGCGGCGATCGTCACGGCGCCGGACAGGGCGGCAAACCACCCGGCCGGGATCGGCGGACTGCCGGCGAGGCACGACAGGGTGACCTCGACGCCGGACAGGACGACCGCGAGCGCGGCCAGCCGAACGCTCCAGGCGTGCCGAAGCACCGCCCGCCAGTTGGATTTCAGTTTCACGGGATGCCTCCGGGCATAAAAAAACCGCCCGAAGGCGGCGCATCATCGAGCGGTGGTGGGGGGATCAGGCGACGCCGGTTGCCTGGTTCGACCAAGTTCCGTTCTGACCGGCTTGCCTCTGTGCATAGGTCCGGACATGACCCGTGAAGCGGGAGTTGCCGGCGGCGCGGAGCGATACGGCGCGGTCGAGGTTCGTGTTGGCCCCGCCAAACGCGTTGTCGCGTGAGGTCCCGGACTCCACGATCGAGTAGGCATCGGCCGGGGGCGCGTCCGGGTTGCCGTAAGCCTTGGCGTGCATGCGTCCCATCTGGAACGAGCTATCGGTCGTGTCCTGGCAGAGAATCGCCGGCTTTTTCGTCTGCGCGTAGTCGTAGTCGCTGACGTTCCCGATCGAGACGCTCAGGTCCTTGCAGCCGATCGCCGCTACGACGTACGGCATCTGGATCGCTTGGCCGATGTCGAGATCCACACGCTCGACACCGACGAGGCGCACGCCGCAGAAGCCGTCGGCGTAGGCATTTCCGATCCAGCGGATGCCCAGCGCCATGCCGTAGCCGAACTTCTGGTCGGGCTTGTTGATGATGTTGCTGGCCCCGCGCGAGAACAGAAACAGGTCCTTGCCGCAGGTGTCGCCCGAGACACCGTCCATGATCGGCCACTTACCGTCCAGCCCAGCGGGGCTGTCGCCAAAGTACCAGCCGTACTCACCGTGACCGAAGGACTGCGTCCCGTTGAAGACCGAGCCCGAGAACTTCTCCGCACGGATGCCGACACTGGTGCAGTACCCAAACAGCCCGTCGCGCACGGTAAGGCCGTTCTCGGTGAGCGTAGTGTCGCCGTCGGGCATGTAGAGCCCGCGGTAGCAGGCGAGACCGCCCTGGCCGTTCACGAGTGGATTGTTGAGCGTGGTGCCGAATGCATCCGTGCAGCGGATCGCGTCGCGGGCCGCCCAAACCTGGACGTCGAACTCGCAGGAGAAGGGGGCGACGAGATCGAGGCCGTGCGCGTTGACCAGCGGGGAGGCCGCCGCTCCGGCGCCCGGCCCGTAGAGCAGCACCGGCGCCAGCTTGAAGTTCGTGAGCGGCGCGCCGTTCTTCTTGCGTGCCGTAATGGCCGGGAAGTTGCCGCCCCATTTGATGACGCCCGAGCCCCGCCCGCCGAAGCGCACGCCGATGCCGTGCATGCCCGAGATGTCCCAGGTCTTCGTCGCCATGGTGAGCTGGCCGTAGGGGAATACGATCTCGGGACCGCCACCTGCGTACTGGTTCTGCGATCCGTAGGCCGCCGACAGTGCGTCGAGGGCGGCACTGTCGTCGTCGACTCCGTTAAGCTTACACCCCCCGCCCCACTTCGCATCCATTGGATTGATGAACTCGCGCAGCACCATGAGATCGAAGGCCGGGCGCAGCTTCGACGCGGACGTCCCCGTCTCCGGGATGATGTTCTGAGCCTTGTTGTTCAAAATGTTGTCGAGGTCGCCGACGTCGGCGGTCTGCAGATCGAGCGTTGCCTTCGCATTGACGGGATCAATCGACAGGTCGAGGCCGGCGCCGCGCCGCTTCACCTTGAGCCCGAGTGACCCCGTTACGTCGATCGGAAAGGTGGGCTTCTGCGGATAGGCGGACATGAGCAGGGCTCCGGGCAAAGAAAAACCCGCCGGGCGAGGGCGGGTGGAAGCGGTCAGGCAGGAGAGCGAGCAATTAGGCGAAGGCGATCGGCTCGTCGAAGATCTCGGCCGTCTCCGAATCGATCGTGATGCTGATCCGCACGTCGTAGAGACCGGGCCGGAACCCGAGCAGCGTCCCGGCCGGGAACAGCGCCTCGACGATGCCCGGGTTGGAAACGGTCAGGGAGCCGGCGGCGAGCGACGCGCTCAGCACCGGCGCCGGGGCGCAGTATCCGTCCGCCGAGCCGTAGACCGGACCGCACCAAGCTTGATGCTGGACTGGGGGGCGACGCGTGACGGTCAGAACGATGTCGGAGGCGGTCGAGAAGTCAATCAACCCCTCATCGGATACGTCGACCCGGCCGTCGGCCCGCACGGCCCGCAGGATCTCGCGGAATCGCCACTGGCCCCGGCGCGAGACCGAGCCGAGCGTGTTCAGGTACGAGGGCATCGTGGCGCCTACAGCTTGATATAGAAGGTGCCGAGGCGGGTCGGCTGCATGGTCCGGTGGGGCACGCCGCCGTCCGGGTTCGAGATCGGCACGCCGAAGGTCTTTGAACCTCCAGGGTTGGGCGTCGTCTTGTAGTTCGTGGTTGCGGTCCAGACGTTCGGTACCGCCGCGCCGCTACCCTGCTGCACGACCTGGAGCTGCGAGTAGATGACGCCCTGCTGTTCCGGATAGCTGACCTCGACCGCGCCGTCGGGCAGGTCGGCCGGCAGGTTGTTGAGGGAGAGCACCTGGATGCAGTCGCCCCCGATCCCGCCTGGCGTCTGCGCGTCGGGGAAGTAGGAGAACCGCGCCGAAACCGTGCCGGTGGTACCCACCGCCGCCGGCGCCGACATCGTGATCGTGCTTCCGCTCTTAGCAACGACGGTCGTCCCGGCCGGTACGCCATCCGCCAGGATGGTCATGTCTCGGCCGATCCGCTCAGCACGACTGACCGTCGCCGTCGCCGAACCCGCAGCGAGCGTGAGCTGCACCGACGTCTGCAGGCGGTCCGCCGGGTTCGAGCCCATGTCGTCGAGGCCGCCTGCGATCAGGCCCTGCATGGTCGGGACCATGATCTGCCGGCCGGCGGCGAAATCCTCGATCGCGGAGACGCCCCGGCCACCGATCACGGACGCGACGGCATCCGGGAAGGTGTTCCAGAGATACAGGAACAGCGCCTTGGCACTGACGTTCGCGAGCTCGGATGCGCCGGAACCGGACCCGCCGATGGTGCGCGCGTTCATCCGGACCCAGCCGGCCTGGATCGAGGCATCAAGGCGCCACTTGATGTCGCCCGTCACCGCGATGGCGGTCGGGTCGACCGGCGCGTCGGAGCCGGTGTCGCTCGCGACCGCTTCGCCGAGACCGTCATCGTTCCAGAGCAGGTCGCCGTAGGGGCCGAGCACCTCTTCGCGGTATTGGCCGGCAGGGAGATAGACCCGGGGGAAGCGCCCGAATCCGTCCGCCTTCACGGGCTGGGTCCAGGGCTTGGAGAGCGCCGCGTCCTTGTAGACCGTCAGCGAAGCTGTCGTGCCGGCGGCGTAGAAGTTCACGCTGGGCACGAGGAGCGGGCGACCGGAATCGTCGAGCACCTGCTGCCGCGAGAGCGGCCAGGAAATCGTCATGCAGGGGTGCTCCGGAAAAGCAAAAGCCCCGCGCGGAGGCGGGGCCTTGGGCAGCGCGGCGGATCGCTCGCGCGCGTCTCGGGACGGTGGTTGTTTCGGGCGGATTGCCTGTGAGGTCAAGGCTCGCCGCTTGAACGGTCATCTCGCGGGCTGGAAGGGTGCGAAACTTTCACAGGCCTAAAGCGGCATCGGGCGATTGGATGTGTCCAAAAAGCGACGGACACAGCGAGTGGCCATGCTGGATAATCCGAGCGTTGGATTTGGACAGGCCATGAGCATCAGATTTTGCACTGCGGTAGCACTGGCCTTGGCGGTCGGCGGCTGCGACCCTGCGGATGCTCCAAAGGAGCCGGGAGTTAAGCCGGGAATCGATAAGATGTGCGAGATCGATCGCCAAATGGGGGGCACCACCACCGCGCATGATTCTGAAACCTGCAAAAAGCAGCAGGAGCAGATCGACCGGGCGACCAGAGGTTGATGCCCCGTTGGTCGCGCTTTCTCTCCGCAGTGCTCGTCTACACGCTCGCGATGGTCGCAGCATGGTGGGTCATGCAGGCCTGGGCTTCCCGGTCCGTAGATGCATCCCCCATGTTCATGGTGGGCATGTCGGATGCTACTACTGCTCTGCAGCCTTGGGACGATCCTGCTCTATCGCTACATCGTGCGGGCGTACCCGCTGTCAGGGAGGCGGCAAAGATGACCCGGGCTTTCTGGATGCTGGCTCAGGCCGCCGCGATCGGGTGGTGCACGTGGAGCGCGTTCAACAACGCCGACGTGCACCCGGACCCGCGCCTGTCGGGCCCGCTCGCCGTGCTGGTCATGTTCCTGCTGTCGACGCTGATGGTGGCCTTCGCCACCGCCGTCCTCACGAACCTATGGGACTGGGCGCACCGTCAGCTTCAGGGGCTCCCCTTCCGTTCTGGGCGCGCGGTCGCCCGCCTGCGCTCCGCGTCCCGTAATCCGGGTCAGGCGATCGAGGAGGGCAATAGTCGACGCGCCCGGCTTCGCGGTGGCGAGCTGCGCCAGGCGCCGACCGCCCTCCGGGGTCGTCAGTAGCTCGGCGAGCCGATCCACGTTCTTTCCCGCCTGCCAGTCGTCGAGTCGGTTCATGATGCGCGACGGCAGCTTAAAGCCGCCGGTGGCGATCGCCGCGCCGCCCTCGCCGACGAGCCCACGCTTGCGCAGCTCCTGCAGGGCCTCGTTGTTGAACGAGGTCTTGGAGCCGATGCCCTGCCGGGTGCCGGTCGCCTCCAGGATGTCGAGGAACCGCGAGAAGCCGGCATTCACCTGCTCGCCGTTGGGCAGGGCGCGCAGGAAGGCCTCGATGTTCTCTCGCTGGAGCGGGTTGCCACGGATCGCGGCGGCGAACTTGGCGCCGCCGGCCTGGTTTGGGCCGGATTGCAGCCTCTGGGTCGCCTCGGCGAACTCGGTCCCGAGGAACGATCGGCCGAGATCCTGCGCTGCGCGAGGATTGCTCCGAACCAGCGCCTGCACCGTCCGAGTGACTTCCTGCGCCGACCCCTCGCGAGGCTTGGTCGGCAACAGCGCGGAGATCGCGGCGTCAACGTCAGGCCGAGCCGCGATGCGGCCGAGCGGCGAGCGGTCGATCGCCTCGCGCCCCTGGTAAGCGACAGCGAGGCGCTGGAGGCGCTGCCGGGCCTCGGGCAGCTGTGCGAGCAGGTCCTCGTTCCGGCGCATCGCGGCGCGGATGGTGCCAGCGGATGCTCCACCCTCGGCGCCGCCGACCTCGTCGAGGATTCGAGTGACTTCGCGATCCTGGAAAGCGCGACGTGCCTCCGGCGTCGCGTTCGCCAGGAACTCGCGCGCGGCCGTGGCGCCCTGCACCGCACCCGGCACCTGCTCGGCCGGGGTCGCCATCCGACCGGTGCGGGGGTCCCGCTGGACGACCCGAGCCAGCGGCGTGTTGCCCGAGAAGGGCTCCAGGGGCCGGCTGTTGGCCGCGAACCGCGCGTCGGCCATTGCCATCTCGGGCACGCCCTTCAGCACGTTGTCGAGAGTGGTGCGGGCGGCCTGGAGGCGGCTCGCCTTCACGCCATCGCCCATGTCGGTCGCGGTGCGGATGTCCTGGTCGAGGCGTTCGCGGGCCTGATGCAGCCCGTCGACCGTCATGTCGGTCTCGCGCCCGGTAGACCCGAACAGGTTGCGACGAGCCGCCTGGAGCGAGGCACGGACGTCGCCCTTGGCGGTGCGCAGCGCCTCGTCGACCGCGTCGAGCGCAGCCTGCGGATTCACCTGCCCGAACCGGACGCTCGGGATTTCTTCTGTGACCGTGGTCGACTTCACGTAGGGTTCAAGCGGGCCCTTCATCCGGCCGACGACGTGCTCGTAGGCGTCGAGCGGGTCGCTGATCTCGCCGCGCATCAGGGCGCCGACCACGCGGCTGCGGATGTCCGGATGCAGGCTGGCCGGGTCGATCCCGGCGCGGGTCAGGTCTTCGTCGAGGCGGGATTCCGAGGTCGACAGCGCGGCGTCGTATTCGTCGCGGCCGCGGCTGGCCTCGGAACGTGCACGCGGCTTCCCCTGCGCATCGAGCGGGTAAGACGGCACGCCGCGCTGCTCGTTCTGAAGCTTGCGCAGCAGCTCGGACGAGATGTCCCGCGCCATGCCAGCGTCGGCGTCGGGCCGGAAGTAGCCCTCCTCGATCAGGCGCTCGCGCCAGAAGTTGTCGAGGCTCTTGCCGTCCGGCCGGGCGACCTTACCCACACCGGGCACGGTGAAGCGGTGCAGGTCCGTCGCGGCGGCGTCGCCATCCAGGCGCAGACCGCCGTTGCGGGCGATGAAGCGCGCAAGGCTTTCCGGGCCGGGCTCGGCTTCCACGGCGCCGGGACGCTCGAACGGCTCCACCGGGCGCGGCGCATCGGCCTCGAACTGGGGGCGCGAGTAGGCGGGCTGGGTCACGATCGGCTCGCCCGGCCGCTCCACCGTGACGGTGCCCTCAATGCCCGCGTTCTCAGGCACGGCCCGGGCGGCAGCGTAATCGCGCGCAGCCTGCTCGGTACGGGTGGCCTCGCGGGCGTCCGCGACCCGGCGCATCTCCTGCTGCATGACCTGCCCGGCCCGATCCGGGGAGACGCGCGGGCCCGCAGCCTGAGTGGCTCGGATCACGGACTGTCCCTCGGGCGTACCGGCCACGCCAGCCCGGGCGGCGGCCTGGACGTCGGTCCCGACCTGCGACGGGCTCGGTCCGGCCGGCGCGACACGGTCGAGTGCACCGCCACCAGCAGCTTTGATCTGCTCGGCACGCTTGCCGAAGAAGTCGGCCAAGCCGCCCTGGCCCTCGACCACGCGCAGAAGATCGCCCGCGCGGCGCGGCCCGAGGACCTGCTGCGCGGCTTCCGCCCAGGTCAGATCAATCGGCGTAGCGCGTCCGTCGGCAGCGCGAAGGCCGGCCCCGTCGTCGACCACGGCCTGGATCTTGCCGAGCTCGTCGGGCGTGATGCTGCCGAACGACTTGTCGAACAGGCGCTCGGCGGTCGACGTCCGGCCATGGAGGGCACCCGCGCCTGGGCAAGGCGCCGGACGACGAGCGCGACCCGACCCGGCCGATGGAGATCGGCATCGCGGCCCACAAGCTGATCCTGGGGCACGGCGCCGACCTCGTGATCATCGACGCGGCGGACTACAAGGGCGGGGCCGCGAAGACCGCCCGGGCCGCCGCCTACGCCGCCGGCGACGCGCCGATCCTGCGTCCGGACTGCGAGAAGGCCGAGACGCTCGCCGAGCAGGTCAAGATCCGGCTGGCCCGCGTCCCTGGCTGCGAGGGCTTCCAGGGCGCGCCGGCCGAGGTCGTCGCCATCGCCCGCGACGTGTCCGGCGCCTGGCTGCGCATCATGATGGACCGCGTCGAGATCCACGAGGATCACGCGATCATCTGGGACGTGAAAACGGGGGACACGTCCGCCGCGCCCCAGACGCTCGGTCGCCGCGTCGAGCAGATGGGCATGGAGGTTCAGGCCGCCTTCTACATCCACGTCCTGGGGCTGCTGTTCCCACACCTGCAGGACCGCATCGCCTTCCGGTGGATCTTCATCGAGAACGACGCGCCGCACGGCGTGTGCGTCGCCGAGGCCGATGCCGCCGGCATGCACGTGGGCGCCCACAAGGTCGTGCTCGCGCTCACCCGCTGGAACAAGGCCCTCAAGAGCGGGACCTGGGCCAGCTATCCGACCCAGATTGTCCGCGTCGAGTACCCGGAATGGGCCCAGAAGCGCTGGCTGGAGCGCGAAGAGCTCGAACTTGCGCAGGAGGTCCAGAATTTCGACCTCAACAGCAGCCCGTTCCGTCCCCTCGATTGGGAGGATGCGGCGTGAGCTTCACCTTCATTCCCGCAGAGCGCTTTAAGGAGCGCGCTGGCCTGTTCGTGTCCCTCACCGGGGGCACCAACAGCGGCAAGACCTACTCGGCGATGCGCTTGGCGCGCGGCATCGCCGGGCCGACCGGCAAGGTGGCGGTTCTCGATACCGAGGGCGGCCGCACGCTCCACCTGAAGGCCGACTTCGCCTTCGACGCGAGCGTCATGGACCCGCCGTTCCGCCCCGAGCGGTTCGCCGCCGCCGCGAAGGCCGCAGAGGACGCCGGCTACGACGCGCTCGTGATCGACAGCTTCTCGATGGAGTGGGCCGGCCTGGGCGGCGTGCTCGACTGGCAGGCGGCCGAGTTCGAGCGGATGGGCAGCAAGGACTCGGCGAAGGGCACGTCCTGGATCAAGCCGAAGATGGCCCACAAGGCCATGGTCTACTCGTTCCTGCAGCGCCGCATCCCGATCATCTTTTCGATCCGGGGCGAGGAGAGCTTCGTCCCGCCCAACAAGACGATCTTCAAGGCGATCACGAACAAGCAGTTCCCCTTCGAGGTGACCGTGTCGTTCCGCCTGGAATCGGACCGCAAGGGCTACATCGACCTGAACGACCCGAAGTCGTGGAAGATGGAGGGTGTGCACCAGGAGATCTTCAAGCACGGGGACCGGATCGACGAGGAGCACGGGGCGGCGCTCGCCCGCTGGGCCTGTGGTGCCTACGCGCCGAAACCCGCTCCGCAACTTGCTGCGCCGGCGATGAAAGACGAGCCGGAGCAGCGTCGGCTCACGGGACCCGCCGACGCTACTAGGCCGTCTAACCGGGACCGCTTGTTCATCGCGGCGCGTGAGGCCGCGAAGAGGGGCCACGTCGCCTTGGTGGACTTCCGTCGTAACCTCGACCCTCGCGCCGATCGCGCCCTCGACGAGATCCAGGCCGAGCTCATCGACATCGCCGCCGACGCAGACTCGCGCGACGATGGCGATCCCGACCAACACAGCGAGGCCGCGTGATGGTCTCGGCCGCCGCTACGTCCACTCCTCGTCTGCGCCTTCTCTCCCTTGGTGCCGGCGTCCAGTCGACGACGCTCGCGCTGATGGACGCTCATGGCGAGGCCGCCCCCATGCCCCACTTCGCAGCGGAGTAGCCCCGTGCTCGTTCCTTGGCGTGTCCTCATCAAGATAGTTAACTTCAGCCGCCGCGCCGAGACGGCCATGCTCTCCAGTGATGATTTACAAATGGTTCTATATTCTATGGCCAGCATCCAATATTTGATCGAGAAGTATTTCGAGAGAAACGATACTTTCGTCGAGTGCAGCATGAACCGGGTGCTGCTTAAGATCAATAGTGTTCTTAGTTTTATTCGCCTGCTTCAGGATAACCTCAGAAATTTGGTCATATCTATCCCAATCACCTGTGTCTATTGCGGCCTGTACTCGCTTGCCGAATATGCGGTAAGACCTGCTGATAGGACGAATTACCAGCATAAAATCTTCGACACTTTGTCTGGCGTCGTTTCGCAGCAAAGCAGGTTGAATGTTGGCTCGGAAGTTAGATATCCTATCCTGAAACAGATCCACCAATGTCTGATAGCTTTCTGCGGCAGGAGAGAAGTCCTTATCAAAGCTTCTTTGTTTATCAACACCGCCTTCAATCGATGCCGTACGATAGGCAGATGCGGAGACATCCGGTATAATAAAGTCGAATTGATCATTCATGCGCTTAATGGAGTCGGCTGCCCTTTTCAACGATCGAGTTGCTTCAAGCCGGCCGTTCACTATGGGTATGAGACTAACGGACCTTTGCTGATTTGCGGCGGCAACTTGGCGCTGGGCTCCCTTCCATGCAAGCAATCCGGCGCCGAGTGCTGCAAAAACGCCAAGCAGTGTCTGATAGCGGTTGAACCAGAATTCGAAGCAATTCGGCCTAGGCAGACGTTCGAGTACTTTAGGCGATTTGATAAGCTTAAGCTGCTCATCAGTGAAGAGATTATCAGGGACAGGACACGCAACCCCGGGCAGAAAAAGCCAAGCTACAAAACCTACAAGAGCCAAAAGGCTCAAGAACGAAATCACCCGCCAGACTTTATGCGATTTAACAGCCATGCTTACCCCCGTGGAGGTTCATGGCGTTCTGGGTGTGAGGTGCGCAAGCCTTCAACCTGCTCGATCCACATCGCTGTGACTGCTGAGGTCAAGCATAACGGCATGCCCAGGGGCGCCGATGCGTGAGGACATCCTCATCCCCAAGCAGGTGGCCGCCCGTTGGGGCTGCTCGGAACAGCACGTCAGGAACATGGTCAACCGGGGCGAGCTCGGGCACTTTCGCCTCGGCGGGAAGCTGTTGCGGATTCCCCTCTCTGCCGTCGAGGAAGCGGAATGCGCGATCAAGGCCAGCCTTACGACATCGGACGGCTCAAGTCGGCCAGCTACCCCGAGGGCGAATGCGTCCTCACGTTCTGGAAGGACGGGAAGCGCCGCCGGTTCCGCCTCGGCACCAGTGTCGAGGCTGAGGCTCGCAGCCGTGCGCCAGCCGTCTACGCCGAAGCCCTGAGGCCGACCGGCACCACGGTCGCGGAGCTGTGGGAGGCCTACCGAGTCGACAAGGCCGGGCGTCCGGTGGTCGAGATCATGCGCCACGAGTGGAAGGCCCTAGCGCCACGTTTCGGGGAGATGGCGGCCGAGGCCATCACGATCGCCGACTGCCGGGCCTACATCGCGGACCGGCGGGGACTGCGCACCAAGCGGCACCCGAACGGGATCAAAGACGGGACGATCGTTACCGAACTCGGCCGCATCCGCATGGTCCTGAAGTGGGCTGAGAAGCACAAGCACATCGCGCAGGCGCCGGCGATCGAGCGCCCAGCCCTCCCGAAACGGAACGTCGACAAGCATCTGACCGCGCACCAGGTGCGTCAGCTCGCGGAGGCCTGCAAGGCGCCCCATCTTGAGCTGTTCGTGCACGTGGCCTACGGCACGGCCGGCCGCGCCGCGGCGATCCTCGGCCTGACCTGGGATCGCGTGCACTTCGATCGCGGCAAGATCGACCTGGAGGACCCCGACATCAAGGTCGCGCACAAGGGCAGGGCCGTCGTGCCACTGACCCGGACGCTGCGCCTGCGGCTCCTGGAGCAGCAACGGGGTGCGCGCTCCGACTTCGTCATTGAGTGGAACGGTGAGCGTGTGGGGTCGGTGAAAAAGGGGCTGGCCACGGCTGCGAAGAACGCCGGCCTCCCGCACGTCCACCCGCACATGCTCCGTCATTCGGCGGCGGTGCGTCAGGCCGAGGCAGGTGTGCCGATGGAGGAGATCGCGAGCTTCCTGGGGCACTCCAACCCGAAGGTGACGCGCGAGATCTACGCGAAGTTCTCGCCCGAAGCGCTGAGCCGGGGTGCTGCCGCGCTGGAGCTCGACGACGACGAGCCGATCGCCATTGTGGCCCGCCGGACGGGATAGCACCCGGGTTTAACTGGTGAGCGTGTGAACCGCTGCTTTGGGTGGTGAGCGGACCTCGGCTCTTCGCCCGAAAGCGGACGCCCCATATCTGACCTATAGCGGACCATCAGGTCCGGCGTTACCGCCTCGCCTCCCGCCCCGCCTCGATCATCGAGCGGATGCGTGCCGCCATCGTCTCGATGGCGAACGGCTTCGTCAGCACCCCCATACCGGATGCTAGATGACTGTTAGCCAGCACTGCGTTCTCGGCGTAGCCGGTGATGAACAGCACCTTGAGGTCCGGTCTGGAAACACGGGCTGCATCGGCCATCTGCCGCCCGTTCATGCCGCCGGGCAGGCCCACGTCGCTGACCAGGAGGTCGATGCGCACGTTCGACTGCAGGATCCTGAGCCCGGCCGCGCTATCTCCGGCCTCGATGGCCGTGTAGCCGAGATCTTCCAGGATGTCGGTGACTAGCATGCGCACGGTCGGCTCGTCGTCGACCACCAGCACCGTCTCGCCCTGCTCGGAACGTGGCAGCGTAACTGCTGGGATCATATCCGAACCATACGGCACCTCGCCGTAGTGGCGCGGCAGGTAGATAGAGACGGTCGTCCCCGTGCCGACCTCGGAGTAGATGCGCACCTGCCCGCCCGACTGCTGCGCGAAGCCATAGATCATCGACAGCCCGAGACCGGTGCCCTCACCGATGGGTTTGGTGGTGAAGAACGGCTCGAAGACCCGTGCCACGACCTCGGGCGGCATGCCGGTGCCGGTGTCGGTGACGCTGAGCGTGAGGTACTGCCCCTCCGGAACGTCCTGCTGCCGCGCCGCTCGCTCGTCCAGCCACTTGTTAGACGTCTCGATGGTTATGGTGCCCCCGTCCGGCATCGCGTCGCGGGCGTTGATGCAGAGGTTCAGCAGCGCGTTCTCCAGCTGGGACGGGTCAACCAGAGTGGGCCAGACCCCTGAAGCGCCGACAACCTCGACGGCGATGCCGGGACCGACCGTGCGCTGGACCAGCTCCTGCATGCCGAGGGTCAGACGGTTCACGTCCGTAGGCCTGGGATCGAGCGTCTGCCGGCGCGAGAAGGCGAGAAGGCGATGCGTCAGGGCCGCCGCCCGTTTCGAGGCGCCTTGCGCGGCGGCCATGTAGCGCTCGATGTCGTGGAACCGTCCCTGCTGCATGCGGGACTGCATCATCTCCAGCGAGCCGGATATGCCCGCCAGCAGGTTGTTGAAGTCGTGCGCGAGCCCACCGGTGAGCTGCCCGACCGCCTCCATCTTCTGCGCCTGCCGCAGGGCCTCCTGTGTGACGGCGAGCTCCGCTTCGGCGCGGAGCCGGGCCGAGATGTCCCGCGCATAGTGGAACGCCCCGATGACCCGACCCTGTTTGTCCCGCAGCGGCGAGTAGGAGACCTCCCAGCGGGGCTTGGCCAGGCGAGGGTCTCCGAACTCCTCGGTGACCGTGTACGCCTCCCCCGTCAGGGCGCGCGCCATCAACCCACGCATGATCGAAGCCTGGTCGGGCGGGAACAGGTCGGGGAACACATCGCCGAGCGCGACCCGACGCCCGAAGATCCGATAGAACTCGTCGCTGTGCGCCCGGTTGAAGTCGATCAGGCGATAGTCCGTGTCGAAGGCGCAGATCGGGTCGGCGTTCGACTGGATGATGTCACGCGAGAGCTGCAGTTCCGTCGTCCTGGCACGGACCTGAGCCTCCAACGTCGCGTTGAGGTCGCGCAGGCCCCGTTCGGCAGCGTGCTGCGCGCTAATATCGGTGTTGGTGCCGAACCACCGGACGAGCTCGCCAGCCTCGTTGCGGATCGGCTCGGCGCGGGTGAGGAACGGCCGGTACTCGCCCGCGGCCGAGCGCAGGTGATAGACGCCTTCCCATGCTTCCCCGGCGGCCCAGCGTCCACCGACCTCGGCGATGATGCGCTCGACCTGGTCCGGCAAGTGGACCTCGCGCCAACCCCAACCCTGCATGACTTCGAGGGTCGTGCCTGTGTATTCATACCATCGACGATTGTACCAGAAGATGTGCCCGTCCGGCTCCGCCATCCATGCAAGTTGGCTGACGTTCTCGGCCAGGGCTTGGAACTCGCGCACCTTTTCCCCGAGTTCCCGCTCGCGCTGCCGCAAGGCGGTCTCGGTATGCACCCGCCGGGTTGTCTCGGTGCAGGCGCAGAACATACCCGCTACGGTGCCGTCCTCGCCCCGCAACGGCGAGTACGAGAACGTGAACCAGGTCTGCTCGTCGAAGCCGTTCCGCGCCATGCGAAGCGGCATGTCTTCCATGTAGGTCGCCTCGCCGTCGAGGGCCCGCCGGACGATGGGTTCGATGTCGGTCCATATCTCCGGCCAGACGTCCCGGAAGGCGCATCCGAGCGCGGCGGGATGCCTGCTCCCCAAGATCTGGACGTAGGCGTCGTTGTAGAGGAAGCCGAGGTCCGGCCCCCAAGCCATGAACATCGGGAACGCGGAACCCAACATGAGACTGACGCTCGCCCGTAACGGCGCGGGCCATGTCTCTGGCCGGCCGAGGGGTGACAGCGTCCAATCATGCGCACGCATCAGCGCACCCAACTCGGTCCCGCCAGCGAGGAACGCGGTTTCGCGACCGACCGTGTCAGCCACGGCTCGCCCTGCCGTGGGCCACCGGTCCCTTAATCGCTGTGAGGGTTGCCGCTTCGTCACGCTCCAGCAGGCGGAGCGCAGACCGCATAACCTCACTGATGCTGCGGTAGCGGCCGGACGCGAGAAATGCGCAGAGGAGCGCGTCCTGTTCCGCGGTGATCGAGACGGTGACGGTTCGGCGCACGGACATCGATATGCCATGCCTGCCGGGGCTTGTTCTTACAAGCGCGACACGGCCACAGATACGCCCTAAGGCACCTCAGTTCTCGGTCGCGGTGCAATGCCAGAACCTCCGCTGATCGCCCATCCCGATTGTCGGTCTCCACCTCAACAGCCTCAAAGCGGACATTCCAAGGGTCGGCAAAGGATCGAAAGCAGCCGCTGGGAGACGCCAAGCTTCTAATAGCGGACCTAGGTAGTGCTCTCAGGTTCGCCGCGCCTGTTCCCCGTGAACGCAGCCGGAACAAGACGCGATTTTACCGAGGGAGACGCGAGGCGACCACCAATAATTAGAAGCAGTTGGGGGAGGGGAACAAACTTGACATGGTAGGGGTCACAGGTTCGATCCCTGTCGCGCCCACCATTACTCCTTGATCGGATTAGTGGTTCACGAAAGGCGGCCTTCGGGCCGCCTTTGTCGTTTCCAAGTGGGCATCCCGCAACGGCGACGCGTGGTCGATGGCGGATCGGCCGGGATTCCAGGTCCTTGCGGCTTGTCGGTGACGGGCCGTGAGCGCGTCGTATTTTCCGGGCGCGCCTGATCCCACGAGGCTGGAGCCGTCACGAACCAAGGCGTCACGCGCGTCCGATCACGCAGCCGCGAAAACCGCGTCATCCCCCAGACATTTCCCGCCCGAGCATCGCGCGACCAGGCGCCCCCCCCCGGAACACGCGCGCGCGAATCCGATCGCGGGAGGCCTCACGACAGAGAACAGCCGCCGCCCCCGAGGGGAGACGACGGCTGTCGATGAGCGGCCGCACACCGGTCCGCGGACCGGTGTGCGGCCGTTTGGTCAGGCTGCCGTCAATCAGGCGTAGAGCGGAGCGGTGTAGACCAGGAAATCGTCCGCATGGAGTTCGACGGGCTTCGTGTCGAGCGTCGCGAAGACCACCGCCTTGCCAGCCCCAGCGGTCCCATCGGCATCGAAGGAAACGTTTCCGCTCGTGCTGTCATAGATAATCGTCGGCGCTCCCTTCTGGGAGATCTCGTTGCCGGGGCGCAGAATGAAGTGATTGTCCACTCCGGTGCCGTCCACCAACTGAGCATAGCCATTGTAGATCGGCGTGCTGTTGTTGAAGACACCGAAGATCGAGCTGTCGAGGACGATCTTGTCGAGCCCAACCTGGAAGTCGGTGATGTGGTCCAGGTTACCCGACGTCAGAGACGCGTCGAAAATGAACTTGTCCGCACCTGCACCGCCGGTGAGGACATCGCGACCGGACCCACCGGAGATCACGTCGTCCCCAGCGCCGCCGTCGATCGTGTCGCTGCCGGCTCCCCCACGCAGGCTGTTCATGCCGCTGTTGCCGACGATAATGTTGTCGCCGTCGTTGCCGGAACCGCCGATATTGGCCGACCCTTCCAAGTAGAGGTTCTCGAGATTAACGCCGAGCGCCCAAGTGACGGTCGAGTGAACGTTGTCGATTCCGCCACCCTCACCATTGAATTCGACGATTTTATCGTCCCGGTGGTACACGTAATAGGTGTCATCACCAGCACCGCCTTCCAGACGACTGGCCTGGGTCAGCGACGCATACAGAACATCGTCACTATCGGTGCCGCGATCGAAGTATCCGAAAGCCATACTCAAACTTCATCCGTAAGATTTTTGTACGGAGTGGACTATGAAATACTGAATATTTCAAATAATCAAGCTCTCATAAAGTGTTGCCTGCACTTTATCGGGAAATTTATAAAAAATTGAATTAAATCTAAGGGCTTGACGCTGCCGATGTGAACTTAAGCTGCCTAGACCGTCTTGTCGGCAGTTGTCTTTCCCAAGACAACCTACTTCCGTGGTGGAGAACTGGCGTAGAGCGCCGGCCCCAACCCCGTCTAGCGGATAGTTTTGACGAAATGCGCTTTCATCTGACCGGAGATTTGCGAAGTGAATTCTCCGCACAATCAGCCAGACACGAACGGAACAGGATCTGGAAGAGACGCTGAACGAACATTTAGACTGTGACGTTTGCCGCAGTGCCCGATCAGACTTGGCGGGTGACAATCTTCTGCCGCCGGCCATCAACCGGCCAGGGTCACGGATGGACATTCCGGCGACTGGCCCGTTGCTGCGTTGCTGCATGCGGCGGGCGATCAATAAAAGGGCCCACGCGGATGTGATCACAACATTGCGAGGGGAGGGGGGAGCCTGCAGCAGGATCGGGCGCGCCTGCACGGAGGCTCGCGTCGCAGGGCTCCGTCCGTGTCACGACACCGGGTGCGCGGCGTCGCAGGTCAATTCGACGGAGTCTGATTCCAGGAACAGCTGGATGCCGAGAACCCGATCGGCACAGAATATTCGGTCGATCCGCACGTCGGCCCGCACGGCGGTCCCTCTGACCGCCCCCTAGTGCGTCCGTACCAGAAATCGCGAGCGTGACCGGAACAGGATTGCGCACGATCCGTTTGCGCACAGTTGCTGACGCACCCGGCGATCGTCTTCCGGGATGCAGCCACGCTTGGACCGACGAAGCCACTTCGGCAGACGACGACGGGAGACCATCATGATCGACACCCACCGTGTGACCGGTACCGCCAAGGAACTCGCCGGCAAGGCGCAGGGCGCCATCGGCGACCTCACGGGATCCCGGGATGATTCGGTGAAGGGGCGCCTGCGCGAAGCTCAGGGCTCGGCCGAGGACCTCTACGGCCAGGCCAAGGACGTCGTCCGAAACGTCGCCGACGAGGTCTCGGATTATGCCGAGGACGCCTACGACCAGGGCAAGCGCCAGTTGCACGAGGTCCATGAGCGGTCCGTCGCCTGGCCGCACGCCTCGCTTCTCGTGGCCGGCCTCGTCGGCTTCGGCCTCGGCCTCCTCGTCAGCAAGCTCTGACCCGTCCACGCCGCTTTTCCAGACCCACCGAACGTTCGGAGTATCCCGTGTCCACTTCCCCCCTTCTCGCGACCCCGGCCGTCTCGGCCGACACCCGTACCGTCCTCCTGAACCAGGTCTCCTGGGGCGCCATCTTCGCCGGCGCCGTCACCGCGCTGGTGACCCAGGTCATCCTCAACATGGTCGGGGTGGGCGTCGGCCTGTCCAGCGTCGGACCCGTGGCCGCCGACAACCCGGCCGCCTCGACGCTCTC
>NZ_LMRM01000057.1:0-3421 GCF_001426045.1 Methylobacterium sp. Leaf94
GAGGGCATCCGGCTCTCCTCCTGGAAAGCCGGGCATCGAATCACATCTGCGCCGCTCTCAAAACCCTAATCGATTCAATCCGATCGGACACCGCTCTAGGTAATTACCCAGGCCCGTAATGGCGGGGTTTAAGCGCCGACGGTCTTGAGGATGGTGCCGAAGGGCGTGGCACCGGTCAGGCGTGCGGTATCGACGACGGTGCGGATGTCGGCCTCGCCCTTGGCGGCCCACATCGCGCGGTAGCCGTTGGTCACCTTCCGCTGGATCACGGACGGGCGCAGTAGCCGTTCCGAGCCGTTGTTGGTCGGCTCCACCGCGCCGGGATGGGCGAGGAACACCAGGAGCTGATCGCGAGCCCGGTCGATCTTAGAGCGTCTAACGAAACGGCACAGAGCGAGGTTTTCAGCGTTGGTTTGGCATGGCCAGACCGCTCCTCCCCGATGATCTCTGGGACGATATCGCTCCGCTCCTGCCACCGCCTCGGCCGCGTCCGAAGGGTTGACGTCCTCCGATCGAGAACCGGGCCGCACTGACGGGTATCTTGTTCGTGCTGCGCTCGGGCCTGCCGTGGGAGATGCTGCCGGCTGAGATGGGCTGTGGCTCCGGCATGAGTTGCTGGCGGCGGCTGTGGGATTGGCAAGCCGCGGGCGTGTGGGGCCGACTACATCACGTGTTGCTGGAGCGCCTGCACGCGTCGGGTGCGATCGACTGGAGCCGAGCTTGCCTGGACAGCGCGTCTGTCCCGGCCAAAAAAAGGGGCCTGCCACCGGCCCGAACCCGACGGACCGCGGCAAGCCGGGAACGAAACGTCACCTCGTCACCGACGCGCGCGGCACCCCGCTCGGCTTCTGCCTGAGTGGGGCCAACCGGCAAGACGGCGTCATGATGGCAGCGACTCTTGATGCCATCCCGTCTCTGCGGAGTGGTCGACGAGGACGACCGCGACGCCGCCCGGACAAGCTGCACGCCGACAAAGCTTACGATGCCAGTCAGCGTCGGCACGAATGCCGTGCGCGCGGGATCGTGCCTCGCATCGCCCGACGCGGTGTCGAGAGCAGTGAGAAGCTCGGCCGCCACCGATGGGTCGTGGAGCGCACCCACGCCTGGTTCAACCGCTTCCGTCGCCTGCCCGTCCGCTACGAGCGACGCGCCGACATCTACGAGGCCTTCACCAGCCTCGCGGCCAGTCTCATCACCTTCAACCAGATCAAACGGTTCTGTTAGGCGCTCTTAGCCTGGAGGGCTCGGGTCAGGTCGCAGTCGCTCGGTGTGGCGAGGATGGCGCTGAGCTGTCGATCCAGGCTCCGACGCTTGGCGGCCAGCGTCGAGGTGGCCAAGTCGGTGACGCGTTCGGCCAGGGCGAACACGGCGTGCAGCCAGAGCTGCAGCCGCCAGGGCACGGGGTCGTCGCTCACTTCGACGACATAGGCGACGTCCCGGGCGAGATGGGCGAGGCAGGTCTGGTGTGCAGCCGCGTGGCCCTGCTGTGCGGTGTAGCGATCCGAGATCCACACCGCGGGCCGGTGGCCGTCCATCATCTCCCGCACCACGACGGCGCCCCGCGTCGGCGAAGCCTGGTGGACGACCGCCTCGGCCGAATGGAAGACCCAATGGTAAGCGTTGCTGCCCTCGATGCGCACGCCGGTCTCGTCCGATGCGACCACCGCGGCCCGGCGCAGGGCGGACACGGCGGCCTCGCAACCGGAGCGGAAGCGCCTTTGCGCGCGCTGAAGCAGGTTCATCAGCCCGCCCTGGCTGAGGGTGAGACCGAACAGGTCCGACAGGGCCGCCTGCAGCCGCTCGTAGGACAGCGCCTGGAAGGTCTTCAGATACGTCGCCACCGCATGCAGCCGCGGGCCGAACGGCGGGCCGCGCGCCGCCTCCGGCACCGGCGCGACCACCCGCGCCTCGCAGGTCGGGCAGTGCACGGCCAACCGTCGATGCTGCGTCACGACCGGCGCCACCTCCGGCAACTCGATCCGCTCGGACACGCTCACGATCTCGGCGGGAAGATCGCCGTGCAGGGCGCCGCCGCAGCATGAACAGCGGTCGGGACGATTCTCGACAACCGCGTCGGGATCCTCGCTGATCGCCCGGCTATGCCCCTCGTGTCCCGGCTTCGCTCCGCCGGGTTTGGATTGCTCGCGCCGCTCTCTGCGGTCGGTCGCTGGCGGCTTCGAGGAGGTGCGCGAGGTCTTGTCCGGACGCTGCAGCCGCAGCACCAGCTCGATCAGATCCTCGCGGCTCAACCGCTCAAGATCGCTGCGCCCCATCCCATGAAGGAATCAGCGAAATCCGACCCGCGCAAGGGCCTGGGTAATTGCCCGCTCTAGAGCGCTTCGGGCGAACCGGGGTCAGGTTTCCCAATGCACTTCTCAACGACAACGCTCTGCGAGTCGCAAATTTGGCATTGGCTTGAGACGCAAGTCGGCATCCGTTGCGGCTCCGCATTTTCGTCCACATGACGAACTAAAGCGTCGCCATTTAGATTCGATATGGAGATTGAGCATGTCACCACCTGCCTCCGAGGTGTCCGCCAAGCGAAGTGAATTTGAGGTGTACGCAAATGTCATTCGAGCCTTGATGCTTCGTGACATGCGTACCCGCTTTGGAGGATCATACTGGGGCTATGTCGTCGTCGTTCTCTGGCCTGTTGCGCACATCTTTTTGATGGTCGGGATCATGATCTTCCGGGGCATACCGTCGCCGATGGGGAATGATGCGATATTGTTCGTCGCAACCGGCGCGGTTCCAGTCTTAGTTTTCCAGTATACTTCACGTGAGGCAATGAAGGCTATGCTGGTTAACCGGCCGCTGATGTATTACCCGCAAGTAAAAGCCTTCGATATCATGGCCGCTAGGTTTATCGTAGAAACAATAAAAGGTTTTCAAGGGCTGATTATTGTCTTTGCTATTCTGCTTGCGTTGGGCAGTAGCCCCAGCCCGGACGACCCAGCAATGGCGATTGGTGGCTACACGATGGCCTTGCTACTGGGCCTCGGAATGGGAGCCATCAACATGGCCATCATGACAGTCTTCCCGGGATGGTTGTGGGGCTACATCATAATCACCATATTGCTTTATATGACATCCGGTGTTTTTTTTCTGCCAAATATGCTTCCCGATGAGTTGTACAGCATAATGAAGTGGAGCCCAATCGTCCAAATCGTCGAGTGGGTAAGACTTGCCTATAATCCTCAGCTTGGAGTGACTGTAGATTACACCTACGTGATGGGCTGGTGCTTTGGCACAATCTGGCTCGGACTAGTCATGGAAAGGTTTGTCTTGCGACGCTTCGCGTAGGCGTCGTCATTTTGAACACCTGACCTGACTGGCTGGCTTTGGACCGGGCTGATTGAGAGGATCAGCCAGGACTGAAGGAGCTGGACATGCGGCGAGGTCAGAAGACGGGTGCGGAGCA
>NZ_LMRM01000058.1:0-3150 GCF_001426045.1 Methylobacterium sp. Leaf94
CGTCAGGAGATGCAAAAGCAAGCCGCCAACCCCGTTGGCCGCCCGCCGATGAACCGGGGTATACGGATCACTCCCAGACCCGTCAACTGCCGGAAACGGGGAAAACGCACATGTCGCAGTTTGGTTCTCTCCGGACGCAGACATAGGACGCGACCCCGTGTCGAGGTCGCGCTCTGACGAGGCCGGAAATCCTGCCCTGATCGCGTGACCTCGACACGAGCTCACCCTGGCGTTGCGCGTGCTTTTTGGGGGTTCGCGGGCCCTGATCCCGAGGCAGGCCAGGAGCTTCGGAGCTCTGCCCGCTCGGCCGGAGCGGCTCCTCACCCCCAGGTTGCGCGCCCGTTTTCTCTTCTTCTCGTAAACCCTTGATTCCGTGGGCCTCTCAAAAGTGAACCCTCCCCCCCTTCCACGGTACCCGTGGCTTGAGGGCCGGGAGATCCAGGCCCCCGAAAGGCTGCAGGCTCCGCAGCGAGCGCCTTGGGGGGCTTGCTCCGGGGATTCCAGCGCGCCAGCCAGCCCAGCCAGCTCGGGGAAACGATCCGAACCACGTTGGTGCGATTGGGACGGTACTGGACCCGTCGTTCCGTGATCGACACTAGGCCGAGGTTCTGGGCGACCCGCAGGGCCAGGCGCGCCTTGGTCTGGCCCACACCGGCTCGGGCGGCGATCTCGGGGATCGAGAGCGTGCACTGGCGTCCGGCGACGAACGCGTCGGCCACGATCTTGAGGACCGCCAATTCTCCCGTGGTGAAGCGGCAGGCGAGCTTCGGCGGCAGGGGCCCGGTGGCCGCCAGGGTCCGCCGGCGCTCCAGTGAGCGGGCCCGGTCGGGCGAGCGCTGGGAGCGCTTGGGGGGGAAATAGGACCAGAGGCGCGGATCCCGGCTCGGGTTCTGGCCTGAGGACGCGCCCGGGGCCTCCACAGCCGCCTCAGGGGGCGTCCGAGGGGGGATGACCGCGAGGCCTCCGAGGGAAACGGCGGAGGCCTGGGCGCGCGGTTTGCGGCGGCCGTGGATGGCTTCGGCGAGGGCCTGGGCCTGGACTTCCGTCAGGGCGCCCTCCCCGGCCGCGCGCCACAGATCGCGGCTCAGGGCGTCCAGAGCGGCCAGGGGAACATGGTTAACGAGAGTGAGCAGGTGATCGAACGACATGGTGGTCCCTGGGTTGGGACCGCATCGGGCCGAGCGACATCGCCTCGAGAATGAACATTCCCGATTGACTCCTGGAGGGAGCTGTGATGTGCTAGAGACCTTCGGTGTTCTCTGGCACATTCTGCGACTTGACGGCCCTTCCGGTTTGGCGACCGGGGGGGCCGTTGTCGTTTCAGGGTCCTACTGCGGTGTGGCGGCGGTTCCTTGATCGAATCCCCGGTCGAGCAAGGGACCGAGACCGCACATTCGGCATGCGCGAGGGTCTCCTGTCAAACCAGGGACTTGTGTCGTCCCGCAGCAGCACCCGATCGGTGTTTCCCGCCGGGACCGGGGCGCCCGTTCATCCCCCGGGCCATCCGATCCGAGGGAAGGCGTTCTCCTCGGAAAACCGAATAGCGTCGACGGTCCAGATAGACGGTCTATCCAACAGAACCGCCACACGCAATAAGTCGTAAGGCTCTGTGACAACGCGCAAATCTCATACAGATGGGCAAATGGCCTTTTGCCCAAGAACCCAATTGGGTTTACGGGTTCTTGGGAATTTGGGCATTAGGGCATTGGGGCCCTCGGGGTTTTGCACCTTGGGGAATGTGGGCCCACGAGCCCGGGGAGCCTTTTCGATGGCGGTCATCAGCGTCTGCTCCACGAAGGGCGGGGTCGGGAAAACGACGCTCGTGATCTGCCTGGCCGATGCCTTCGCCCGACAGGGGGGAAGCGTGGCCATCGTCGATGCCGATCCGAACGGGCATGTAGGCGCCTGGCGCGCGCGCGCGGGGGCGGACTCCACCGTCGCGGTCATCTCGGGCGTGACGGAGACCGTCATCCTCGACCGCATCGCGGAGGCGGCGACGCAGTACGGGATCGTCCTGGTGGACCTCGAGGGGGCCGCCTCGCAGGCCGTCACCTACGCGATTGCCGAGTCGGACCTCGTGCTGATCCCCACCAAGATCTCGGGAATGGACCTGCAGGAGGTGTTCCGGACCTACGAGGTGGTGCAGCGGGCCGAACGCATGCTGCGCCGATCGATCCCCGCGCGGGTGGTCCTGACCCAGATGTCGCCCCTGCAGAACCGCGTCGCCCAGCATGCCCGGGAGGAGATCCAGGGCGCCGGTATCCCGCTGCTGCGGACCGAGGTGATCCAGCGGGCCGCGTACCAGTCCATGCATTTCACGGGGTCGACGCCGGCCGGGCCGGGCGGAGACCCGAAGGCCGCCGCCGAGGTGGGCGGCGTCCTGAACGAGCTCCTTGCCATCCTGGCCGAACAGCAGGCCGCGCAGCAGGACTTGGCCGAGCAGCCGGGAGCCGGACGATGAGCAAGCCTCCGTTCCTGCCCTCGCCCCGCCCACGGCCGCACACGAGTCCGGAGGAGGCCCGGCTGCTGGCGGCCGCGACGAGCGACCTCGGCTTCACCCGGGCCTCGAGCGCCCCCCAGGAGCCGCCGGCCGCCCCGGGAGTCCCCGAGACGCCCCGGCCTGCCGAGACCATTGAGACCGGTTCGGTCCGGACGCCGAAGGCCCGGGCTTCCGCGAGGCGGCGGACCAAGGCGACGGTCCTGAAGGTCGAGGTACCGGATCCCGTCTGGACGGCCCTGCGGCAGGAGGCCCTCGATCGCCGGGTGACCGTGAAGTACCTGGTCCTCGAGGCCCTGGCGGCCAAGGGCTACGCCTTCGACCTCTCCGCCATCCCGAAGGACGGACGCCGCCTGCGCTAAGGGAGCGGTCCGCAGGGATCCTGTCCGAAAGACCGCCTGTCCGCAGATCCGATCCGAACCCTGCGGACGTCGGCAGGATCCCTAAGCCCATGTCCGCAGGGGCATGGTCCAACGGACGCCGCGACCGACCGAGGAGCCGGAAACGCAGAAAGGCCGCCCCGGAGGGCGGCCTTTCTGGTGCGGCGATCGTTTGAGAGGGAACGGCTCATTGGTGAGCTGTCTTGTTCTGTGCAGGTCTGGCGGCGACCGACTCTCCCGTGTCTTGAGACACAGTACCATGGGCGCTGGTGC
>NZ_LMRM01000059.1:0-1254 GCF_001426045.1 Methylobacterium sp. Leaf94
GCGCTCGCCCGACCAGCTGCGCCGGCCAAGCTACCCGTGGTGAAGCGGCCTACCGCGCACTAACTTTACCCTTGGACCACCGCGTGGGGGCCGATCAGCGGGCGGCAGAACCGGCCGGTGAGGGCGTGGATTTTGGTCGTGCGTCCACCCCGCGAGCGGCCAATGGCTTGGCTTTGGCCCCCCCCTTTTTTTCCACCGGAGGCGCAGCGATTCGCCTTCACGACCGAGGAGTCGATCAGCACCGGGGAGGGCGGCCCACCGGCCCGGGTCTGGGTCTTGAAGAGATCACCCCAGACCCCCTTGGCCGCCCCGCGCACGAAGTGATTGTAAAGGGTCTTTTTCGGGCCGTGCATCTCACGCGGGGTGTCAGTCTAACGCCCGCCGGACTTCAACTCGTCGCTGATCCCGCTGATCACGCGTCGGTCATCGACGCGCGTCTTGCACCGGGTGTCGATCGGCAGATGCGAAGCGATCTTCGCAAACTGATCCTCCGTCAATCAAAACTCGGCCCTTGGCGCCTCCTTCACCCCGAAGGAATCACAGGCACGCCCGCCAAGCCAAACTTATGGGTCCGGAGCCGAGTACGTTACGGAAACTTCACCTGCATCCGTTGCTTAAATGCGACACACATTTGATATGAAACGCTTTAAAAGTCTGGATGAAATCACATGAATTGTTCTGCAAATAGCATATTAAATTTATGCAAACAGCAATACCCTAATGCTTGTATTATAGGATATTAAATCATCTTATAATATTGGCTCATTGCTTTTCGCAATTTTCGAACGGTGACCCATGCTTCCCACGTTGTGGTGCTGGAGCACCCTTGTTTGGGAAACTGCTAATGTACGTTGCTTCGGATCTTGCCGCCATCGCTCGTAACAACGGCCTGGGTGACATTGCGGGTGTGGGTGAGTCCGTTGGGATGCTCCTTAGCACCTCACAGCTCAAGAGCTTTGCCGGCCTCAAGGCAGTTGATGGTGTCTACTACAACAAGGCCATGAACGTGCTGGCCATCACCAAGGCAGGCGTGACCCTGGACGGGTACGACTTCCGCGGTGTCTCGATCAACGTGCAGGCCGATAACGTCGCGATCAAGAACTCAACCTTCGACGCTGCGTCTGGCTTCTATGCGATCAGCGCGGTGCCTGGCACCAAGAACCTGACCGTCGATCACTCGACGTTCGACGGTCTGAAGCTCGACAAAATCGGCTACGTCGACTTCATCATCTCGCGCGGTGAGAACACGACCCT
>NZ_LMRM01000060.1:0-1112 GCF_001426045.1 Methylobacterium sp. Leaf94
CGCCGCCCAGAAGCCCGGCTAGATTGCCGAGGCCGCCGCTGCCGGTGGCCGTGCCGGTGGAGGCTGTGTTCGGGATCGGTGGGACGGTGCGTTGGGGTGCGGTGGGCTCGTGGCCCTTCAACAGCTCGGCGAGCTTGTCGCGGTTCTGGTAGCCGGCCACGGCCAGAAGGCCCAGCAGCGCGGTCATCGAGGGGTAGCCCTTGCTCATCGTCGATCCTGTGGTCCGAGGTCTGGGAGAAACGGTACGATCCGAGGGTGATCGCTCGCCTGTCGGCAGGATCGCGATCGGCCGAGGCGGCGCGCGTAGGTTAGAGAACGGGGATGGGGCACCGACGGATCCCACGCTCCGTTCCAGGGCGGCTTCCCGGAGCCTTTCGCGTCCGGCAAGCCAAGCCCGGGAATCGGCTCGCAGATCAACGCCGGGGCCGGGCGAACCACCCGACCGCGAAGGCGACGGCGGCGAGGCCAAGGAGCGCTGAAGCGCGGTTGTCGTCGGCGTAGCGCACGGCCCGTCGGCCGTAGGTCGATCCGCGCTTGCGGGCGTGACGGGTGAAGGCGCGGCCCTCGTCGATCAGGTGATCGGCGCGGTCGCGGCCTTCCTCGATCCAGTGGCCGGCGCGGTCGCGTACTTCGTGGGCGAGGTGGCGGCCGTCATCGACGAGATCCTCGGCCCGGTCGCGGGCGCGGCCGTAGGCGTACTGGGCGCCGCCGGCCACCTGGTTCACGGCGCCGCGCACCTGGCGCGCCGGGTCACCAGTGAGGCCGCCGACCACGGTCTGGGCACGGCCCTTGAGATGGCGCGAGGCGCCGCGGAATTGATCGCCGTTCATGGCAGGTCTCCTGCTGTTCGGGGATCCGGCCGGTCGCGGGGACCGGCCGGGATGGGCTCAGACGCGGCGGGCGTCGACGCTGTCGGCGAGGGTGTGGCGCTTGGGGGCGCCGAGGCGTCCGCCGAGGAAGCCGGCGAGCGCGCCCAGGATCAGGGCGAGCGCGCCGTAGAAGGCGCCCTGGGTTGCGGCGGACTTGGCGGCGACGGCCGCGGCTTCCGCCTTCGCCTTGGCGGTCGCGACGGTCTCGTCGTACTGCTTGCGGTAGTCCTGGATCTGGGCCTT
>NZ_LMRM01000061.1:0-1032 GCF_001426045.1 Methylobacterium sp. Leaf94
CGCTCGCCCGACCAGCTGCGCCGGCCAAGCTACCCGTGGTGAAGCGGCCTACCGCGCACTAACTTTACCCTTGGACCACCGCGTGGGGGCCGATCAGCAAGCTGTCCGGAAGTTAAATTCCGCAAAGCGACCTTCGCAATTGGTCTCCCGATAATATTTTTGATCCGGCAGTTTTCGGAAACATGGCCCTTTTTCAGAGGGGTAATTTCGATTTGATACCGTAGCAGCAACGCCCCAACAGTCAGATCGTCCGTGTCGATGCGTGTTGAGGGAGGCGCTGATCGTCGGGATTCGCGCTCTTGCGCCTTCGCCCACGATACGGCTTCACCCTTAGAGGGAAACGATTGTGTTGATGCAGGAGTGCCCACGCGTCGCACCTGAACGTGCCAGGATCGTCCACGCTTACGGATGGTCGCCATGATTCGTGATCCGTCGCTTGTGCCAAAAATGTGCCAAGCTGATCAACGACGCTTTGTGGAGCTTCAGACGGAGGTCCGAATCATAATCAGAAACAATGAGTTATGATTGGCGCACCCGACACGATTCGAACGTGTGACCTTTGCCTTCGGAGGGCAACGCTCTATCCAGCTGAGCTACGGGTGCTGACCGTTCCGCCCTGGTAGCCCATACGAGGGCGCCGCGCAACGGGTTCGTGAAAGCGTTTCGGCCACGTGAAGGGCGGCAGCGCGCGGAGGGCGACGCTCACACGTTCGAAGCGGGACGGCTGTGCCCCGCACGAAAGGTGACAATCGGTTGTTCGCGACAATAGCCCAGCAGACGCAGCCGGGTCCGGCCCGACGGCGGCCGACTCGGACCCGATCGTTAATCTGCCGACGGAACCAGGGTGGGACTGCGGAACGGGACTTGGGTCGTGGACAAACGCCCGGTGTGAGGCCGGTCTCCGTGTCTGCCAACGAAGGGCAATCCTCGTCACCTGATCGGCCCCCACGCGGTGGTCCAAGGGTAAAGTTAGTGCGCGGTAGGCCGCTTCACCACGGGTAGCTTGGCCGGCGCAGCTGGTCGGGCGAGCGC